>VGXW01000110.1 GCA_016873195.1 Planctomycetota bacterium | reverse complement strand
TCGTACAAGGAGCTTCCTGCGCGCACGAAGCCCTGCTCATGGGCCAGCACGTCCAGGTGCATCGTGGGCCAGTCCGAGAGGAACAGCTCCTCGTCCCCCTCGCCCGCGTAGGTCTTGAGGTATC
Organism: Planctomycetota bacterium; assembly: GCA_016873195.1. Taxonomy (GTDB): domain Bacteria; phylum Planctomycetota; class UBA1135; order UBA1135; family UBA2386; genus VGXW01. Next base: position 13,415 of record VGXW01000110.1, on the reverse strand, counting down.
CCTTGCATTGGCGGCAGACGTCGATCCGCAGCCTCTCGTCGTCGTCCACCGCCAGGATGCCGAGGTGCTCGGCCGCCTCCGTGCCGCAGAAGGGGCAGCCGATCCGCCGGTAGCTCCATCGGGTCCCGCACAGCCCGCAGGCCAGCAGTCGCCTCGAGGAGGTCGCCTCGGCGACGATCTGGGCCATGGCCGGCAGCGCGCCGCAGGTCGGGCACTGCCGCCGGCCCCATGCGCCGTCGTGGACGACCGCCCCCACGACCTGTCGCAGCGCGGCCCAACCGAGGATTCCCAGGAGCCAGCCGTGGGCGGTGACGGGCGCGGGGTCAGCGCCGGTCGTGAGCCACTGGAGCGCACGAACGCGCTCGCCCGGGAGTCCGAGTTCGCCCGCGAGCTTCCGGCAAGCCTCCACGACGTTGGCCGGCAGCGACGAGTCCTGGGAAACCTGCGCCAGCAGATCCCCCAGGTGATCGCTGGCCGCCGCCAGCCACGCGGCCGAGGCGGGGCGCTGCAGGAGCGGCGCATCACCTTCGTCGGCGCTCGTCCCTCGCCCTTCGCCTCGGCGCAGTGCCCCGCGCGGCGCCGCCGCGAGGGAACCGTGGAGCCGAGCGAGGGGCTCGAGGTAGGGGTGAGCCACGATCCACTCCGTGCTCGCGCCCATCTTCAACTCACCATCGGCCCGACCCGCTGCACGTTGACAAGGCAGGCCTTGGTCTCCTGGCAGCCGGTATTGGGGTCACCGGCGTCGATGGTCAGGTAGTTCGTGCTCGGCCCCGGGCTGAGCCCCTTGAAGCCCCAGTTGTACGGCATCCAGACCACGTGGATCTGCTTGCCGTCGACGACGAGGGGCTGCATGCGGTTGGTGACGGAGGCCTTGACGGTCACCGCGCCACGCGCCGACGAGACCTTCACGAGATCGCCGCTGCGGATACCCTGCTCCGCCGCCAGCTTCTCCGAGATCTCGCACCACGGCTCGGGCACGAGTTCGTTCAGCCAGGGGACGTTGCGAGTCACCGAGCCCGCGCACCAGTGCTCGGTCATGCTGGCGGTGCACAGGACGAACGGGAACGCGCCGGTCGTGCCGAGTGGCTGCCGCCCCGGAATGCGGGGGTACTTCAGCGCCGGGTTCACCTGCACCTTGGGGTGCATCGGATTGGCGACGGGGCTCTCGACAGGCTCGTAGAACTCGGGCAGCGGGCCGTCGACCAGTACGCCGGAGCTGTCGCGCGGGAGGTCCTTGCCAGCCTCCTTCGCCTTGGCATCTGGATGCTTGTACGGTGCCGCGAAGAGGCGTCCGAGGCCCTCGGCAGTCATGCGGAACGGCCGCTGTCCGTTCTCGGTTTCCGGCCCGTCTGTCTTGACGGGGACGTCGGGCGTGTCGTGTCCCGCCCACTCCTTCTTCGCATCGTCCCACCAGACCACCGGCTTGACGTGCGGGAACGGCTTGCCGCTGCGGTCCGCGGACGCGCGGTTGTACAGGATGTGCATGTTGCCGGGCCAGGTCCAGGCGAAGCCCGGGTAGATCCCGAGACCGGACGGGTCGGTCTTGTTGTCGCGGCGCCGGGCGAGGTTCTTGCCGGCCTTGAACACGCCGGCGTAGATCCAGCTGCCCGAACTGGTCGTGCCGTCGCCTTGCAGCTCGGCAATGCCGCCGAGCAGATCTCCGGTCTTCAGGTTCTTGCCCGAGATCTCCTTGAGCACCTCCTCGGCCTTCGACGGACCGTCGTAGGCCCAGACGGCCTGGAGCAAGGCCTGGTCCTTGTCCTGGACCGAGCCCTTGTAGAGAGCGCGAACCCGCTTGAAGAGCGCGTCGAGGATCTCGATGTCCTCGCGCGCCTCGCCGGGCGGCTGCACGGCGCGGTCGCGCCACTGCACCAAACGTCCGGAACCCGTGATCGTGCCCTCCTTCTCCATGAAGTAGGAGGCCGGCAGCAGCAGCACCTCGGTCTTGATCGCCGCCGGGTCACAGCCGGGTCGCTTCCAGAACGCAGCCGTCTCCGTGTCCCAGAGGTCCTGCACCACGAGCATGTCGAGCTTGGAGAGGCCTTCGTGCACCAGGCTCAGGTTGGGCTGGCTGACCATCGGGTTCTGCCCCAACACGTAGAGCAGCTTGAGGTTCCCCCGGTGGGCCTCCTCGATCATCTGGAACGCGGTGTAGCTGGCCCCGGCTCGCTTCTTCATCAGCATGCCGTAGCCGAAGTCGTTGGCCGGCGTCGCGGCGTCGCCGAACCAGGCCTTGAGCGCGTTGACGACGAACCTCGCGCGGAAGGTCCCGTACTTCTTCGCGTAGTCCTCGAGCGTCGGCAGGTCGGAATCGGGCTGGGCCGTGTAGCCGGCGAAGTAGTTGAAGAGCACGCTCATGTCGCAGGCGCCCTGCACGTTGGGCTCGCCGCGCAACGCGTTCACCCCTCCGCCGGCCACGCCGATGTTCCCGAGGAGCAGCTGGATGATCGGATAGCACCGGATCCCCTGCACGCCCGTCGTGTGCTGGGTCATGCCGAGCGCGTACATGATCGTTCCCGGCCGATTGGCGGCCATCGTTTCGGCGATGAGCCGGATCGTCGCTGCCGGGATCCCGGAGATCCGTTCGCCCTCCTCGAGCGTGTAGCGGGCGAAGTGCCGCGCGAGCCTCTGGAACACGCACCTCGGATCATCGAGGTTCTCGGCCCGCAGCGGCGTCTTGGTGGTCGGGTCGAGCACGTAGCCCCACGAGGCGGCGTCGTACTTGTGCTCGGCCTCGTTGTAGCCCGAGAACAGGCCGCCCTCGAAGGCGAACTCGTCCTTGATCAACAGCAGCGCGTTGGTGTGCGTCGCGACGTAGTCGGCGTCATACAGCTTGTTCTGGATCAGGTGGCTGATGATCGCGCCGAGGTAGCCGATGTCCGCGCCGGGACGGATCCGGGCGTAGACATCCGCGATCGAAGAGGTGCGCGTGTAGCGGGGGTCGACGTGGATGACCTTGGCGCCCTTCTCCTTGGCCTTCATCACCCACTTCATCGACATGACGTGGTTCTCGGCCGCGTTGGAGCCTGCGATCAGGAACACCTTCGCGTGCTGGAGATCCAGCCAGTGGTTGGTCATCGCGCCGCGGCCGAACGAGGCGCCCAAACTGGGCACCGTCGGGGAGTGTCAAAGTCTCGCCTGGTGTTCGACGTAGGCCGTTCCGAACAGGCGCGCCATCTTCGCGTAGAGGTAGCACTCCTCGTTGGTGTTCTGCGCGCCGCCCAGGAACGCGATCGCATCGGTGCGATTGGCCTTGTACTCCTTGTCCCCGACCTTGTCGGTCGCGATCCACGTCGCGTCCCGGGTCGCCTTGATCTTCGCGGCGATCTTGTCGAACGCCTCGTCCCACGAGATGGCTTGCCAGCCATCGCCGCCGGGCGCCCGGTACAACGGCTTCTGCACCCGCCAGGACGCGGAGTGCGTGGCCTGCATGGCCGCACCCTTCGAGCAGAGCGCACCCTGGTTGATGACATGGTCCGGATCCCCGTCGAGGTGGACGAGTTCGCCCCCCTTCACGTGACAGATGATCCCGCAGCCGCACGAGCAGAAGTTGCACGCGGTCCTGACCTCCCGCGCGTCCTTCAGCTTCGTGCCAGCCGCAGCGGCACGGACTCGCCGCGGATCGACGACATCGTTCAGGGCGAGGCCCGCGCCACCGGCCGCGATGGCCTTGAAGAAGCTTCTCCGGCTAGGACCCACAAGACCCCCTTCCGCCAGCCGAGGCGACATGGGCATCCTGATGAACCGGGGGCGCGCATGGGGCAGGCCCATGACCTGGCTGGCCGGACACGAGGCCGAGCAGGCGCAGCCCTGGACGAGGGGCGCCAGCGTGGACTCGGGCGATGCGCAACGTCCGTGCGGCGGATCGGCGCGCTGGGCGGCCGGCTTCGGCGGCCGGCTTCAGGGTAGCAGGTGCGAGCACGGGCATTCGAACTCCTGGCGCGCGGTGAAACCGGCCCATCCGGGCATCAGCGCGCTGGCCGCGCGCCAAGCAATGGCTGTGCCGGGCCACGGCGTCGGCGAGGCATCGTTGCAAGTGGTTCGGCCGACGACAGTAGTGCCAGCGAGCGTCCAGCGGCGCGCTGCCAGGGAGCGGCGAAGCCACGGGAATCCGCACGAGGCTACGGATTCCCGTGGCCCGTGCGCTGCGGAGGTCGTGGCGCTCGAGGTGGTCGCGGAGCGCCGCCGGTGCGAACGAGCCGACCAGCGACGGCAGCACCTCGCAGGACGACCGAACCGCTCCGCCCGCGCGCCTTCGTGTTCGCCACCGCTCTCGACGGCCGCGAGCTGCTGGTGCGCGTGCGCGTCGAGTGACCCGGCCGGCTGGGGACCAGGCCCGGGGTGGCGCAGGCTGCGGGCAAGGCCCCGCCTGCCCGCGCTTCACCCATCGAGCGCGGCGATCAGCAGGTCGACCATGCGGCCGTAGCTGCGCACGCCGTCGCGGTGGCCCGAGCTCTTCAGGTAGAGGTCGTTGGTCGCCGTCGTGATCGTGGTCAGCACCTTGGTGACGGTCTTCGGCTGGCGCCGCCAGAACGCCGCGATCACCTCGTCGTCCGCGAGCAGCTCCGGCGGCGCCGCGCGCCGCAGCCGCTGCCAGGCCGTGAAGTCGACGTGCCACAGCTGCGCCATCGCCGTGCGCCACGCGAACAGCTCGCACGCGTAGGCGACCGCCGGCTCCCGGGAGCGCGAGCCCACCCACCACGCGAGGAAGTTCGCTTCGTCCTCGCGCGCGTAACCGCGCTGGTGCGCGACCTCGTGGCAGGCCACCGCCAGCAGCAGCACGGGCGGCAGTTCGCCGTTCACGTGCGGCTCGCCGGTGAACGGGCTGTAGATGCCGGTGATCGAGCCGAGCGTCATCAGCCGCGAGATCCACGCGGTGCGGAGCGCAGGCCGCGGCCCGGCGAGCGCGGGCCAGGTGCGGCCCGCCGCGTCGTAGACGTCGGCGATCGCGGCGACGGAGCCTTCCGGCAGCGGCGCGCACGCGTCGAAGCCGGCCGGCCGCGCCGCCGCGGCGCGTTCGGCGAGCCGTTGCGCCACGCGCGCGAGTGCGGCGGGCTCGGCGGGGGCGGGGTGCAGGTCGAGCTGCGTCGACAGCGGCAGGCGCGCGTGGTTCAGCGCCCACAGCAGCTGGAACGACAGGAACAGCACGCCCGCGAGTGCGGCCAGTTGGGCGAACGCGTGGCCGAGCAGGTTGCGGAGCCGGCGGCGGCGGCGGCAGCAAGCGACGATCCCGAGCGCGCTGCGCAGCAGCAGCAGAGTGACCAGCGCGATCAGCAGCGACTCGCCGACCGAAACCGGCGACCAGGACACGAAGGCCGACTGCGCCCGCTGCACGGCCGGGAACAGACCGCGCGCGTAGAACCACTCGGTCGCCGCGGGCGAAGCGGTCGCGAGCGCCTGCAGGCCGAATCCGAACGGGCCGAGCGCGGCGAGCACCAGCGCGGTCCGCCAGCGCACGGGCCGGTCGGCGTTCGGCCGAGCGTTCGGCCGAGCGGGCGGCGGCGCGGGCGGCGGCGGGTTCGCGGACGCGGTCACGCGCGCAGGATCGCGGATCGTCAGGACCGGCGCCAGCGCGCTGTCCGAGCGCTGTGCGCGCTACGCTGCGCACCTTCCCCGGGAGGACCATGTTGCACCGCCTGCCGCACCGCCTGCTGCTCCGTCTCGCCGCGCCGTTCCTGCTGCTCGCCGCAGCAGCAGCCCAGCCGCCGGCGTTCCTCGTGCTGCAGACCTGCGGCCCCGCCGCGTGGCGCGCGCGCCTGGGCCCGACCGACCTGGGTTCGCTGCTCGCGACCGCCGAGGCCGAAGCGCTGTGGCGGCCCTGGTCCGAAGCGGTCGCGGCCGAACTGCTGCGGCGCGACGACGGCGCGGCGTCCGCGCGGCAACGGCCGCGACTCCACGACTACGCCGGCGCGATCACGGTCGCGGCCTGGCTCGAGCAGGCGGAGGACGCCCTGCACGCACCGCGCTGGTCGCTGACGATCGAGGCCGAACCGGACGGGCACACCGACCTGGCCCTGCTGGGCGACGAGTGCCGCGGCTTCTTCGCGCGGCTGTTCGCGACCGAGGACAAGGGCCGCCGCTGGCGCGACCTGGAGTTCGTGCCGCCCCGGCTGATCGACGGCCGGCTCGTCGCCGTGCTCGCGGCCAGAGAGGACTGCGCGGCGGCAGCGCAGCGGCGCGCCGCGGCCGCCCCGCTGGCCCCGCCCACCGTGCTGCGCGCGGTGGTCGACGTGCCCGCAGCGCTGGGCCTCGCGCGCGACCGCTGGCAGAACCGCGACTGGTACCGCTCCCTGCTCGGCCCGGCGACGCAGCAGTTCACGGTGGAACTGGGCTGCGCCGGCCCGCGGCTCCGTCTCGACCTCGGCGTGCAGTTCGGCCCCGGCGCGCGCGGCCTGTTCGCCGGCCTCGTGCCACCGCGGCCCGGCGTGCCCGCGCTGGAACGGCTGCTGCCACCCGACACGGTGGCCTTCTCGCAGAGCCACTGGGACCCGGCGTCGCTGTGGGAAGCCGCGCTGGTGGCCGAGGCCTGCTTCGAGGACCGCGACCTGGCGGAGGTGCGCGCGCGGTTCGCGCGCTGGAACGGCATGGACCTCGCGAAGGACCTCGCGCCGTTGTTCGGCGACGAGGTGCTGCACCTCTGGCGCGCGAACGCGCCAGGCACGAAGGACCACTCGGTGTTCGGCAACCTGACGATCGCCGTGCCGCTCAGCGCGGGCGCCGACGCCGTCCCCGTGCTGCGACAGGTGCTGGCGCGGAACGGCATCCGCGCCGAACTCGGCGGCGACTCCGTGCTGCGGGCCGGATTCGGAGTATTCCCAGAGTTCTGGCTCGCGGCGGGCCACGGCGTCGCGGTGCTCGGCATCGACTCCGGCGGTCGCGATCACGTCGAGGCGGTGCTCGCGCGCGCGGCGCAGGAAGCGGGCGCGCCGGCGCAGGCGGTGGCCGCCGTGCCGCACGCGCCGCCCGGCTGGAACGGCCGCGGCGAGTTCGACCTCGGGATGCTGCTCGGCCGCCACGTCGCGACCGCGCGCGCCCTGCTGCGCACGCTGCTCGACGCGAGCCTGCACCTGCCGCGGCCCGACGCGATGGCGCGAGCGGCGGAGCGCTGGCTGCCGCTGCTGCAGCGGGCCGGGCTCGCGAAGGTGACGACGCTGTCGGGCACCACCGGGCACGGCTGGCTGCTGCGCGTGTGCTGGTAGGCGCGACGGGCAGCCTGGTCGTCGCCCCGCCCCGCAGGAATCTGCTTCCGACCTGAGCCCGCCTGTGTATCTTGCGCCGCGCTCGGGTCGGTCAGGACCCGACAGGATCGTCGACACTGGCACGGGCGGTGGAACCGGGGGGTCCGGCTCCCCACCGTGGCGCCTTCGACCGCCGGCGCCAGCAGTGCCGCCGCGTCCTGCGCCCTGGCCGCGTCCCGGGCGCCGCCGGCACGCGTGCACCCGACCGCCGCGCGCCGCATCCCCCGGATCCCAGCACCTCGATGACCCACAACCCTGGACAGCAGAGCCTGTTCGCCGAGACCGAGGACGAGAAGACCGCGATGGCAACCGCGAAGGAACCGAAGGCGCCGGCCGCCGGCAAGGCCCCGGACGCGCCCGCCGAGAGGAAGCCGAGGGACGCCGACGGCCGCGAACGGGCCGGCGCCACCGCCGAGGCGATGGCCAAGCGCCAGCGCGAGATCTCGGTCAGCGAGTTCTTCACCAAGAACCGTCACCTGCTCGGTTTCGACAGCCCGCGCAAGGCGCTCTTGACCGCGGTCAAGGAGGCCGTCGACAACAGCCTCGACGCGTGCGAGGAGGCGCGCATCCTGCCCGAGGTCAGGATCCGGATCTCGCGCATTGGCCAGAGCGAGAAGCAGTTCACGATCACCGTCGAGGACAACGGCCCGGGCATCGTCAAGGCCCAGGTCGGCAACGTGTTCGGCCGCTTGCTCTACGGCAGCAAATTCCACCGGCTGCGCCAGAGCCGCGGGCAACAGGGCATCGGCATCAGCGCCGCGGGCATGTACGGCCAGCTGACGACCGGCGCCCCGGTGCGCGTGCGCAGCAAGCCCGGCAGGAAGTCGGTGCCGACCGCGTTCGAGATCCGCATCGACACGGCGAAGAACCGCCCCGACACCAAGGACTGGGTCATCGAGTGGGACAAGGACCACGGCACCGAGGTGGCGATCGACCTCGAGGGCGAGTACCGGCGCGGCCAGAAGAGCGTCGAGGAGTTCCTGAAGCTGTGCGCGGTGGCGAACCCGCACGTGCACCTCGTCTACACCGACCCCGACGGCAACACGACCGAGTACCGGCGCGCCAGCAACGAACTGCCGAAGGAGGTCGAGGAGATCAAGCCGCACCCGCACGGCGTCGAGCTCGGCATCCTGCTCAAGATGATCGCCGAGAGCGACAACCGCACCACCAGCGCGTTCCTGCAGCAGGACTTCTCGCGCGTCGGTCCGACGACCGCGAAGGAGATCTGCGCCGCGGCCGGCATCAATCCCGAGTCCAACCCGAGGCGGCTCGACACGGCGACGGTGCAGAAGATGAAGGCCGCGATCGACGCGACGAAGATCATGGCGCCGCCGCTGTCGTGCATCGCGCCGATCGGCGAGGACCTGATCGTCACCGGCCTCAAGAAGGAGGTCGAAGCCGACTTCTACGTGGCGACGTCGCGCAAGCCGGTCGTCTACCGCGGCCGGCCGTTCGCGGTCGAGGTCGGCATCGCCTACGGCAAGCCCGGCGACACCTTGCACCTGACCGACGCGGGCAGGATCGTCGAGGTCGCCAAGAAGAAGCCCGAGAACGACGAAGCGCTGATGGGCGCGGCCGACGAGCCGATCCGGCTGATCCGCTACGCCAACCGCGTGCCGCTGGTGTTCCAGCAGTCGGCCTGCGCGATCACCAAGGCCGTGATCGACACGAACTGGAAGAACTACGGCCTGCAGCAGCCGCGCGGGGCGCTGCCGGTCGGCCCGATGGTCGTGTTCGTGCACATCGCGTCGGTCTGGGTGCCGTTCACCTCCGAGTCCAAGGAGGCGATCGCGAGCTACGACGAGATCCGCGACGAACTGCGGCTCGCCCTGATGGAGTGCGGCCGGAAGCTCGGCCAACACGTGCGCAAGGGCCGGAAGCTCGCCAGCGAGTTCAAGAAGCGCAACTACATCGAGACCTACATCCCGCACCTGGTCGTGGCGCTGCAGGACATCCTGAAGCTCGACGACAAGCAGGCGCAGAAGGCGCGCGACAACCTGACGCACGTGCTCGAGAAGTCGCGCAAGCTGTGACCGGAGCCCGCCACCCCCGCATCCCCACCTGAGCTGCAGCAGAGACCGCCATGGCCAGCAAGAAGTTCACGCCGAAGCCCCGGCCGAAGAAGGCGCGTTCGGCCCTCTCGCACCTCGACAAGGTCACGCTGCGCGAGATCGAGCGCTGCGCGCAGCACGTGCACGAGAAGATCCAGAAGCAGGACAAGCCGGAGCTGAAGTTCCCGGACCGCTCGCTGAAGAACGCGCGCTACGACCGGAAGGACGGCTACTTCGTGATGGGCCGCTCGCGCGTCGAGCGCACGCTGACGGTCAACACCGTCAAGTCGTTCGCGCAGACGCTCAAGATGATGGCGCTGTCCAAACAGCTCGTCGACGAGGACGACTTCGCGACCAAACGAGAGGCCTACTACGTGTCGAAGAACTGGGAGGAGGCGAAGTTCGACGAGCAGCCCGAGTCCGACGCGGCGATGGACGACATCGAGGCGCTGTTCTCGCTGGAAGGCGTGATGCGCGAGCACCTGCGCTTCAAGGCCGACGAACACGGCGGCAAGGTCGCCGGCCAGCTCGTCGTGCTCGACCGCGACCGCGACAGCGGCCGCGCGCTGCGCATCGACTGCACGGGCTTCGGCTCGGGCGCCTACTCGATCCCGTCGTCGGTCGAACACCTGGGCTTCGAGACCAAGGCGAAGTTCGTGCTCGTGATCGAGACCATCGGCATGTTCGAGCGGCTCTCGCAGCACAACTACTGGAAGACCGCGAACTGCATCCTGATCGGCACCGCCGGCGTGCCGACGCGCGCGACGCGGCGCTTCGTGCGCAAGCTCAGCGACGACCACCGGCTGCCGGTCTACGCGTTCAACGACTGCGACCCCTACGCCTTCAGCAACATCTACCGCACGCTGAAGGTCGGCTCGGGCAACGCCGTGCACCTGAACCAGTTCTTCTGCGTGCCGCACGCGCGTTTCCTCGGTGTCTCGCCGCAGGACGTCGTCGACTACGACCTGCCGACCCACGACCTCAAGGACGTCGACATCAAGCGCGCGCAGGACATGCTCAAGAACGACCCGTTCTTCCAGGCGCATCGGGAGTGGCAGAAGGCGATCGAGATGATGCTGAAGTCCGGCAAACGCGCCGAGCAGCAGGCGCTCGCCAAACACGGGTTGAACTTCGTGATCGAGGAGTACCTGCCGCAGAAGCTCGCGCAGGCGAGCCGGTTCCTGCCGTGAGCCCGCGGCGCCCAGCGGCGGGGGCCGGATCCGAGCGCCCTCTGCTGCCAGCGCCCGTCGCCGTGCGGTATCGTGATGCCATGGCGGTTTCGATCGACGAGATGATCGCGAACTGGCGCCGCAGGCAGGCCGAGAGCCGGCAGCGGGCTCTTGCCAGGGCGACTCGCCTGCGTGCGTGCCTGCCGGAGGCCCTGCGCATCCTGCAGAGCCACGGCGCCAGGCGGGTCGTGCTGTTCGGATCCCTGGCGCGCGAAAACGTGACCGAGCGCAGCGACGTCGACCTGGCCGCCGAGGGCGTGCGATCAGCCGAGTACTTCACCGCGCTGGCGAGCCTCAACGGCCTGTTCGACTGCCCCGTGGACCTCGTGGAACTCGAGACTGCAGGTGCGAGCCTCGCGGCGAGGATCGCCTTCGAGGGGGTGCCGCTGTGAACGGTGCCATCCAGGTCCTGCGCGTGGAGATCGCGAGCGACCGCGACGCGTTCCTGGTGCGGGTCGAGGAACTGGCCTCGTTGCCGCTGGACCCCTCCACCTCGGACCCAGGGATCATCGCCCGCGCCGCGGTGGCCCTGCACCACGCCTACGGTGCGTTCGAAGCCGCGCTGGCACGTGTGGCCCGGGTGTTCGGTACGGAACCGAGCGGGACGAACTGGCACCGCTCTCTGCTCGAGACCATGGCATTGGAGATCCCGGGCGTGCGACCGGCCATCGTCGTCCTGGAGGCGCTCGAGGACCTGCGCGAACTGCTGCTGTTCCGCCACTTCTTCCGCCATGCCTACCAGACCCGCCTCGACCCGAGCAAGCTGGCGGCCCTGCGGGATCGCGCACTGCGTGCGCGGCCACACGTTGCCGCCACCTTCGCGCGGCTGGATACCTGGCTGGAGGCCATCGCGGCGCGAGGTTGAGCGTCCACCGCCACGACGCGGCGACCTGCAACGAACGGGACCATGCGCGCGAGCGCCGCTGCGGCGGTCCCTGTCGAGGCCACGAAGGTCCGCGACACGCTGCACCGCATGCTCCAGCCGGCCATGGCAGTCCGCCATTTTCCGTTGGCCACTCCGGCCCGAACGTCGCTTCCCCCGCAGGAAACCCACCTGATCCCACCCATGCGTCACATCCCCCTCGTGATCCTCCCGCTGCTCGCCGGCCACGCGCTGGCGCAGCTGCCCGCCCCCACGCTGATCTCCCGGACCGCGCCGCGCGCCGCCTGGACCGCCGTCCGGGCGGCCGGGACCACGACGCCGGCCGGCACGCCGCCGACCACGCCCGCCGTGAACACGACCTTCCGCGCCGACACCTGCGGCGCCGCCAGCTTCGACAAGCTCTGGGTGTTCGGCGGCAGCCTCGGCAACAACACGACGACGACGACCAACGACCTGTGGGCCTTCGACGCCGTCGCCGGCACGTTCACGCAGCTGATCGCGCACGGCGCGGCCGGCTCGCCGCCCTCGCGCGGCTACCACAGCGTGGCGTGGAACCCGGCCACCAACCGGCTCGTCGTGTTCGGCGGCAACACCAGGGGCACCACGCCGACCCTGCTGAACGACACGTGGGAGTACGACCCGGCGACGAACGCGTGGACCCAGCTCGCGCCGGCCGTGAGCCCGTCGCCGCGGCAGTTGCCGGCGATGGCCTTCGACCCGAACCTCGGCGGCCTGCTGCTGTTCGGCGGCCAGACCTCGCTGCCGCCGTCGACGACCCCGCCGACGCCGCCCGCGCTCAGCAACGAGACGTGGCTCCTGATCGGCGGCACCTGGATCCAGCTCGCGCCGTCGACGGTGCCGCCGGCCCGCTCGCAGCACAGCCTGCTGAGCCGGGTCGACTCGTTCTTCGACGTGTTCCTGTGCTGCGGTGTCGACAACACGGCGCTGAACGGCACGAGCACGGCGCTCGAGCAGAACCGCTTCCTCGACACCTGGAGCTGGAACGGCAGCAACTGGACCAAGCTCAGCGACTGCGACGTGCTGACCAACCCGACGGGCATCGGCACCACCTGGCCGGCGGCCGTCATTGGCAACCAGGCGATCTACGACCCGCTGCGCAAGCGCGTCGTCGTGCAGGGCGGCAACGGCATCACGATCACGACGAACACGACCTACATCTACGGCCCGAACTACGGCGGCTCGCCGAGCAACTACACGAGCGAGTTCGACTGCCTGACCAACGCGTGGGTGATCTACGCCAACCCGACGACCGGCACGACGCCCTTCAACAACAACGACCCGGTGCTCGGCCGCGTCAGCCGCTACTTCGGCGGCTTCGTTGCGGCGACCGGCAAGGTCTACAAGGCGCTCGGCCAGAACACGAGCGGTTCGGGCAGCAAGCCCGCCTACAACGTCTACGAGTACCAGGCCAACCCCGTAGCCGCCGTCGCGTCGAACGGCGCGGGCTGCACCGGGTCGGCGGGCCCGCTCGCCTTGACCGGCGACAACCTGCCGTGGACCACGCGCACGTTCTCGGCGACCGGCACCGGCTTCCCGGCCGGTTCGGTCGGCTTCGGCGTGGTCGGCTTCACGACCGTGTCGACGCCGCTGTCCCAGCTGCACCCGGCGGGTGGTGCGGGCTGCAGCCTGCTGGTGAACCCCGACGTCACGCTGCTCTTGCTGCCCGCCGCGGGCAGCGTCACGCTGTCGATCGGCATGCCGGTCACCCCGGTGTTCGCGGGCGTGGTGCTGAACGCGCAGGCGCTCTGCGTCGAGCTCGGCCCGTCGTTCAACATCACGGCGATCACCAGCAGCAACGCGCTCGCGATCACGATCGGCGCGATCTGACGGGAGCCACCCGCGGCGCCCGCTGCTGCGGGCGCCGGAGCTACTTCGGCGCGCGCAGCCGGCCGAGTTCCTCGTCCGCCAGCTTCCGCACGGCCGCAGGCACGTCCTGGCCCGCGAGCAGCCCTTCGAGGCGCCGGACCGCCGAAACGGCATCCCCGGTGGCCGC
>VGXW01000109.1 GCA_016873195.1 Planctomycetota bacterium | reverse complement strand
CTCCGCCGCATGGCAGATCAGGCAGTCGATGCCCGCGTCGACCAGGCGCCGCGCCTGGCCCGCGGGATCGGGCAGGCCGAACTGCTGGAACATGCCGGCGAACATCCCTTCCATCATCGGCTGGTAGCGGCCGACGTGGCACTTGGCGCACTCGCCGAGGTTGACGTCGCTGGAGTAGTTGGTCAGGCCGGTCGTCGCCGGCAGGCCGCAGGCGCGGTCGAGCATGCCGTGGGCGCCGCCGCCGGGGAACCAGACGCGCTCGGTGGGCGCTGCGGTGGTGTAGTGCGTCGACTGCTTCACCTCCACGACGGCCGACCCGTGGCACTGCCGGCACAGGCTGCCGTTGAGGTCGCGCTGCACGTCCTTCGCCGCCACCGGCTGGTTGCGCACGAGGAAGGTCCGCGTGCCGGAGTCGTAGGGGAAGAAGTGCGCCGTGCCGTTCGGATTCGACTGGGCATCGGCCGGCGTGCCGCTGTCGCAGCCGCTCGAGAACAACAGGAACCCGGCGCACAGGACGAACGACAGCCGGGCAGGCGGGACACGTTTCATGGGATGGCCTCCAGGACGCGGCGACCATCGGCGCGGGAGGCTGCCCGCGGAATCGCCGGCTGGGGGGGATCTCCTCCCCCGGCTCGACGAACGAACGACGGCCACCCTCGCGGGGCGCCGTCGGCTACTGCAGGCCGTGCTGGAGTGCGTAGCGGATGGCCTCGCTGCGCGAGGCGAGGCCGAGCTTGCCGTAGACGTGCTTCAAGTGGGACCGCACGGTCGTCTCGGCGACGTGGATCTCGCGCGCGATCTCCTTGTTGCCGAGGCCCCGGCCGACGAGCCGCAGGATCCGCAGTTCCTGGGGCGTGAGGCCCGTGTGCGGCGCCGCCGCCGGCGTGCCCGGCTGCTGCTCGGCGAGGTGCAGCAGGCGGCGGGCGGTCTCCTCGGACAGCTGCACCTGCAGGTGGCGTTCCTGGGTGACGTCGCAGAACAGCAGCGCGCGGCCGATGCACTCGCCGCGCGCATCGAGGCATCGCGAGGCGTTGGCCTTGAGTTGGCGCGGGCTCGGCCAGTGCAGCGTCAGCTGGCCCAGCACGACTTCGCCACCCTCGCTGGCGCGGTGCCAGAACTCGGCGATCGTGGGGTCCTTCAGCAGCGTGCCGAGCGGCCGGCCGGCCGCTTCCGCGAGCTGGAAACCCAGCGTTGCCTGGGCGGCGCGATTGGCCCAGGTCACGCGTCCCGCGGCATTGGTCAGCACGAGTCCGACGCACATGCCGTCGAGCGCTCCGCCGACGAGGGCAGCATCCGGCAGCGGTGGGTCTGGGTGATCGGCAGCGGGCACGGCGCTGCCATGCTACGCAACCTGGCGGCGCTCGCCAGGCAACTCTGCGCCACCCCGTGCAGAGCGAAGGCGCGGCCGGGCGTGGTAGCTTCACGGTGCCAGCCCGCCATGAATGCCGCCCAACCGCCCACGCTGTTCATCGTCTCCGACGGCCGCGGCGCGACCTGCGCCGCGGTGCTGCAGGCCGCGCTCGTGCAGTTCCCCGGCCAGAACCCGGCGGTGGTGCGCGAGGCCCACGTGCGCACGCCCGAGCAGGTCGAAGCGATCGTGCTGGCCGCCGCGCAGCAGGACGCCGTGATCTTCTACACGCTGGTCGCCGACGCGACGCGCCGCGCGATGCACGTGGCCGCCGCGCAGCAGGCCGTGCCCGTGGTCGACCTGCTCGGCCCTTCGCTGTCGGCGCTGCACGATCTGTTCGAGCGCGCCCCGCGCGCCGAGCCCGGACTGCTCTACGCGAGCGAACGCGACGAGTTCGACCGCCGCGACGCGATCGACTTCACGCTGAAGCACGACGACGGACGCCGACCCGACGGCCTTGCGCGCGCGGACGTGGTGCTGGTCGGTGTCTCGCGCGCGGCGAAGAGCTCGACCTGCTTCTTCCTCGCCTACCAGGGCGTGAAGGCCGCCAACGTGCCGCTCGTGCCCGACCAGCCGCCGCCGCCGGCGCTGGTGGCGCTGCCCAAGGAGAAGGTGATCGGGCTCGTGGTCAACCCGGTGCGGTTGATCACGGTGCGCGAGGCGCGCGTGCGGCACCTCGGCGTCGACGCCGGCGGCGACTACACCGACCTCGAGTCCGTCAAGCGCGAGGTGCGGTCCGTGCACCGGCTCATGCTGGGCCAGGGCTGGCGCACGATCGACGCCTCCTACCTCGCGGTCGAGGAGATCGCGCGCGAGGTCATGCGGCTGCGCGGCCTGCCCGAGCGCAACCTCGGCTGATGCGCCGGCGGTGCTGGCGCCGCGCGGCACTCCGTGCTGGAACGCCGCGCCCCCGCGGCGATGATCGGCGGCCCGCCGTCGACCGCACCGCGCCTTGCAGCTGACCCTCGAACAGCGACTGCTGCGTTTCCTCGCCCGCGAGGAACGCGACGAACAACGCAGCCATCGCGAGTTGCGCGCCCAGCCGGTCGAACTGCGCGTGCTCGAGGGCGAGTGCATCCAGCACGCGGAGTACCTGGGCGCCGACGGGCCGGCGCACGTGTTCGCGGTCGCGGACAACGGCTCGAAGTTCCGCCCCGGCGACACGCTCGTCGCCGGCGACGGCCTCGATCTCGAAGGCGGCGTGCCGTTCGTGTGCGGCGCCTACGACGCCGCGGCGGGCCGCCTGGAACTGGAGCCGGACGCGTTCGCCAGGGGCGCGGCGAACGGCCTCGAGGTGGGGCGCGCCTACGTGATCGACCGGCGGCCGCTGGGTCTGCAGGGACGGCTGCGCGACGCGGTGCTCGCGGCGTTCGGCTCGAGCCGGCTCGCGGCCGTGCTGCAGGGCGCGCACGAACCGCAGCGCGACGGCGGGCGCCACGAGCGGGCGCGGCAGCGTCTGCTCGCGGCCGGCATGAACCCGGCCCAGGTCGAGGCGGGGGCCGCCGCGATCGCGACCGAGAGCCTGTGCCTCGTGCAGGGCCCGCCGGGCACCGGCAAGACGCGCCTGCTCGCGCAGGTCGTCGCGCTGCTGTGCGCCGCGGGCTGCCGCATCGCCGTCAGCGCGTTCACGCACCGCGCCGTCGACAACGCGCTGCTGGCGATCCGCCGGCTCGCGCCGGAGCTGCCGCTGTGCAAGCTCGATTCGTCGTCGAACGACGGCCGCGAGGAGCTGCAGCGCGCGAACGTGCAGCTCGCGGACGCGCGGCGCGTGCGTCTGCCCGGCAAAGGCGTCGTCGTCGCGGGCACCTGCTTCCAGCTCGCCAAGCTGCAGGAGGGCTACCGGTTCCACTACACGGTCTTCGACGAGGCCGGCCAGCTGCCGATCCCGCACGCGCTGCCGGGCATGCTGCGCGCGCAGCGGTGGTTGTTCTTCGGCGACCACGCGCAGCTGCCGCCGGTGGTGACCACGTCGCGGGCGGACCGCGACGCGTCGGTGTCGATCTTCGAACACCTGCACCGGTTCTACGGGGCGCTGCTGCTCGACACGACCTACCGCATGAACGAGGGCGTCTGCCGCGTCGTCAGCGACTCGTTCTACGGCGGGCGGCTGCGCGCCGACGCGGGTGCGGCGGCGCGCCGGCTGCCGTTCGCGCCGGGCGGCCGGCTCGACGAAGTGCTCGATCCGGAACGGCCGGTCGTCTGGTTGCGCATCGACCACCAGCAGCCCGGCCACCGCTCGACCGAGGAGGCCCACGCGGTCGCCGACCTGGTCGAGGACCTCGTGCGCCGCCACCGTGTTCCGCCCGGCGAGATCGCCGTGATCGCGCCGTTCCGCGCGCAGGTGCGCCTGCTGCGTTCGGCGATCCAGCACAGGAACCTGCCGGGCAGCGACGCGCTCGTCGTCGACACCGTCGAGCGCATCCAGGGCCAGGAGCGCGAGGTCGTCGTCGTGTCGCTGACGGCCGGCGACCCCCACGAAGTGCGTAGCCGCGGGGCGTTCCACCTGTCCGCCAACCGGCTCAACGTGGCCCTGTCGCGGGCCCGGACCAAGGCGGTGCTGGTCGCCAGCGCGCACGCCTTCAGGGCCCTGCCGCCCGACACCGAAGGACTACGTATGGCGTCCCGGTGCAAAGGGCTCCGTGATCGTATGCCTTCCGTCGACCTGACACGCCTCTACGTGGTCGGTTAACCGGTCTCCCCGATGCGCTTCCAGTCTGCCGCCGATGCCGTTCGCCTGGTCCAGTCGGGCCAGCGGGTCTTCGTCCACGGGGGGGCCGCCACCCCCGGCATCCTGCTGCGTGCCCTGGCCGCGCGCGCGCCGGAGCTGCGCGCGGTCGAACTCGTGCAACTGCACACCGAGGGTGGCGCGCCGTGCGCCGCTCCCGGCCTCGCCGGGAGTTTCCGGCTGAACTGCCTGTTCGTCGGCCCGAACGTGCGCGACGCGGTCGCGCGCGGCGACGCCGACTACGTGCCGGTGTTCCTCAGCGAGGTGCCTTCGCTGTTCCGCGAACGCGTGCTGCCGCTCGACGTCGCGCTCGTGCACGTGTCGCCGCCCGACCGCCACGGCTACTGCTCGCTGGGCACCTCGGTCGACACCGCGCGCGCGGCGGTCGACAGCGCGGGCCTCGTGATCGCGCAGGTCAACCCGCGCATGCCCCGTTCGCACGGCGACGGCCTCGTGCACCACAGCCGGTTCGCCACCGCGGTCGCCGTCGACGAGCCGCTGCCCGAGCACCTGCACGGCGAAATGAGCGACGAGGAACTCGCGATCGGCCGCCACTGCGCGGCGCTGATCGAGGACGGCGCCACGCTGCAGATGGGCATCGGCGCGATCCCCAACGCCGTGCTGAAGGCGCTCGAGCACCACAAGGACCTCGGCGTGCACACCGAGATGTTCTCCGACGGCGTGCTGAGACTGATCGAGAGGGGCGTCATCAACGGCCGCCGGAAGACCACGCACCAGGGCAAGGTCGTGGCCAGCTTCATGATGGGTTCGCGCCGGGCCTACGACTTCCTCGACGACAACCCGAACGTCGCGATGCTCGACGTGACCTACACGAACGACCCGCACGTGATCCGGCGCAATCCGAAGATGACGGCGATCAACAGCGCGATCGAGGTCGACCTGACCGGCCAGGTCTGCGCCGACTCGATCGGCACGTTGATGTACTCGGGCGTCGGCGGCCAGATGGACTTCCTGCGCGGTGCGGCGCTGTCGGCGGGCGGCAAGCCGATCCTGGCGCTGCCGGCGCAGACCAGCTCCGGCATCTCGCGCATCACGCCGTTGCTGAAGCCGGGTGCCGGCGTCGTGACGACGCGCGCCCACGTGCACTGGGTGGTCACCGAGTACGGCGCCGTGAACCTGCGCGGCAAGAACCTGCGGCAGCGCGCCAAGGCCCTGATCTCGATCGCGCACCCGGACCACCGCGAGATGCTCGAGCGCGCCGCCTGCGAACGCTGGCACCGGCTGCCCTGAGCGCCGCAGCGCCGCGGCGGCTGGTCACGGCAGCACGCCCCAGGCGAGGTAGCCCACGTAGAGCAGCAGGCCGAGCACGGTGCCCAGGGCCAGCACGCGCACCCAGTAGCGCAGCGGCTTCATGCGGGCCCGAGCAGCGCGGCGAACGCGGCTTCGTCGAGGATGCGCAGGCCGAGCTGCCGCGCCTTGTCGAGCTTGCTGCCGGCGTCCGCCCCGGCGACGACGTCGGTGACCTTCTTGCCGACGCTGCCCGCCGTGGTGGCGCCGAGCGCCTCGACCCGGGACCTCGCCTCGTCGCGCGACATCGACGACAGGCCGCCCGTGAACACGAACACGCGCCCGGCGAGCGGCCCGGCCGTGCTCGGCGCGGACTCCTGCGGCCGCACGCCCGCGGCGGCGAGCGCCCGCAGCGTGGCCTGGTTGCGCGGCGAGCCGAAGAACTCGACGACCGCCGCGGCGACCTCCTCGCCGACGCCGTCGACCGCCGTCAGCTGCTCCGGCGTCGCCGACTGCAGGCGCTCGAGCGTGCCGAACGCGGCCGCGAGGTCCTTCGCCGTGGTCTCGCCGACGTGGCGGATGCCGATGCCGGCGAGGAAGCGCGCGAGGGTCGGCGTGCGGCCGCGTTCGATGCGGTCGAGCAGGTTCTGCGTGCTGCGTTCGCCCCAGCGCTCGAGCTCGAGCAGCCGGGCCTGCTTGCCGGCGAGCGCGAACACGTCCTCGACCGAGCCGACGAGGCCGGCGGCGACCAGCTGCTCGACCTGCCGGGGCCCGAGGCCCTCGAGGTCGAAGGCGCGCCGGCCCGCGAGGTGCACGATGCGGCCGACGAGCTGGTCTTTGCAGTCGAGGTCGCTGCAGTAGAGGAACTTGCCTTCGCGGTGCAGGGCTCCGCCGCACGACGGGCACGACGCGGGCGGCGCGGCCGGCGCGGCGTCGGCGGGCCGGCGGTCGGGCAGCACGCGCACGATCTCGGGGATCACGTCGCCGGCGCGCTGGATCTCGACGGTGTCGCCGGCGCGCACGTCGCGTTCGGCGAGCAGGGCCCAGTTGTGCAGCGAAGCGTTGCGCACCGTGACGCCGGCCAGGTCGACGGGCTCGAGTTGCGCGACCGGCGTCACGGCGCCCGTGCGGCCGACCTGCGCGCCGATGCGCAGCACGCGCGTCGTCGCGAGGCGCGGGGCGAACTTGTAGGCGAGCGCCCAGCGCGGCGTTCGCGACGTGCGGCCCAGGCGCTGCTGCAGCGCCATGTCGTCGACCTTGGCGACGACGCCGTCGAGTTCGTAGGGCAGGCCGTCGCGGCGCCGTTCGAGGTCGTCGCGGAAGGCCAGCACGGCGTCGAGACCGCGCACGAAGGCGAACGGCTCGGCGACCTGGAAGCCCCACGATGCGAGCTGCGCGCGCAGTTCGCGGTGCGTGGCGAACGCCGCGCCCTCGGCGTGGCCGGCGGCGAAGGCGATGAAGTCGAGCGGGCGGCGCTGCACGGCCCGTGGGTCGAGCAGCTTCAGCGTGCCGGCGACCGTGTTGCGCGCGTTGCGGAAGGTGCCCTCGGCGCTGGTCTCCTCGCGCTCCTGCAGCGCCGCGAACCCGGCGCGGCTCATGATGACCTCGCCGCGGATCTCGATGCGCGCCGGGAACGGGCCCGCGCCCGCGAGCTGCAGCGGCAGGTTGCGGATCGTGCGCAGGTTCCGCGTCAGGTCCTCGCCGTGCTCGCCGTCGCCGCGCGACAGGCCGCGCACCAGCCGGCCGTCCTCGTAGAGCAGGTTGGCCGAGGTGCCGTCGAGTTTGGGTTCGCAGCTCCAGCCGAGCGGCTCGCCGGGCGGCAGCTCGAGCAGCCGGTGCACGCGCTCGGCGAAGGCGCGCACGTCGCCGGCGGTCATCAGCGACTCGATGCTGCCCATCGGCGCGAGGTGCGCCGCGGTCGCGAAGCTGCCGCCCTTCGGCAGCGGTGCGCCGACGCGCTGCGTGGGGGAGTCGGGGGTCGCGAGCTCCGGGTGCGTTGCCTCGAGCTGCCGCAGTTCGGCGAACAGCGCGTCGTACTCGGCGTCGGTCAGGTCGCTGTGGCCGCGGTTGTAGTACTGGTCGTCGGCCTGCCGGATCTGCGCGCGCAGTTCCTGGATGCGGTGCGAGGCGGTCACGGCGGGCCATGGTCCCCGGTCGCCGCGGGGGGTCAAGTGCGCGGCACCGCGTACGGCAGGCGGGCCCGGCCGGCGGGCGCGCGGGCGCGACGATGCCCGGCGGCGCCGAGGGGCCCGGCGCCGCGGTCGCCGTTCAGCCGGTCGCTGCCTTGCGCAGGCAGGTGCTCGGCGCGATGCGCACGCGGCCGTCCTCGGGCCGCAGTTCGCCTTCGGCGAAGTCGAAGTGCACGTGCGGCGACGTGCAGGCGCGGCAGACGCGCTTCTGCACCTGCAGTTCGAGCGCGGCGATCACCTGCAGGTTGGTCGCGACACCGTCGCGCACGATGGCTTCGCCGAGCAGCTGCCCTTCCTCGGGAGCGAGCCTGGCGAACGTGCCCGCGAGCCGCTCTCGCGTGCAGGCGCCGAGTTCGACGAGCAGGTCGCCGAGCCGTTCGTCGGCGACGAGGCCGTCGCTGGCGCTGTGCACGATGCAGCCGTCGACGAACTCGAAGGCGATCGTCTCGCGGCTGGCCTGCACGTAGAGCGTGCCGGTGCGGCGGTCGCGCTCGAGCGCGAGGAACGCCACCTGCATCGGCGAAGCGGCCGCGGGCGCGCGCGCGGCGTGCGGCGCCGGCGCGGGCGGTTGCGGCGCAGCCGGGGCCGGGCGCTGGGTCGGCGCGGCGGCGCGCGGCGCCGGCGGCTGCGGGGCGGGGGATCGCGGCGGTGCGACCGCGGGCCGGTGCGGCTGGGTCTGGCTGGCGCGCGGTGGGGGCTGGGATCCCGGCCCCCGGGCGGGGTTCGGTGCCTGGGCCTGCAGCCGCTGGACCGGCGGAACCGGCGGCGGCGGCGGCTGCGGTCGCGGGGCGGCCGGTGCCGGCGCCGCTGGCGGCGGTTCCTTCTTCGGCCGGCCCAGCGCGACCTCGAAGTCGGACGAGACCCTGCCGCTCGCCAGCAACTCCCGGATCGCCTCCGCCATCTCGCGCATGCCGTGCTCGAGCCGCTCGAGGTGCCTGCGGCTCGGTTCGAGCTTGATCCCGCGGATCGACACCTGTTCCAGCGTTTGCGCCAGCACGGCCGCGAGCGACACGAAGTCGTCGCAGTAGCCCTCGATCAGCGAGGTGGCCGCCGAGGCAGGGAATTGACCAACCTGCATGCCATGGAGATCGGCAGGCGGTGCCCTCCGCCCCGCGTCGATTCCGCACCGGCGCTCGCGCGGCGGCGCGGCGCCGATGCCAAGGGCGGCACGGGCGGTCGCGGAACGCGGCCCGCGGCGCCGGGTCGACCGGTCGCCCGGGAACCGCGCGGTCAGAACGGGATCTCGCTCGGCGCGACCTGTGCTGGCGCTTCCCGCGCGCGGCGCCCTGCGGCCGGTCCCGGCGGTGCTTCGGCGACCGCGTCGGCAGGGGGCACGGCGCGGTAGCCGTCGTAGGGCACTTCGTTGCGGCG
The DNA here is from genome assembly GCA_016873195.1 of Planctomycetota bacterium. GTDB lineage: Bacteria > Planctomycetota > UBA1135 > UBA1135 > UBA2386 > VGXW01. The sequence continues at coordinate 4,608 of VGXW01000109.1, read as the reverse complement.
CACCATGACGCCGTCGGGGCCCTGGTACTCGGCGGGCCGAACGTCCACGAGGGCGGTCCTGCCCTCGAGGTCCTGGGGCTCGATCTGCACCTTGCCCGAGGCGGGCAGGCCCAGCGCCTGCAGCACCGTGCGCGCGCGGGCCCGGCCGCGCGTGCTGAACACGAGGCTGTCCCAGGCCGCCTGCTTGCCGACGTGCTGGCCCTCGGCGACGACGAGGCGCATCGACCAGCGCTCGTCGCCGGCGCGGGTCGAGCCGGGCCGGATCTCCGCGATGCGGCAGAGGTAGGTCCCGGCGGGAACGGTCACGAAGTCGGACACGCGGTCCGTGGCGTCGAAGTCGATCTCCATCATGTCTCCTTGCCGCGGGAAGGCCGCGGCGGGGTGGCTGTGTCCCGGATCGCCGCACGGTTACAGCTTTGCTGCGAAATCCGCTGCAGACCGGCTACGGTGCCGCCCCGCGGCCAACCGCCCGGCGCCGCCGCCCGCGCCTTGCCTCCCTCTCCGCCTGCCCCGGCCACGACCGATCCGCGACGCCACCTCGCGATGGCGAGATTGCACTACGAGAACTTCCCGGTCGGGTCGTGGCTCTTGCCGCGGCGCGCGCGGCGGCACCTGCACCGCATCTACGCGTTCGCGCGCACCGCGGACGACCTCGCCGACGAACTGCGCGACGGCGCGGCGCTCGCGGCGTTCCGGGCCGACTTCCTGGCCCACCTCGACGGCACCGCGCGCGCGGCGCCGCTGCTCGTCGACCTCGCGGCGACGGTCGCCGAGTGCGGGCTGGAGCGGCAGCTGTTCCTGGACCTGCTCGACGCGTTCGCCCAGGACCGTTTCGTGAAGCGCTACGACCTGCCCGGGCTGCTCGACTACTGCCGCCGCTCCGCCGATCCGGTCGGCCGGCTCGTGCTGCGCGTGTGCGGCCACCGCGACGAACGGCTCGACGCGTGGTCCGACCGCGTCTGCACGGGGCTGCAGCTGCTGAACCACCTGCAGGACCTCGGCGCCGACCTGCGCGAGCGCGACCGCGTCTACTTTCCCGCCGCGGACCTCGCGAGCTGCGGGGTGACCGAGGCGCAGCTGCGCGCGCCGTGCGCCGACGCCGCCGTGCGCGCCTTCGTGCGGCTCTGGGCGCGGCGCATCGGCGCGATGTTCGAGCAGGGCTGGCCGCTGGTCGGCGCCGTGCGGGGCCGCCTGCGCTGGGAACTGCGGGCGATCCTGCGCGGCGCGGCGGCGGTGCTCGCGCGCATCGCCGCCGTGGACGGCGACGTGCTCGGCGGGCGCGTGCGCCTGACGCGCGGCGAACGGCTCTGCTGCGTGCTCGGCGGCCTGGCGTCGGCCCGCGCGCCGCGGTTCGTGGAGGTGGCGCGGTGACCCCGGGGCTGCCGGCCACCGCCGCGCGCGAGCCGCGCGACGTGCTCGCCCGCTCGGGCTCCAACTTCACGATCGGGTTCCTGTGCCTCGACCCGGCGCGGCGCGCCGGCATGACCGCGATCTACGCGTTCTGCCGCGCCGCCGACGACGCGGTCGACGACGCGCCCGATGCGGCGACCGCGCGCGCCCACCTGGACTTCTGGCGAGCGGAACTCGCGGCGGCGGCCGGCGGCCGCGCGGCCTCGCCGATCGGCCGGGCGCTGCAGCAGGCCATGGCGGCGTTCGCCGTGCCGCGGGAACCGCTCGAGGCGCTGCTCGAAGGCGTGGCCACCGACGTCGAGCCGCGGGGGTTCGGCGACGAGGCGGAACTGCGCGCCTACTGCCGGCGCGTCGCGTCGGCGGTCGGGCTCGCGTGCCTGCCCGTGCTGGGCGCGCGCGGGCCGGCGGCCGAGCGTTTCGCGGACGCGCTCGGCCAGGCGCTGCAGCTGACGAACATCCTGCGCGACCTGCGCGGCGACCGCGAGGCCGGCCGCTGCTACGTGCCGCGGACCTGGCTGCAGGAATCCGGCGTCGACCCGGCGTGGCTCGACGGCACCGGGCCGGCGAGCGCCAACACGGCGGCGGGGCCGGTCGCGCGGCTGTGCGGACGGTTCGCGGCGGCGGCGCAGGCGGAGTTCGCGCGCGCGGCGGCCGAGCTGCGCACCCTGCCGGTGCCGGCGCGGCGGGCGCTCGTGCCGGCGCGCATCATGGGCGCGGTCTACCGCGACCTGCTGGGCCGGCTGCGCCGGCGCGGGCCCGACCTGCTGGCGGAGCGCGTGCGCGTGCCGAAGGGCAGGAAGGTCTGGCTCGCGCTGCTCGTGCTCGCGGGGGTGCGCGCGTGACCGGGCCCACGCAGGGGCGCCGGGCCATCGTGCTGGGGGCCGGCGTGGCGGGGCTCGCGGCGGCGTTCGGCCTGGCCGAGGCCGGCTGCCGCGTGCTGCTGCTCGAGTCGCGGGCCTGGTGCGGCGGCCGCGCGTTCTCGTTCGTCGACCGCGCGAGCGGGCGCCGGCTCGACAACGGCCCGCACGCGCTGCTGGGCTGCTACCGCGGCATGCGCGAGCTGTTGCGGCGGCTCGGCACGGACCAGCTGTTCGCGGCCGACCGCGCGCTGCGCCTCGCCTACCGCGGGCCGGACGGGGCGGCCACGGCCCTCGCGCTCGCGCGGCTGCCGGTGCCGCTGGCGATGCCGTTCGGCCTGCTCGCGCTGCGCCTGCCGCTCGGCGCGCGGCTGCGCGCCCTGTGGGGCATGGCCGCGGTGCTCGGCCCGGCGCCGGCGGCGTGGTCGCTCGACGACTGGCTCGGCGCGCGCGGCCAACGCGGGGCGCCGGACGACTACTTCTGGCGCCCGCTGTGCCGCGCGATCATGAACGTCGAACCGGCGGCGTGCGCCGCGGCCGACTTCCTCGCCACGCTGCGCGAGGCGTTCCTCGGCCGGGCCTCGGCCGCGGCGTTCCTGCTGCCCTTGCGACCGTGGGGGGAGATCCTCGCCGATCCGGCGCCGGCGGCGCTGCGGCGCGCGGGAGTCGAACTGCGCACGGGCGCGCGCGTCGCCGCGATCGAACGGGCCGCGCGCGGCGCGGTGGTCGGAGTCGGCCTGTCCGGCGGCGAGCGGATCGAGGTGGGCGAACGGGATCTGGTCGTGTCGGCGCTGCCGTGGTTCGCGCTGCGCGGGCTCGTGCCCGACCTGGCGGGCGGCTTCGGTGCCCTGCGCGCGTCGCCGATCGTCACCGTGCACTTCGCGCTCGCGGACGGCGGGCCGCTGCTGCCCGACGACGGACCGGTCACCGCGCTCGCCGGCGGCGACCCGTTCCACTTCGTGCTGCGCACGCCGGGCGGCGACCCGCGGCAGTTCGCGCTGCTGTCGGGCGGCAACCGGTCCTTCGACGGCCTGCGCACGGACGCCATCGAGGGGCTGGCGCGCGCGCAGCTCGCGCGTTGGTTCCCCGGTTTCCCCGCCGCTGCGCCAGCCCTGGTGCGCGTCGCCAAGGAAGCGCTCGCGACGTTCGTCGCCGCGCCGGGCAGCCGCGCGCTGCGGCCGCGGCCCGGACCGCTGCCGGGCGGTCCGCCGAATCTGCTGGTGTGCGGCGACTGGACCGACACGGGCCTGCCCGCCACGCTCGAGGGTGCTTGCCGTTCGGCGCAGGCGGTGCTCGCGCAGCTGCGGTGAGCGGCCGGCTACGGCCCGAGCGCTTCGTCGAGGATGTCGATCACGCGCTCGAGCACGGCGCGCAGCCGGCGGCGTTCGCCGTCGAGGTCCTTGACGATCGCGACGAGCTGGTCGAGGTTGCGCACCTCCTCGAGCTTCCTGGCGAAACGGTCCGCGGCGACCGATTCGACCTGCTTCAACTGCAGCGGCGCTGTCGCGGCGGCGGGCCTGGCCACGGCGGCCGGGGCCTTGCTGCCGCGCGGCTTCACCGGCACGAGCCCGAGCACCGCCTTGGCGCGGCCGTACATGATCGGCGCGATCTGGAAGCCCTTCTCGGCGCAGCGGTCGCGCAGGTCGGCGAACAGCGCGTGCGGCTCGTTGCGCAGCAACTGGACCAGGTGGTCGAACGCGGGCGAACCACGGCGGCGCGGGGGGACCAGCTCCGTGCCCGGCGCGGGTGGTGCCTGGATTGGCCCGGGCTCGCCCTGCTGGCCGTCGCCCACCGCAGGCGGTGCCGGGTCTCTCGCCGTGGGCAGATCGAGAGGCGCCGGCCGCGGCTCGGCGGCCGGCGGCGTGGGCGGCGGCGCGAAGCGGGCCGCCGTGAGGGCCGGCAGTCCCAGCTGCTTGCGCGCGCGCCCGTAGTGGATCGGGTGCATGGACACGCCGGCAGCGCGTGCGCGCTCGCGGATCACGGCGTAGTCGAGGTTCGGATCCTCGCGGAGGAGATCGACGGCGAATGCCTCGGCCGAGATGCGTTGCGGTCCGGACATGGTCATTGGCTGTGAGCGCGAATCAGAATGAGGTCGAACCAGGGGCACCACAGCAGAGCGAATGCATGCTCCTGAGCAAGGAAACACTCGTGTTTTCAGAGTCTCTTGTGTAGCGATTCCGGAGCGTCTCAATCGATGTGGATGTGGCGGCCACCGTTCTCCTCCGCCATTGGGCGTAGGAAGTCCGTATCGTTCCTGTCGCCGAACGTGATGCAGTGGATCGCGATCTTGCGCAGCTGGTTCTGCTCGCGGACGCGGCGGCGGATCTCGTCCTTGTCGGTG
>VGXW01000108.1 GCA_016873195.1 Planctomycetota bacterium | reverse complement strand
GTCGACGGCGACCTGCCCGAGCGGAAGATGCCGCAGGGAGGGTTCCAGCTGCCGGAAGGGCTGCCGCCGGTCGCGAAGTAGCGGCGTCCCGCGTCCCGTTCGGTGAACGCGCGGCACGATGCCGCCGATCGGGGGGCGGGACCATGCCGCGCCGCGGAATGCGCGCCGGGTGGTGGGCTCAGCAGCGCGGCGCCCACGCTGCGTGCAGCGCGCCGAGCGTGATCGCCGCGCCCGACGCGCGGAAGACCGCGCGGCCGGCCTCGAACAGCACGACGAGCGGCGGTGGGTGCCGGCTGCCGCAGCGCGCGGCGAGGTCGCGCGCGAGGTCGGGGCTGGCGACCGCGTCGACGAGGGCGGCCGTCGCGTCGGGCAGTTCGGCGCGGAACGTGTCGAAGTGGGCGCGAGCCGTGGTGCTGGCGGAGTCGCGCGCGTGCACGAACACGAACAGGCGCGGTCGTGCGAGCGCGCGGTCGAGGTCGGCGAGTCCGTGCAGGGTCGGCTCGGGCATGGGCGCATCATGCCGGGTGGGGGGCGGCGGCGGTTTGCCGGTAGCATGCGCGCCCCAAGATCCGTTCCCGGCGCCCATCGTTCCCGTTCCTGGCCCCGACCCTGCTCGCGTCGCTGCTCGCCGCCTGCCAGTCGGCGCCCGCACCGGTCCCCACACCCGCGCCGCTCGCCTGCACGCTGGCCGTGTTGCAGACCGGCCCGCGCACGGAGCCGCTGACCAGGCAGGAACGCGACCGGGTCTTCGCGGGGCACTTCGCGAACATGGAACGGCTCGCCAAGGCCGGCGACCTGTTGCTCGCGGGCCCCTACGGCAAGCAGAAGACGGACCCGGCGCTGCGCGGTGTCTTCGTGCTCGCGACGAACGACCGCCGCAAGGCGCAGCAGCTCGCGGAGACCGACCCGGGCTTCCAGGCCGGCGTGTTCCGCTTCGAGTACCACGATCTGGTCACCGACGCGCCGCTGCGCGAGTTCCTGGCCGCGGAGCTTGCAGCGCAGGCCGAGATCGAGAAGTCGGGCAGGAAGCCGGCACCCGGCGAGTCCGGGCGGCCGTTCGTGCTGCTGCGCTGCGCGAACGGCAACGCGGCGCGCGCGGCGCTCGCGAACCTGTCGGCGTCGCGATGGTGGCGTCGCTCGACGGCGAGAAGGCCTGGGCGGTGCTCGTCGCCGACGACCTCGCGGCGGCGCAGGCCCTGCTGGCCCCGGTCGCGCCGCAACTCGGGCCGGCCGAACTCGACGAGTGGTTCGCGAGCCGGCGGGTCGCCGAGCTGCCGCGGCTCGTGCGCACGAAGTGACCGCGGCGCGGCGGCGGTCACTCCCGGCGACTTCGCTCAGGATCCCAAGGGGACGCCGTTCTCCGTGGCCGATGCCTCCATGCAGGCCTCGACAGTGCCATCGGGCGGTTCGCCGACCCAGGGATCCTCTTCGACGACCTGCTGCATGGCGAGGATCCGGTCGATCTTCGACCCGGTCCCGGCGCGGAACGCGACCTGCCAGGCTTCGTTCTCGTGCGAGTACTCCGAAACCCACGCCGCCGTCCTGCCGTGGATCGTGCGCGCGACGAGTCGGACGATGCCGACCTCCTCCGATGACAACAGCGTGAACTCGGCGATCTCCCCGCGGGCGATCACCGCATTCTCCTGGCCCTCGACGACCTGCTCGGCGAGCCCCGCCCGGTCGAGTTCCTCGACCAGCACGCGTGCGCAGTCTCTCAGCACCGGACCCTGCGGCAGTGCAACGAAGTCGGATCCCGTGATCGGCTTGCCGAGGTCGCGCAGCGCGCAGAGGTCGGCGTAGAACAGCGTCCGGTTCAGCACGGAGAACCCGAGCCGCCGGTCGGGAGCGGCCTGCAGGATGGCCATGGCGGCTTCGGCGACGCGGGAGTGCGGCTTGCTCATGGCTGGCACGGCGGAACTGTAGTTGACTCGGCTACGCTCGCCCAACCCGGAAGTCCCGCCATGCGCCAACACCAGCTCCCGTTCCTGTTCGCCGCCGTGCTCGCCCTGCTGCCGCAGGACCCGCCGCAGCCAGCACCCGTGGCGCCACCGGCCCCGGCCGAGCCGCCGGCAAAGGCGCCGCAGTGGACCCCCGCGACCCTCGCGCGCCTCGCCTGGATCTCCGGCACCTGGACCCTGCGCGACGGCGAGCGGACCACCGAGGAACACTGGCGGCCGCTGCAGGGCACCACGCTGCTCGGCAGTTCGCACACGTTCGACCAGCAGCGCACGCACTTCTTCGAGCACCTGCGCGTCGAAGCGCAGCGCGGCACGATCGCCTACCTCGCGAGCCCCGGCGGTGCGGCGCCGACCGCGTTCCAGCTCACGGTGGTCGAGGACGGCCTCGCCGTGTTCGAGAACCGGGAGCACGACTACCCGCAGCGCATCCGCTACGAACGCACGGCCGCGGGCATGACCGCGACGATCAGCAGGCTCGACGGGAGCCGCGCGGTGGCGTTCGTGTTCACGAAGCGCTGAACGGCGCCCTCACGGCAGCACGCGCACGCGGCCCGCCGCGTCGGCGACGACCACGCGGCCCGCCATGCCGACGAACAGCCCGTGGTCGACGACGCCGACGATGCCGTCGAGCAGCCGCTGCAGCGCCGCCGGATCGGGGATGCCCGGGTAGCGGCAGTCGAGCACGTAGTTGCCGTTGTCGGTCTGCCAGGGCTTGCCGTGCTGCTCGCGGCGCCTGGGCTCGCAGCCCGTCGCCGCGATCCGCCGGGCCGTGTGCGTCCAGCCGAGCGGGGACACCTCGACGGGCAGCGGGAACACGGCGCCGAGCACCTTCACGAGCTTCGACTCGTCGACCACGACCACCATCTCGGCCGCCGCGCTGGCGACGAGCCGCTCGCGCAGGTGCGCGCCGCCGCCGCCCTTGATCAGGTTCTTGTGCGGATCGACCTCGTCCGCGCCGTCGATCGCGAGGTCGAGCCGATCGACCGCGTCGAGGTCGACGAGCGGGATGCCCGCCTGCTGCGCGAGTTCCGCGGTGGTGCGGCTCGTCGGCACGCCGCGCACCGAGAGGCCCTGCCGCAGCCGCTCGCCGAGCCGCGCGATCACGAAGGCGAACGTCGAACCGGTGCCGAGCCCGATCGTCGCTCCGTCCGGCACGAGGTCGGCGGCGGCGAACGCGGCGGCGCGCTTCTGGGCGTTCTGGTCGATCATCGCCGCACCGTAGCCAGCCGCAGCCGGGCCGGCCACCGTGCGCGCGGGGCAACCGCCTGTTAGCCTCCGCGCCCCGCGATGCAGCCTCGTGCCCCCGGCCTTCCGTTCATCTTCGTCACCCTGGTGCTCGACGTGCTGGGCTTCGGGATCATCATCCCGGTCGGCCCGCACCTCGTGCAGCACCTGCAGGGCGGGGCGGAGGTGGAAGCAGCACCGGTGGTCGGTTTCCTCGCGGCGGCCTACGCGGCGATGCAGTTCCTGTTCGCGCCGCTGCTCGGCGCCCTGTCGGACCGGTTCGGCCGGCGGCCGGTGCTGCTGGTGTCGATGTTCGGCTCGGGGCTCGACTACGTCGCGATGGCGCTGGTGCCGACGGTGCCGTGGCTGTTCGTCACGCGCGCGCTGAACGGCCTGTCGGGCGCCACGATCACGGTGGCGAACGCCTACATCGCCGACGTGACGCCGGCCGAGAAGCGCGCGGCGGGTTTTGCGATCGTCGGCGCGGCGTTCGCGATCGGCTTCATGCTGGGCCCGCTGCTCGGCGGCGTGCTCGGCGGCATCGACATCCACCTGCCGTTCTACGTCGCGGGCGGCATCACGCTGCTGAACTGGCTCTACGGCTACCGCGTGCTGCCCGAGTCGCTGCCGCCCGAACGGCGCAAGGCGGCGCTGCAGGTGCGCTGGAACCCGCTCAGCGGGATCGGCAACCTCGCGCGCTACCCGCTGGCGCTGCGGCTCGCGGGCGCCCTGTTCCTGATCAACCTGGCGCAGTTCGGCCTGCACGCGGTCTGGGTGCTCTACACGCAGTACCGCTTCGGCTGGGACGAGACCGCGGTCGGCTACTCGCTGTGCGCGGTCGGTTTCGGCGCGGCGATCGTCAACGGCACGCTCGTGCGGCGCATCGTGCCGCGGCTCGGCGAGCCCCGGTCGCTGGTCCTGGGGTTCGTGATCGGCACGCTGGCCTACGTGGGCTACGGCCTCGCGTCGCAGGGCTGGATGATCTACCTGGTGATCGCGTTCGGCTCGCTCGGCGGCATCGGCATGCCGGCACTGCAGGCGATGGTGACGAAGACCGTGCGCGCCGACGAGCAGGGGGCCGTGCAGGGTGGCCTGTCGAGCGTGCTGGGGTTGGCCCAGGTGTTCGGGCCGGTGATCGGCAGCGAGCTGTTCGCGTGGTCGATCTCGGGCGAGGTGGCGGGCCACGCGCCGGGGATGGTGTTCTTCGTCTGCGCGGGTCTCGGGGTGTTCGCGCTCGGCGGGGTGGCGCACGCGCTGAAGCTGCGGGGGAAGGCGGGGTGACGGCACTGCCAGGTGGCGGGTGCGGGCCAGCGGTCGAGGCCCCTGCTCCCTCGCGTCGCCCCCGCACCACGCCCCGCGTCCCCTACGCACGAGGCCCCGGGCAGGCAACTCTCGGCCCGGCCCGCGCATTCCCCTAGGATCGCGACAGCGCGCGCGGCCGGAACTCCGGCTCCGCGGCGGAGATCCCCACCATGGACCATTCGATGGAGATCCGGTTGCACGGCCGCGGCGGCCAGGGCGGCGTCACCTGCGCCAAGATCCTCGCCGCGTGTTACGCGGCGCAGGGCCGCAGCGTGCAGACCTTCGGCGACTACGCGGGCGAACGGTCGGGCGCGCCGGTGCGCGCCTACACGCGCGTGAGCGACGAGCCGATCACGAACCGCAACAAGGTCTACGAGCCCGACCACCTCGTCGTGCTGGACCACCACCTGCTCGGGCCCGACGTGTTCGCGGGCCTGCGGCCCGGCGGCAGCGTGCTCGTCAACACGCCCGAGCCGCTGGACGAGCTCGCCTCGCAGTGGTCGCAGTTCACCATCGGCGTCGTCGATGCCACGCGCATCGCGCGCAGCCACAAGATCGGCACGCGGTCCGTCGTGATCGTCAACACGACGATCGCCGGCGCCTACGCGCGCATGCACGATGTGCCGCTCGAGGTGCTCGAGAAGGTCTACGAGAAGCTCGGCTTCCGCGGCAACTTCGCGGCCGCGCGCGAGGCCTACGAGTCCGTGCGGACCCACCGCGGCTCGGCCCAGCCCGGCCGGGTGGCCGCCCCGGCGCCCGCCCCGGTGCTCGCCCCGGTGCCGGCGCGCAAGCTGCCGGAGGTCGCCGACCTGGTCGCGCACCGCGAGAGCCCGCCGACGCCGCTGAAGACGGGCAACTGGAGCTCGCTGCGGCCGAACTACACCGAGCACCTGGCCCCGTGCAACGCGTGGTGTCCGGCCGGCAACGACGTCGTCGCCTTCGTGCAGTCGCTGCACGGCGGCGATGCGAAGAAGGGCGCCGAGATCCTCGCGCGCTCGACGCCGTTCCCGGGCGTCTGCGGGCGCGTCTGCCCGGCGCCGTGCATGGAGGGCTGCAACCGCGCCGAACACGACGGCACGGTCAACATCCGCGGGCTCGAGCGCTGGATCGCCGACGCCGGGCTCGCACCCTACGGGCGCGAGACGGCCGCGGCGCCCAGACGCGTCGCGATCGTCGGCTCGGGCCCGGCGGGCATCGCCGCGGCGTTCGTGCTCGGCAAACGCGGCCACCGCGTGGTGATCTACGAGGGCGAAGCCGAACTCGGCGGCGTGCTGCGCACCGGCATCCCGACCTACCGGTTGCCGCGCGCGGTGATCGACCGCGAGATCGGCGCCGTGCTGGCGCTCGGCGTCGAGACGCGCCTGGGCCGGTTCCTCGGCAAGCAGGAGATCGCCGCGCTGCCGCGCGACCACGATGCGGTGATCCTGGCGACCGGCCTGCAGAAGCTCACGCAGCTCGATGTGCCGGGCGCGAAGCTGCCCGGCGTCGAGCAGGGCATCCACTTCCTGCACCGCGTGAACCTCGAGGGCGGCATGCGTCTGTCGGGCCACGTCGTCGTGCTCGGCGGCGGCAACACCGCGATGGACTGCGCGCGCAGCGCGCTGCGCTGCGGTGCGCAGCGGGTCACCGTGGCCTACCGCCGCACGCGCGCCGAGATGCCGGCGATCCGCGAGGAGGTCGACCAGGCCGTCGAGGAGAGCATCGTGCTGCTCGAGCAGCGCGCGCCGGTGGCGTTCGCCGGCACCGGCCGGGTCGAGGCGGTCGACCTCGCCGAGGTCGAGATGGGGCCGCCCGACCAGAGTGGCCGGCGCCGGCCGGTGGTGACCTCGCGCACGCAGCGCCTGCCCTGCGACCACGTGCTGCTGGCGCTGGGCCAGAGCGCCGACACGAGCCTGCTGCCCGCGGGCTGGGAACTGCGCGACGGCCGCGTGTCCGCGAACGGCGCCCCGCTGCCGGTGTTCGCCGCCGGCGACCTCGCGACCGGCGACGGCACGGTCACGCACGCGATCGGCAGCGGCCGGCGCGCGGCGGACCTCGCGTTGCAGGCGCTGGGCCTGCCGGTCGCGCCGTTCGCGCGGCCCGACCGGGAGACCGCGGTGCCGGCCACCGACGTGCGCTTCGACCACTTCGCGGGCCGGCCGATGGCGCACAGCCTGGTACTGCCGGTGGCCGAGCGGGCGGCCACCTTCGGCGAGGCCGACGCGGGGCTGGCGAACGCCGACGAAGCGCACCGCTGCTTCTCGTGCGGGCACTGCACGCGCTGCGACACCTGCCTCGTCTACTGCCCCGAGGGCATCATCCGCCGGGAGGCGCCCGGCTACGGCGTCGACTACACCTACTGCAAGGGCTGCGGCATCTGCGTCGAGGAGTGCCCGCGGTCCGCGATGGAGCTCTCCGACTCATGAGCACCGAATTCCTCAGTGGCAACCACGCGTCCGCGCTCGCCGCGACGCTGGCCGGCCGCGCCAACCGCGGCGGCCGCGGGTTCGGCGGCGGCATCTACCCGATCACGCCGCAGACCGAGTGCGTCGAGTACCTGTGCCAGCAGGAGTTCGAACGCGGCGAGATCGTGCGCGTCGAGAGCGAACACTCGGCGATGGGCGTCTGCATCGGCATGGCGTTCGCCGGCGCGCGCACGTTCACGGCCTCGTCGTCGAACGGGCTCGCCTACATGACGGAGAACGTGTTCGCCGCGGCCCTCTACCGGCTGCCGATCGTCATGATGGCCGTCAACCGCACGCTCGGGCCGCCGTGGAACATCTGGGTCGACCACGGCGACACGCTGATGCTGCGCGACTCCGGTTGGCTGCAGTTCTACTGCGAGAACAACCAGGAGGTGTTCGACACCACGCTGCTCGCGTGGCGTCTCGCGGAGGACCACCGCGTGCTGCTGCCCGTGATGGTCAACCAGGACGCGTTCGTGCTGTCGCACACGATGATGCAGATCGAGGTGCCCGGGCTCGAGCAGGTCGAGCGCTTCCTGCCGTTGCTGCGCCTGCCGCACCAGCTGACCGAGAAGCCGGTGACCTTCGGCGGCCTCGACTTCCCGCACGAGACCGAGGTGCACCGGCGGCAGCACGCCGAGGCGATGGCGCGCGTGCCGGCGGTCTACCGCGAGGTGCAGCGGGAGTTCGAGCAGCACTTCGGCCGCCGCCCGGCGGACGCCGTCGACGGCTACCGCATGGACGACGCCGAGGTCGCGCTCGTCGCGATGTCGACGATGTCGAGCACCGTGCGCGCCGTCGTCGACAGCGCGCGCGCGCGCGGCCAGAAGGTGGGTGCGGTGCGGCTCTACATGTTCCGGCCGTTCCCGGAGCAGGATCTGCGGCAGGCGCTGCGGCCGTGCCGCCGGGTCGGCTTCCTCGACCGCGACATCAGCCTGGGCCTCGGCGGCGTGCTGTGGGCCGAGGGGCGCGCGATGGCGCCCGCCGGCTGCCTCGTGCAGAACTACATCGTCGGCCTCGGCGGCGGCGACGTGCGCCCGCAGGACGTCCAGGGCATCCTGGACGACCTCGTCGCGCGGCAACGCGCGGAGGAACCGCGCATCCTGGAGGTGGCAACGTGATCGAACCGGCACTGCGGGGTTTCGCCCATACGCACCAGGACCGCAGGGAACCGCTGCTGCGGCCCGGCAACACCAACTGCGGCGGCTGCGGCATGTCGATCGCGCTGAACATGCTGAGCCGCGGCATCGGCCAGCGCCCCGTGCAGCTCGTGATCCCGGCCTGCTGCGGCCCGGCAACACCAACTGCGGCGGCTGCGGCATGTCGATCGCGCTGAACATGCTGAGCCGCGGCATCGGCCAGCGCCCCGTGCAGCTCGTGATCCCGGCCTGCTGCGGCATCGTCACGGCGGGTGCGTTCCCGTGCTCGGCCTACGGCGCGCCGGTCCTGGCGGCCACGTTCGCGTCGGCCGCGGCGTTCGCGACCGGGCTCGCGCGCGTGGCGCAGATGAACGGCGAGGCCACGCGCGTGATCTGCTTCGCCGGCGACGGCGGCACCTACGACATCGGCATGGCGACGCTGTCGGCCGCCGCCGAACGCGACGAGGACCTGCTCTACATCTGCTACGACAACGAGATCTACGGCAACACGGGCGGCCAGCGCAGTTCGGCGACGCCGCTCGGCGCGCGCACCTCGACGACGCCGGGCGGCAAGCTGCAGCAGAAGAAGGACGCGCTCGGCATCATGGCCGCGCACCGGATCCCGTACGCCGCCGCGGTCTCGCTCGCGCACCCCGAGGACGCGTTCGCGAAGTTCCAGGACGCGGTGGGCCGCAGGGGCTTCCGCTTCCTGCACGTGCTGTCGCCGTGCCCGACCGGTTGGAAGTCGGAGCCCGCCGACGGCATCGAACTCGTGCGGCTCGCCGTGCGCTCGGGCCTCTACCCGGTCTACACGGTGTTCGACGGCCGGCGCGTGCGCGTCGACGTCGAACCCGAACTCGACCGGGGCGCGCTGGAGCAGTACTTCGCGCGCCAGGGCCGCTTCCGCGGCGACCTGATCGACCTCGAGGCGATCGCGGCGGCGATCCGCGAGAACTGGGACGACCTGCGCCGGCACGCCGCCGGGGGAGAACGACCGTGACCGAACAACCGAAGCTGCCCGACGAACCGTCGATCCACTGCCGGCGCCTCGAGCGCCGGCTGCCGCTGCACGAGCACGCGACGTGCCCGTACTGTTTCGGCGACGTGCAAGAGATCTGTACCGCGGAGCACCAGCGCTTCTGCGACTACCAGCCGGGCAAGGACCCGATCCAGTTCGGCTTCCCGCCCGACAGTTCGCGCCACCAGCAGGGCTGACGGGACCGGTGCATCGCGCGCGCGCTCTTGCCCCGCGGAGCGCGGTGCCTAACATGCTCGCGCCTCTCGCGCTCTTGGCGCGGACGGCATCCCCAGATCCGGAAGGACCTCCGAAATGAACCCGGTCGCAACCCTCGTCTCCGTTCTCTCCCTCGGCGCGGGACTCCTGTTCCTGCCCGTGGGTTCCACCTCCGAACCCGACACGGCCCTGCCCAAGGGCGGCAAGTACATCGGCGCGCAGGTCTGCAAGAGCTGCCACGCCGGCGCCGAGAAGGGGGACGCCCACGGCATCTGGTCGAAGAGCCCGCACGCCAAGGCGTTCGAGACCCTGGCCAGCGACAAGGCCAAGGAGATCGCGAAGAAGGCCGGCATCGAGGACGCGCAGAAGAGCGAGAAGTGCCTCAAGTGCCACGTCACGGCCTACGGCCTGACGGAGAAGGAGATCAAGAAGGGCTTCAAGCCCGAACTGGGCGTGCAGTGCGAGAGCTGCCACGGCCCGGGCGAGACGCACCAGAAGACGCGCATGGCCGAGGCGATGAAGAAGGACGCCGCGCCGTCGCCGGTCACCGAGGCGGAGATCAAGAGCGGCCGCTCCGCGGACCTCTGCAAGACCTGCCACAACCCCGAGAGCCCGACCTTCAAGCCGCCGTTCTGCATCAAGGAGAGCATGGCCAAGATCGAGCACCTCGACCCGCGCCAGAAGCGCAGCGAAGAGGACATCAAGAAGCTGCGCGAGGGCTGCGCGCCCGACTGCGAGAAGTGCAAGGCCGAGAAGAAGGACGCCAAGTAGCACCGGGCCCTGAGTAGCACCGGACCTTGCCGCACGGCGGCGATCCCGCTGCACCGTTGCCTGCCACGGCCACGCTCCCAGGAGGAGTGTGGCCGTCGTCGTCGACGGGCGTGGCCGCAACGGAGCGGGGGGCCGATGCGCCCGTCGGCGCCGGCGGGCGGCGACTCAGCGCACCGGTTCGTGCGCCGGTTCGTCGGCGTGGCCGATGCCCTGCACGTCGCTCGCGTGCAGTTCGCCGAGCATGATCGGCGTCGCGACCTTGACCATCAGCGTGAACAGCAGGAAGCCGACCGCGAAGATGCCGGCGGCGACCCAGAGCTCCACGTTCGAGGGGAAGTACTCGTAGATCTCGCCGAGCGTGTCGGGCGTCATGCCGGGGATCACCAGCCCCATGCCCTTCTCGAGGTAGACGCCGATCCAGATCAACACGCAGCCCAGGTTCAGCGTCAGCGGGTTGCGCCGCGTCTTCGGGATCAGGAACAGCAGGAACGCCGCGATCGAGCAGAACACCGAGAACCACATGTAGGGCACGATCGCCCGGTGCTCGCCGAGACCGACGAACATGTAGCGCATGTGCACGAGGTGCTCGGTGTCGGAGTAGACGTCCTTGAAGACCTCGGCGCCGAGCAGGAAGAGGTTCAGGAACATCGTGTAGGCCATCAGCTCGGCCACCTTCCAGATCGCGCGGTCGTCGATGTCGAACCTGGTGAACCGCCGCAGCAGCTGCATCAGGATCAGCAGCACCGCCGGGCCGGAGCACAGCGCCGAGGCGATGAAGCGCGGCGCCAGGATCGACGCGTTCCAGAACGGGCGCGCGGGCAGGCCGTTGTAGAGGAACGCGGTGACGGTGTGGATCGCGATCGCCGCCGGGATCGAGAACAGCACCAGCGGCAGGAACACCTTCTTGGCCGGATGCCGCCCGCGGTAGAGCGAGAACAGCATGTAGGTGACGATCACCAGGTTCAGCACCAGGTAGCCGTTCAGCACGAGCACGTCCCACGCGAGCAGCGACTGCGGCACGTTCAGCGAGCCGAGGCCCGGGAGCAGGTGCCAGAACCGCTCCGGGCGGCCGATGTCGACCGTGACGAACAGGCCGCACATCACGATCGACGCGATCGCCAGCAGTTCGCCGAGGATCACGACCTCCTTGATCGGCTTCCAGTCGTAGACGTAGGCCGGGATCACCAGCAGCACGGCCGCGGCGGCGACGCCGACGAGGAACGTGAAGTTGCCGATGTAGAACGCCCACGAGACCTGGTCGCGCATGTTCGTCGCGATCAACCCCGCCTGCAGCTGGTGGGCGTAGGCCACGGCGCC
The DNA here is from genome assembly GCA_016873195.1 of Planctomycetota bacterium. Lineage (GTDB taxonomy): Bacteria > Planctomycetota > UBA1135 > UBA1135 > UBA2386 > VGXW01. The sequence continues at coordinate 2,207 of VGXW01000108.1, read as the reverse complement.
GGCACCGATCAGCAGCAGGAGCGCCGCGATCCAGATCCAGTAGTAGACGTTGCCGCGCAGCACGATGTGTAGGCTGGCCAGCGCGAACTGCCAGAATCGTCGGAGGGTCGCCAAGGCCGCCTCAGAGTCCGTAGAAGTAGAAGAACTTCGGCCGCGTGTTCAGTTCGGCCTTGAGCACGTAGACGCGCTTGTGTTCGAGCACGTAGCGGACCTCCGAGTCCGGGTCGAGCAGGTTGCCGAACTTGCGCGCGCCCACCGGGCAGACCTCGACGCAGGCGGGATAGCGGCCCTTGCGCACGCGCTGGATGCAGAACGTGCACTTCTCGACGACGCCCTTCGTGCGCGGCCGGTTGCCGAGGTAGTGCGTGTCCGGGTTCAGCTGCTCGGGCGGCACGTGCGGCTCGCCGTAGTTGAAGTGGCGCGCGCCGTAGGGGCAGGCCGACATGCAGCAGCGGCAGCCGATGCACCAGTCGTAGTCGATCACGACGATGCCGTCCTTCTCCATCCACGTCGCGCCGACCGGGCACGCCCGCACGCACGGGGCGTTGCGGCACTGCTGGCAGGCGACCGGCAGGTAGAAGTGGCCGTCGCGCGGGACCTTCTCCGCCTCGTAGTAGGCGTTGGCGTGCGCGAAGTCGATGCCCTTCTCCTTGTCCATCTCGAGCACGCGGATCCAGTGCAGCTGCGGGTCGCGGCTCTGGTTGTTCTCGTCGACGCAGGAGTAGACGCAGCGCCGGCAGCCGATGCAGCGCGAGATGTCGAGCGCGTAGCCGAACTCGACGTCCGGGAGCGGCCCCTCGGTGCCGACCTTCACCGGCTTGCCGTACTTCACCGCGTGCTCCCGCTCGAGGTCGGCGACGATCGCCTTCTTCTCGTCGTCGCCCAGCTCGCGGAAGGCCGACCGGAACCAGCTCGTGTGGGTGAGATCCGAGCAGCCCGCGGCCGTGGCGGCGGCGGCGCAGCCGCCCAGCGCGCACAGGAACTCGCGACGGGAGGGAGTGGTCTTCGTCACCGTACGACTCCGCGCCCCAGCGCCTCGGGGCGGACCGGGGCGGGTTGGGGCGGTTTGGGTTCGAACTTCGGCGCGTGCGACGAGTGGCAGTGCACGCACAGGAGGTAGGACTTGTGGCCGTTCCACTGGCCGATCCGGCGGCCGTGCACGCCGGCGCGCCAGTCGCGGTGCTTGTCGCCGTGGCACTGGCCGCACAGGCGGTAGGACTCGGTGAAGTCGACCAGTTCGCCGCTGGCGAGATGCAGCTTGTCGCGGTTCTCGGCCGAGTGGCAGTCGAGGCACCAGCGGTGCTCCTCGTCGTGCTGCAGCACGATCTCCTGGTGCGCCATCTCGAGCTTGCGCCGCTCGCGATTCACCGGCAGCGACGGGTCGTGGCAATCCGAGCAGGGGAACGCGCCCTCGGTGAACGGCGGTGGCGGCACCTCGATCTTCTCGCCGGGCGACTGCAGGGCCGCCTTGACCACGCCGGGGTAGCGCGCTTCGCCGTGCTCGTGGCCGCACGCGGCGAGCACCGACAAGAGGCAACCGGCAAACGGGATGGCTTTCAGGGGACCTCCGGGTCGCGGCCTGGCGAAGGGCCGGAAGGGCCCCGCGGCGGCATCGCGCGAACCGCTCCTGTACCCGGGGCAGCGTGGGTCGCTGCTACGACTCACGGCGCAGGTTGACGGGAGCTAGTGCGTAGCCAACCAGTGCGCATGCCAGGCAGGCGCAGGTCCGTATCCGGCGGCCGCGCAGAACGGGGTCCGCGGCCGAACCCCGCTCGCGTCAGCGGTGGCAGAGGCCGCAGTCGTCGCCCTTGTCGACGTGCAGCAGCGGTTGCCCGTTGCCGTGGCACTGGCGGCAGTTCATGCCGGGCGCGTGCGTCGGCGGCATCGTGGGCGCGGTGGCGTGCGCCGGCGGCGTGCGGTGGCACGTGAAGCACTGGTTGTCCTGGATCGGCAGGTGGCAGCCGACGCAGTGGGTGTTCGCTCCCCTGGCCCACTGGCCGCTGTGGCCGACCGGCCTGGTGTCCTGGTGGCACGCGTCGCAGGAGTCGGAGCGGTGGCAGGCGGCGCAGTTCTGCCGGTCCATGCTCGCCAGCAGGCCGTGGCCGCGGCGGCGGAAGTGCTCGCTGTGGTTCTCGGGCGGCGTCGCCTCGTGGCAGGTCCGGCACGTCGACTCCTCGTGGCACAGTCTGCAGTCGTTGGCCGTCCCC
>VGXW01000107.1 GCA_016873195.1 Planctomycetota bacterium | reverse complement strand
CCCCCGACGCCTTCTGGATCGACCCCGCCGTGCACGTCTACCAGGCCATCGGCGTGCAGCAGGGCGCCCCGATCAGCAGCAGCATCGCCGTCCCCGGCGCAGCCGGATTGCTCGGCGTCCGCCTCGACTGGCAGGCGGTCGCCTACGGCCCGCTGACCGGACTGCAGGCCAGCAATCCGGTGGTGACGCTCGTCTACTGACGGCCGTGCGGCCGGCCGCGCCGGCCCTACTTCTTCTGCTCCGCGCGGTCCTTCTTGTACCACTCGAGCGAGTTGCCCGGGTGCGCGCCGAGCCGCGCCGTCAGCGCCCGCTGCTCCTCCACCCCCATCGGCGTGAACGCACGCACCGCCGCCGCGTCCGCCTCGAGCTCCGCGACGGTGCGGCAGCCCGGCACCGCGAGCGCGACGTCCTGCGACAGCGTCCAACGCAGGCACTCGGCGATCGTGACCACGCCTGTCTCGAGCAGCTTGCCGAAGGCGAACACCTTCATCGCGACGACCGCCGTGCCCTTCGCCCTGGCCACCGGCAGCACGTGCTTCACGAACGACACCCACAGCGGGTCGGCGCAGTTCACGGGCACCAGCAGCGTGTCGAACGCGAAGCGCTCGAGCGCCGCCGCGATCACCTCGGGCTCGGCGTGGCCCGTCAGCCCGACGAACCGGCACTTGCCCGCCTTCTGCGCCGCGACCGCCGCCGCGAGCGTGCCCTTCTCCGGGTCGAGCTTGCGGTCGCGGTCCTCGGCGTCGCCGACCGCGTGCACCTGGAACACGTCGACGCGGTCGGTGCCGAGCACCTTCAGGCTCGACTCGAGTTCCTCGAGCGCTTTCTCCTTCGGCACCAGGAACGACTTGGTCGCCAGCACCACGGCGTCGCGCTTGCCCGCGATGCCCTTGGCCAGCCGCCGCTCGGAGCGGTGCGCGTCGTAGGACGGCGCGGTGTCGAAGTAGCGCACGCCGAGTTCGTAGGCGCGCCGCACCACGGCGACGGTCGGCTCCTCCTGGTCGTCGGCCAGCATGCCGAGCGGCGCGGTGCCGAGCCCCAGGATCGGCAGTTCGAGACCGGTGCGGCCGAGCTTGCGCTTCGGCAGCGGCGGCGGTGGCGGCGGTGGCGGCAGCTGCGGTGCCCCGGCGGGATCCTGCGGCAGGCGGACGAACGGGACGGCCGCGGCGGCGGCCAGGAACTCGCGGCGCGTGGGGCGCATTCGCGCAGTCTACCGGTTGCGCTGCGAGGTCGCGCGGCCCGCAGGTAGCATCGCGGCATGAACGGCACCGACCAGTTGCTCGCCAACAACCGCGCCTGGCGCGACCGCATGGAGCGCGAGCGACCCGACTTCTTCCGTTCGCTCGCGCTGCAGCAGAACCCACGCTTCCTGTGGATCGGCTGCGCCGACAGCCGCGTGCCCGCCAACCAGATCACCGGCCTCGACCCCGGCCAGGTGTTCGTGCACCGCAACGTCGCCAACCTCGTCGTGCACACCGACCTCAACTGCCTCGCGGTGCTCGACTACGCGGTGAACGTGCTCGGCGTGCAGGACATCATCGTCTGCGGCCACTACGCCTGCGGCGGCGTCACGGCGGCGCTGCAGCCCGGCAGCGGCCGCGTCGTCGACCACTGGATCCGGCACGTGCGCGACATCGCGCGGTTCTACCGCCTCGAGCTCGAACGCTTGCCGGACGCCGCGGCGCGCGTGCGGCGGCTGTGCGAACTCAACGTCGCCGTGCAGGTCGTGCACGTGCGCGAGTCGCCGGTGCTGCAGGCCGCGGCCGGCCGGTCGGTGCGCGTGCACGGTTGGATCTACGACGTCGCCGACGGGCTCCTGCGCGACCTCGCGCCGGAGATCCAGGCGCTGCGCGCGTTCGAGCCGTCCCACCGGCTCTGATCTACCCCTTTCGGCTGACCCACGCGGCGCGGCCGCGCGCGACAATGCCCGCCTTCCCAGGGCCTTGCCCGCAGGATCCGCATGCCCATGCACCGCCGGGACTTTCTCGCCGGCGCCGCCGCCGGCGCCGCCGCCTTCACCGTGGCCCCGCTGCGCGCGATGGCACCGCGCGCGCGCCCTGCCGAACGTCTCGGGCTCGGCCTGATCGGCGCCGGCGACCTCGGCTACGGCCACCACCTGCCGAAGCTCCAGTCGATGGGCGCGTTCGACGTGGTCGGATTCGCCGATCCCGACCAGCAGCACCTCGACCGCGCGGTGCAGCGCGCGGGCGGCAAGGCGAAGGGCTACCGCGACTACCGCCGCCTGCTCGACCACCGCGACATCGACGTGGTGCTGATCGCGTCGCCCGACCACTGGCACGCGCTGCACGCGGTGCACGCGTGCGAGGCCCCCAAGGACGTCTACTGCGAGAAGCCGCTGTCGCTGACGATCGCCGACGGCCGCGCGATCAGCGACGCGGCACGGCGGCACCGGCGCGTGTTCCAGACCGGCACGCAGCAGCGTTCGTCGAGCCAGTTCCGCCATGCCTGCGAACTCGTGCAGAACGGCAAGCTCGGCACGCTGCAGGAAGTCGACGTCTGCATCGGGCCCGGCCCCACGTCGGCATGGCACCCGGACAGCGCGCCGCCGCCGCACCTCGATTGGGACCTGTGGCTCGGGCCCGCACCGCTGCGCCCCTACAACGAACGGCGCTGCCACTACCAGTTCCGTTGGTTCTACGAATACTCGGGCGGCAAGCTGACCGACTGGGGCGCGCACCACATCGACATCGCGCAGTGGGGACTCGGCACCGAACTGTCGGGGCCCGTGGCCGTCGAAGCGACCGGCGTGCACCCGGCCGACAACTTCTTCGAGACCGCGACCGAGTTCGACGTGCGCTACACCTACCCGGGCGGCTTGGTGGTCAAGGTGCACGGTGCCGGCGAGAACGGCGTCACGTTCCGCGGCAGCCAGGGCTCGGTGTTCGTCTCGCGCGGCACGATCCGCAGCGAGCCGAAGGTTTTCCTCGACAGCAAGGCCGGCACGATGCCGATCGTGCTGCCCGAGAGCCGCGACCACCACGGCGACTGGCTCGACTGTCTGCGCAGCCGGCGCGACCCGATCTCGAACGTCGAAGCGAGCCACCGCTCGGCGACCGTCTGCCACCTCGGCAACGTGGCGATGCGGCTCGGCCGCCGCCTGCAGTGGAATCCCGCGACGGAGGAGTTCGTCGGCGACGACGCCGCGAATCGCATGCGGAGCCGCCCGATGCGCGGCGAGTGGAGGTACTGATGCGCACGCTGCCGTCGTTCTCGTTCGTGATCGTGCTCGGCTGTGCCTCGCCGGCCGCCATGCAGGGCGCCCAGGGGCCGGAACCGGACCTCGCGCGCCTCGTCGCGGCACTGCGGGACGGACCGGCCGGCCCGCGCGACGCCGCGATCGCCGGCGTGGTCCGCTGCGGCCCGGCGGCGGTGCCCGCGATCGGCGTCCTGCTGGCCCAGCCCGGCGGCGGCGACGAAGCGAGCACGCTGCGCGTGGCCGCGGCGACGCGCGCGCTGTGGCGCCTCACCGACGCGACGACCGCGCTGGACCGCGCGGCGCGCACGGCGCTGGCCAAGGCGCTGCTCGACCTCGCCGAGGCCGAACCGCCACTGCCGCAGCAGGCCGGCGGCGAGCTGCTGCGCATGGTCGGCCTCGTCGCCGTCGACAACGGCAGCGTGGCCCGCCTCGGTGTGCACCTCGACCGCGACGACCACCGCGACGGTGCCCTGTGGGCGCTGCAGCAGATCCCCGGCGATGCCGCCGACCGGCTCGTGCTCGAGCGGCTCGCGGATCCCGGCAAGGCGCCGCGCGCAGCGTTCGTCAAGATCGCCGGCGCGCGGCGCATCGGCAGGGCCTACCCGCCCCTCGCCAGGCTGCTGAACAGTGCCCCGCCGGAGGAACTGCCCGCGATCCGCGCCGCCCTGGCCGAGTGCCAGGATGCCAGCGCGGGTGCGATCATGAACAACGCGGTCGTGCGCGACCTGCCCGGGGCCGCCGTCGACTATCTGCGCTGGTACCAGCTCCACGCCGCGAGCGGCGGCTCGGCGGTTCCGTACCACCATGTCTGGCGCCAACTGCTGCGGCACGAGGCCGCGGACGTGCGCGCAGCAGCGGCGGCTGCGCTCGCCGGCAACGCCGAGGACCTGCCCGGGCTGATCGCCGCCCTGGGCGACGCCGACGCGGCCGTGCGCCACGCGGCGCGCGAAGCGCTCGCGGCCGACACCAACGCCGATGCGGCGCTGTTCGCGGCGCATCCGGAGGCGTCCCCGGCGGTGCGCGCCGGCATCCTGCTGGCGCTGGCCGACCGGCACCACGCGCGCGCGCTGGAACTCGCGCGCGAGGACCTCGCGCACGAAGCGGCGACCGTGCGCTGCGCGGCGGTCGAGGTGATCGCGCTGACCGGCGAAGCCGAAGACGAGGACGAGGACGCGCTGTTCACGGCTGCCGGCGACGAGGACGGTGCCGTGCGCGCCGCCGCCGCGCGCGGTCTGTCTTCGTGCGCCACGCGGCGCCAGCAGGAAGGCGACCGCGACGGCGCGTTGCGCCTGCTGCACCGCATGCTCGCCGCCGGCGGCGACATCGAACTGCTGCGCGACGCGATCGCGCGCACGGGCCGGCTCGGGGCCGCCGAGTCGCTGGTGGCGCTCGAGCCGCTCGCCGGCGAAGCGAGCCTGCGCGAGCACGTGCTCGAGGCGCGGCTGCAGATCGCCAGGGCGCTGCCCGAGGCCGGCAAGGCCCAGGCGATCGCGGTGCTGCAGGACACGTTCGCCGCGACCAACAACAAGAACCGCCGCAACCAGGCGCTGCAGCTGCTGCAGCGGCACGGCGTCGACACCGCCCCGCTGCTGCGCGCGCGCGGCTTCGTCGCCCGATGGCACGTGCTCGGCCCGTGGCCCGGCGCCGGCAGCAAGGCCGAACTCGGCACGCATCCGTTCGGCGACCAACCGCCCGACCTGCAGGCCGCCGTCGCGCAGGGCGACCGGCAGCTGCGCTGGCAATTGCGCACGACCGAGGATGCCGACGGGCTCGTCGACCTCGGCTTCCTGAAGCCGCGCGACAACGTGTCGGCGTTCGCGTTCTGCACGCTGCAAGTGCCCGCTGCCACCGACGCGACGCTCGCGCTCGGCAGCGACGACGGCGTCGCACTCTGGCTCGACGGCAAGCTCGTGCACAACCACCAGGTCGCCCGCGGCGTCACCGTCGACGAGGACAAGGTGCAGGTCCACCTGCACGAGGGGCCCAACACGATCCTGCTGCGGATCGACCAGGGTGCCGGCGACTTCGGCTTCTGCCTGCGCGTGCTCGGTCCCGACGGCAAACCGCTTCTGCTCCAGCAAGTACACTGAACCCAGAGCCACACCCATGCATCCGCACATCACCCTGCTCGCGTCCCTCGCCGGCGCCGCCGCGCTCGCGCAGACGCCGATCCCGTTCCCGCTCGTGCCCAGCCACGAGACCGACACGCCCGGCGTCACCACGGGCGGCGCCTTCGCCGACATCGACCGCGACGGCTGGCCCGACCTCGTCGTCGCCAACGGCAACGACATCCTGCGCCAGCGCGTCGCCGTCTACCGCAATCGCGGCAACGGCGTGTTCCCGGTCAATCCCGACTGGCAGTCAGCCGACATCGACTACCACGGCCACCTCGACGTCGGCGACGTCAACGGCGACGGCTGGCCCGACGTCGCCGTCTCGGTCTACATCGGCCCCTCGGGCTTCGGCTCGGCAAACCGCGTCAAGCTCTACCTGAACAACCAAGGCACGCTCGCGAGCTCGCCGTCGTGGACCTCGGGCGACCTCGTGAACTCGTTCAGCTGCGCGCTCGGCGACGTCGACGGCGACGGCGACCTCGACCTCGCGGTGGCGGCCGGCGAGTCCTACCAAGGCCCCGCGGTGCGCGACCGCGTCTACTTCAACGTGGGCGGCGTGCTGCAGGCGGCGCCGGGCTGGACCTCGGGCGTCCTCGGTTACGCGATGGACGTCGCGTGGTGCGACGTCGACCTGGACGGCGACCTCGACCTCGTCGCGGCGGGCGCGCGCGGCGGCAACCGGCTCTACCGCAACAACGGCGGCGTGCTCGCAGGCACGCCGGCCTGGACGTCGACCGACGGCGGCAGTTCGCAGGAGGGCAACTCGCTGATCTGCGGCGACGTCGACGGCGACGGCCTGCCGGACCTCTGCGTCTCCGACAACAGCCAGATCGGCGGCTCGGGCCGCTTCAAGGTCTACCGCAACCTCGGCACCACGTTCACGACGACGCCGTGGTGGCGTTCGAACGTGTTCTACAACGGCTACACGTCGGGCATCCACCTGCTCGACTTCGACCGCGACGGCGACCTCGACCTCGTCGCCGGCGGCTGGTGGACGCGGACGGTGATCTACCGCAACGCGGGCGGCACGCTGCCGCTGGCGCCGACGTGGGAGACGACCGGCACCAGCGTCGTCGAGGCGATCTTCGACGCCGACGTGAACGGGGACGGCCTGCGCGTGGTGACCGGCGAGGCGAAGACGGTGAACGGCACGCGGAAGCTGTTCGGCTTCGCGCAGCGCCCCGTCGAGTCGCTGCAGCAGGTGGTCGCCGACGGCGTGCCGCTGTTGCCGAACCAGTACGCGTTCCACCGCGCGACCGGCACGCTGGCGCTGGCGCAGGCGCCGCAGACGTCGCTGCTGCTCGACTACACGTGGAGCGAGGCGGCCGACCTCGGCGTCACGAACTGGGACCAGACCCTCGGCAACTTCGTGTTCCGGCGCCGGCCGCTGGTCGAGATCTCGCTGGTGCCGCCGCCGCTCGGCACCTACCGCGCGGGGCAGACGGTCGTGTGGACCGAGACGATCGCGAGCACGGCGATGAACTGGCAGCCGTTCGCCTACCACAGCGAACTCGAGTTCCCCGGCGCGCTGCTGACGTTCGTCATGGTGCACGGCAGCGTGATGCTGCCGCCCGCGTTCATGCTGCCGAACTGGCCGCAGCAGATCCCGGTGCCGTCGCCGCTGCCCGCGGCGCTGCTCGGCAGCTACGTGTATCGCGTGCAGGCGCTGTCGCCGACGGGTGCGGTGATGTCGGGCGGCACGTTCACGGTGAACCTGATCCCGTGAGGGATGCCCGGACGGGGCGCGGAGGCCGTACGTGGATCCGAGGGTGCTGCTGATCGTGCTCGCCGGGCTGTTCGTGATCCTGCTGCTGCGGCCGCGCGCCGGCGTTCTGTCGAGGGCATTCCTTCGCCATGCCCGGGGCGAGCGCAACGGCAGCCGAGTTGTTTGACCACCTGTAGATCTCTTCCTGGAGGCTCCCATGCTGAAGACTGCCCTGCTGGTCCTTGCCACATCGATGCTGTCGGCATCCGCCGTCGTCTACGTCGGGCGCACCGTGCACAGTTCGCCGTTCCAGATGGACATCCCCTACGGCAGCGCGATCCGCACGACGGTCGATCCCGCGAACATCTGGTCCTGGCACCACACGTTCGGGAACTCGGAGACGACCGCCGACGTGCTCGTCGACGTCGACGGCAACCAGGTGATGGACACCGAGCACGCGTGGCTGCGCGTGCTCGTGACGGACATCGAACTGGTGACGCCTCAGTTTGCGACGGCCTTCACGGCGTGGATCCGTGACTCGACGGGTCGCCGGTTTGCGGTTGCCACCGCCTATCAGGGGACGAGCCATGCGGTCCACGCTGCCTTGGCGACGCCGATCGCCCTGCCGGTGAATTCCGCCCTCACCGTCGAACTACAGCAAGCCTGGGCCGGCACCGAGGTCCACCTGATCGGCCGCGTCGTCAACCTCTAGGGCCAGCGCGCAGGCGCACGAGCTCGCGGATCAGTGGAACACGACCGTGACCGCGAGCGCGGTGAACACCTGCGTCGTCGCCGCGTAGGTGCCGGCGGCGCCGATCCGGAACACCGGGTCGGTCGCCGCGCGCGCCGCGAGCGCCTGCTGGAACGCGTTCCAGCCGAAGTGCAGCTCGACCGCCCGGCCTTCGACCAGCGTGTAGAAGCCCAGACCCAGCGCGGGGCGGATCGTCGGAGGCGGTGCTGGCTGGAGGGCGACCGGCGCGAACCCGTCACCGACCGCCGCGATCAGCGCGTTGGCGACGTCGAGCGTGATCGCGGTCGCCGAGGTGCCGGCGATCGCCCCGGTCGAAGCCGGCGACCACTGGCAGAACAGCACCTTGCCCGCCGTCGTGCGATCGACCAGCGACAGCGCCGTCGCATCGGCGCCGGCGGCGCCCACCGCGGCGATCCAGCCGAGCACGCGCACGCGCGAGCCGCTGCCGAGGCCGGCCGTGGCGAGGCCCGTGACGTCGACCGTGAACGCGTCGGGATCGGCCTGCGGCTGGCCGCTGACCGTGAACGCGAACGACGCCCGCGGCAGGAGCCCGATGCGCGTGAGGTTCAGCGTCAGCAGGTCGCCGGTCGCGGGTCCGGCGGCGATGCCGTAGAGCGACGTGACCAGCAGCCGCGCGACGCCCGTCGAGCCGCTGGCGTCGAGGTTCGTGCCGGTCAGGTCGCCGAACACCCACACGAGCTGGCCGACGTTCACCGCGTCGCTGTCGAGTGCGTTGCCGGTGCCGCGCCGCAGCACCTTGGTGTTCGCCTTCGAGAGGTTCACCGTGTGCAGCGTGCCGTAGCGGCGCGTGCCGGGGCCGAAGTCGACCGAGTGGCCGAGCACCGCCAGCGTCGGATCGACGCCCGCCCCGCCGGTGCGCGAGACCACGTGGCCCAGCACCCAGTCCTGGCCGTTGCCCGGCACGCCCGTGCCGCTCTCGACCGCGAGCGCGTCGAGAACGATGGTCTCTGCGTCGAGGGTGCCCTGCACGAAGACGCGGCCGCCGAGGTGCGCCGCGAGCGAACCGAGGCCCGCGGCGCCCACCGACACCGCGCCGTCGAGCTGGAACACGGTGGTGCTCGCGGTGCGCACGGTGAAGGTGCAGACCACGACGCCGTCGGTCGACCGCCGCTCGACCGTGAACGAGCCCGCGACCGGGTCGACGCTGCGCAGGATGCCCGTCGTCGCGATCGGTTTCGGCGCGCTCGGGTCGACCGCGACGTCGATCGCCGGGCTGAAGGTCACCTCGTTCGCCGCGCTGTTCACGGCGACGCTCTGGTCGAGGTCGAGGTCGAGCACGTAGAGGTGCCGCCGCAGCGAGCCCACCGTCGGCTGCGAGCCGGCCGCGAGGTCGATCACCACCTCGACGGGCCCCGCCAGCACGTCCCCGTTCGCGTCGCGCCCCGTCGCCGGCACGGTCTGCCCGTGCAGCAGCACCTCGGCGCCCTGGAAGTCGAGGGTCAGCGCGATCCTCGTGTAGACCCCCGCCTCGAGGCCGCGCGCGACCACGAGTTCGGCCACGGACTCGAGCTGCACGAAGTCGACGCGCGTCGCGCGCGGCAGCACGCTGACCATGGCGCCGCTGCGGGAGGTGAACACGATGTTGCGGACGTCGACCTCGAACTGCGCGAGTTCGTCGCTCGCCGCGTCGGTCAGGCACAGGGCGATCTCGCCCGCGGCCGGGGCGCCGCCGCCGCCGTTGCTGCAGCCAGCGCCGAGCAGGGCCGCGAGGAACAGGATCTTGTCGAGCTTCATGGCGTGGATTGTCGTCGGGGTGATCGGCCGGGGACAGCGGGCAGGCTCCCTGATCGGCCGCGCCGCTGCCCGCCATCGAGCGGATCCGGCCGCCGAGCTGCGTTCCCCGATGCCGTGCCCGTCAGCGCGCCGGCCTCACTTCTTCGCCGCCGTCACCCATTCGGCGATGCGCACGAACACCGGGTGCTCGTCGGGTTTCTCGACCCGCCCGAGCAGGCCGCGCAGGCGCACGAGCCCGAGGTGGTCGAGCGGCACGAGCACGGGCTCGACGCCCGGCAGCCGGCCGCGCGCGACGCTGACCGCCCCGTCACCCGCGCCGTCGCGCAGTTCGTCGAGGTCGGCGAGCCAGCGCTCGAGTTTCGGCCGCACGACCTTCGCGAGACTGCGGTCACCGAGTGCCGCCCGAACGGCCTTCTGCACCTCGGCGAGCTGTTCTTCGCGCAGCACCGAACGCGTGCCGAGCACGAGGTGGTAGTCGACCTTCGGATTGCGTTCGCGGGCCGCGAGCCGCGCGAGGCAGACCGAACCGGGGAACAGATCGCCGCCCGCTTCGCCGAGCCCGTCCCGCCAGTGGTCGACGACCGCAGCGAGCAGTTCGCGCGCGTAGGTCTCGGCACCGCCGGCGTCCCGCAGCACGGCGGCCGCCTCGAGCCCGATCCGGAAGCCGGCCAGGTTGGAGCCGCCGTTCGGCACGCCCGTGAGGACCAGCGTGCGCACGTTGCCGGGATCGAGGGCCGGATCCTCGACGACCGCGCGCGCGACGAGCCCGCCGAGGCTGTGGCCGACGAGCGCGACCGGCTGCGGGCCGAGTGCGCGCAGGCGCGCCGACAGTTCGGCGGCGCTACGTTCCACGGCCTCGTCGTTGGGATAGGCGAAGGTCGCGACCTGCACGCGCCGGCCCTCGGCCCCGAGGAAGGCGCGCAGGTCGTCCCACATGCCGGGATCGCTCTCGACGCCGTGCACGAGCACGCACAGCGGGCGCGCGGGGTCCAGCGACTGCGGCAGCGCGAGTTCGTAGCGGCGGGCGCTGGCGTCCTCGCCGGCGAGCCGCCCCGCGAACTGCGCGAGGGCCGCGCGCAGGTCGCGCCGCACCTCGCGCGCGCGTTCGCGGTCGATCGTCACGAGCAGTTGTGCCTGCGCGAAGTCGCGGCGGAAACGCACCGTGTCGAGCAGCAGCTTCCGGCTGCCGGCGAGCAGCAGGAGCCCCGTCGTGCCGCGCAGGTCGATCCGCACGGCGGGCACGCGCAGCGCCTCGCCGTCGAGTTCGTAGGCGGTGAACAGCGCGCCCACGAACTCGTCGGCCTGCACGCGACCGTCGCGCAGCGGCACGGTGAACTGGCGCTGCAGCGACGGCGCGGGCGGTTCCTGGGCCAGCGGCAGCGAGGCGACGAACATCACGGCCAGCAGCAGGCTTCGGCGCAGCATTCCGGCACGATACCCGCGCGAGGGCGAGCGGACGGCCGTCTGCGCGGCGGCCACCGGGGTTCCGGGAAGTTCGCCTGTGCTGCGACGCCAGGGTCCGGCGCCGACCCGGCCCCTCAGCGACCCGCCGCGGGACCCTGCAGGCTCAGCAGGTAGAGCAGCGACACGGTGCCGTCCAGGATCGGCTCGTTGGTCGAGAAGTCGGCGAACACGTCGTGGTAGACCGCGACGTCGGACTGGAAGCGGGCCAGGCGATCCTCGCCGAAGTCGGCGAACTTCAAGCTCGCGTTGATCGCGCGCGTGACCGGGCCGTCGACGAGGCCGCCCTTCGGCAGACGCCCGAGCAGCTTCCAGAACGGGTGGTGCGGCTGGCTCGCCGCGTCGCCGCCCGCGGGCACGCCGCAGACGAACGAGACGCCCCACGGGTTGCGGCCGAAGAGCCAGTCGCGCGCCGCGGTGCCGAGGACGCGGTAGCGCGGATCGCCGCTCATGCGCTCGTAGAGCAGCGCCTGCGTGGCAACCGCGATGGCGTCGTTGGTCGAGCACCAGACCAGCGCGGTGCCGAGGTCGTACGGGTTCTGCGCCGCGCGCTGCCGCACGCGCTCGAGACCCTGCCGGTAGAAACCGGCGAGCTCGCCCTGCACGTCGGCGGGCGCGTGCGCATGCAGGCGGCAATGGGCGAGATTGACGTAGGGGAAGAACTCGTAGTGGCCGTGGCCGTCCGCACCCATCCACTCGCTCGCCCCGGCCGCACGCGCGTGCTCGATCGCGAGCTCGAGGTAGCGCCGTTCGCCGGTGACGACGAACAGCTCGATCGCCCCCCACTCGACGTCGTCGTGCCACGAGCTCTCGCCGTAGTAGTAGGGCGCGCGCACCGGCACCGACATCGCCACGCCGGGCTTGCGCAGCGCGAGCTCGAGCGCCGAGCGCGCGAGGTCGACGCGGCCGCACAGCGCCAGCGCCGCCGCGGTGCGGCCGGCGAGGTTCGCGACGCCGGTCGACGCGTTCTTGTGCTTGGGTCCCTGCGGCGCGCCGGTCGCGGGCCAGGCCGAACGCGCGCCGCCGGGGCCGTGGCCGTAGTCGGACCGATCGAGGTGCCAGAGGGTCAGCGGCGGCAGGTGGTCGCGGTCGTCGCCGATCTGCACGTAGATCGTGTCGGGGTCCGGGTGCAGCTTCGCGACGAGGCGCGCACCGTGCTCGGCCTCCTCGCGCTCGCCGGCGAGTTGCAGCGCGGCCGTGCAGTAGGTCGTCGTGATCATGTGCTTGAGCCGGTCGCCGGCGTCGTGCCAGCCGCCGACGAGGTCGACGCGTTCGCCGCTCGACACGTCGATACCGTCCTGCTGGTGGCACCGTTCGCCGGTGATCGGGTTGTCGCCGCAGCGCTGCAGGCGCAGGAACTCGCGCAGGGCCGGGATCACGGCGGCATAGGCGTCGTCGCCGATGCAGAACGGCGGCGAGCGCAGGCTGCCGATCGTGATCGTGTAGGTGCCCGGGGTGACGAGCGCGCTGAAGTCGAGCCGGTGATTGTGCGCGAACGGCCCCCACGGCCCGAGGTCGGGACCGATCGTGCCCGTGAAGTCGCCGACCGCGAACGTGCCGCGCCACGGTTCGTCGGCCGACAGGACCGCGACCTTCGGGTCGCCGGGCAGGTAGCCGACGAGATTGACGCGGAGCCACGCTTCGCCGCGCGGTGCGGGTGCGGCTGCGGGCGCGGGCGGGAGCGCGGGCGCAGCGGCACAGGCCGCGAGGGCGAACAGGGCGAGCCAGCGCGACGCGGTGAACGGCAGGCCGAGGGCTACCATTCCGCCATGCTACCGACGCGCCGGTGCGGCTTCGCCGCGGCCCTGCTCGCCGCCGCCTGTGCCGGCGCGCCGGCGCGCTGGACGTTCGACCACGGCGCCCCCGTGCGCGGCGACCGCGGTGCGAAGGCCCTCGCGTTCGTGTTCACCGGCAGCGAGTTCGGCGAGGGCACGGCGGTGATCCTCGACGCACTGGCCGCGCGCGGCCTGCCCGCTTCGTTCTTCGTGACCGGGGCCTTTCTCGCGCAGTCCGAGCTGCGCGCCGCGGTGCCGCGCATGCTCGCCGCGGGCCACTACGTCGGGCCGCACTCGCACGGCCACCTGCTCTACTGCGCGTGGGACGATCGGCGACGCTCGCTCGTCGACGAGCCGACCTTCCGCGCCGACCTGCAGCAGAACCTCGCCGAACTGCGCGCGCTCGGCGCGCTGCCGCCCGGGCAGCCGGTCTGGTTCATCCCGCCCTACGAGTGGTTCAACGAAGCGCACGTCGCGTGGGCCGCGGCGATCGGGGTCCGGCTGTGCAACTTCACTCCGGGCTCGGGCTCCAACCGCGACTACGTTCCCGAGGGCGAGCGCGGCTTCGTGCCCTCGGCCCGCATCCGCGGCGACGTGCTCGCCTACGAGGCCCGCGAACCGGACGGGCTCGACGGCTTCCTGCTGCTGCTCCACCTCGGCTCGGCCCGTGCCGACAAGATGCACGGTGAGCTCGGTGCCCTGCTCGACGCGCTGCGCGCGCGCGGCTACCGCTTCGTGCGCGTCGACGAACTGCTGGGCGACTGAGCCCCGCCGCCCCCGGGGCCGTTATGATCCCGTCTCCGGTCGCCGCAACCCGAGAGGCCAACCATTTT
>VGXW01000106.1 GCA_016873195.1 Planctomycetota bacterium | reverse complement strand
CCCCCACAGCCTGCTGCGCCTCGCCGACGGCCGCGTGCTCGCGTTCGGCGAGAACGGGGCTGGCCAGTGCAACGTGCCCGCACTGCCACCGGGTCTCACCTGGGTGCAGATCGCCGCGGGACGCCGGCACAGCCTCGGCCGCCGCTCCGACGGCGCGCTCGTCGCGTGGGGCGACAACGTGCACGGGCAGTGCAACATCCCGGCGTCGCCGCCGGGACTGGCCTGGGTCGGAATCGCCTCGGGTCCGGGGGCCGACCACTCGATCGGACGGCGTTCGGACGGCTCGGTCGTCGCCTGGGGTCGCAACGGCGCGCGCCAGTGCGATCTGGGCGTCCTGCCGCCCGGACTGGCGGCCCTGCAGGCCTCGGCCAGCGCGTGGGCCACCGTGGTGCGCTACGGTCCGCCGGCCGCCTACGTGCGGACCGGCCTCGGCTGCGCGGGCAGCATGCCGGCGGCGGCCCTCGTGCCGCTCGACCTGCCGCGCATCGGCACCGTGCTGACCGTGGCGCTCGACCACCTGCCCGCGGACGTCGCGCTGATGTTCACCGGCCTCAGCGCGACCGCGTCGCGTTTCGGCCCGCTGCCGCTGTCGCTCGCGGGGCTCGGCATGCCGGGCTGCACGGCCTACACGAGCGACGACGCGGTCACGTTCGTCATCGGCAGCGGCAATCGTGCGCGCTACGAACTGTCGATCCCGGCCGGCTCCGCGCTGGTCGGTCTGCGCCTCCATCAGCAGGCGCTCGTGCTCGATCCGGGCGCGGGCAATGCGCTCGGCGCCGCGATCTCCGACGCGGCCGCGCTCGTCGTCGGCCGATGAGGCGCGCCGGCGTCGGCGGACCACGAACTCGAACGTCTGCGTGAATGGAACGTCGCCCCCGGCGATACGAGCCGGCCGGGCGTGCCCTGGCTGCGGGCTGCACCGCAGGATCGCGGCCATCACCACGCTCGCACCCCGACTCCCGCGCCTCGTCGCGCTCGGCGCCGGCAACCTCGCGCGCGGCGCGCCGGCACTGCGCACGTGGTTCGGCCGCGAACGGCGCTGCCCGCAGCCCGCGCGCCGCTGGGCCGACGGCACGACGCTGGCGCTCTACTGAAAGACGTCGCGCGCGCCGCGGTAGAATCGCCGCTCGCCGGATGCCCCACCGGAGCACCATGCACAGAGCCGCCCGGTTCGCCGTTCCCCTGCTGCTGCCCCTCACCGTGCTGGCGCAAGCGCCCGCCGCCGCTGCCGCGAAACCGCCGACCGCCTCGCCGTTTGTGCAGGACTTCGAGACCGCGCGTTCCCACGCGCGGAACCGCCAACTGACCCTGCTGATGGTCTTCCAGGGGCCCGCGGCCGACGGCTCGGACGTGCGGCTCGAGCAGGAAGTGCTCGCGCGGCCCGAGTTCGCGACCGCCGCCGCGAAGACCTGCGTGCTCGCGCGGTTCGACTATCCGCAGGACGCGAGTCAGGTCCCCGAGGTGCTGAAGAGGCAGAACGCCTGGCTGCTGACGAAGTACCCGAGCCGGCGGCTGCCGATGCTGTGGCTCGCGGACGGCGCGGGGCGTGCGTTCGCGAAGACCGGCTGGCTGCCGGGCGGCCACAAGGGTCTGCTCGAGTGGATCGCGGCGAAGCAGGCGGCCCACGAGAGCGCGGTCGCGGCGCTGCAGCGCGCGGCGACCTGCGGCGGAATCGAACGCGTGAAGGCGCTGGCCGAGGGCCTGCGCAACCTCGACGACGACATCGTCGCGACGGTCCACTTCCGCGAGGTGCTCGAGATCGTCGGCACCGACCGCGACGGCTCGTTGGGATGCAAGGCCGAGTTCGACGCGATCGCGCGCGACGCCGCGGCGAAGCCGTCCTTCGAGCGCGTGCGCGACGAACTGCAGGCGCTCGTCGAACAGCAGAAGTGGCCCGAACTCGGCGCGCGCATCGAGGCGCTGCGCAAGGAGCATCCGGACGCGCGCTGGGCGCGGCAGTACCTGGACTACGCCGAGGGCGTGCGCAGGGCGGACGGCGAGGCGGATCCCGCCGCAGCGCTCCTGCTGTTCGAGCAGGCGCTCGCGTCGGCCCCGCGCAGCGAGACCGCGCCGTGGATCGCGCTGCGGCGGCAGCAGGCGGCCGCGGCGGTGCTGAAGCTCGAGGAGGAGCGGCGGCGGCAGGAGGCCGAGGCCGCGAAGAAGCAGAAGGGCGGCAAGGCGCCCGCGCCGCCGAAGAAGAAGTGAGACCGCGCGCCGCTACTTGCCCTCCTGCTTGCCCTCGAGCATCAGCTCGAGCGTCTTCTTGTAGGCGGTGCGCAGCGTGTCGGTCGCGACGTCCTTCACGACCTCCACCTTCGCGACGACCTTCTTGCCGCCGGCGATGACCCGGTAGCCCTTGCCCGTCGCGCCGTAGCGCCCGATCCAGAAGCGCTCGATCCACGGCCGGTTGTCCTTCGCGGTCGCGCGCGTGGTGATGCCGGGGCCCTTGCACAGGAACAGCGACTCGCCGATGAACTCGCGCGCGGCGGCGATCAGCGGGTCGATCTGCTTCTTGTTCTTCTCGACCTGCTTCTGCCAGTCGGGCGTGACCGTGCCCTGGGCGAAGCAGCTCATCACGAGGTCGCTCGTGTTGCTGTTGGTCAGCAGGTAGCAGCCGAGCAGCGGGCAGGCCTCGAACACCTTGGGCGTCAGGTCGGCCGCGTTCCCGAGCGCCTGCTTGCCCTTCTGCACCTCCTTGTACTCGAGCACGCGGCGGCGGATGATCACCGCGAGCGTCGCGATCTTGGCGCCCAGCGAGACGCCGGTCGAGGCGGCGGAGGCGATGCCCGAACCGATCAGCGCGCCGTTGACCGCGGTCTCGACCGCCTTGACCGCGCCCTGCGCGAAGTGGTCGTTGGAGCGGCGCTTCAGCAGCACCGCGACCGACGCCAGCGCCTTCTCGGGGGCGCCGGCCTGCACGGCCGGCAGGGCCTCCTGGCCGGCCCAGGACTTCGTCAGGTCGTCGATGGCCTTGTAGAAGTGCTTCACGGTCGCGACGCCCGAACCGATCACGCCGTAGAACGGCGCGACGGCCTCGAAGAAGCCGGCGAGGGTGTGGGGCCCGATCGCCTCGAGGATCGACTTGCCGTCGTCCATGCCCGTCAGCTTCTGCAACACCGTCATCAGGAACGGCCCGGGCTGCGCGACCGCCGTGAAGCCCTTCTTGAAGCTCTCGTAGCCCTGGATCGAGACGATCTCCCCGCAGACGTTGTCGACGATCTCGACGACGGCGTCGGTCGCCTCGCCGGCGGCCTGGGCCAGCTGCTCGCCCTTCGGCACGAAGCTCGCCCCCGTGAAGGTCTTGCGGAAGTTGTCCTTCATCGCCTGGCGCAGCAGGTTGATCGCGGCGAGATCGGCGGGGGTGAGTTGGGCCATGGGTTCCGTGGTCCGGGTGGGGCGTCGGCGGGAAGGCCGCCACAACGGCCGCCTCAAGCGGACGTTGCGGCGGCCGAGAATCCGAGGAGCAGTCGCCTCGGCGCAACAGGGGAATCGCGGCAATGGACTTCTTCAGCATCGTCGGCGTGGTGGCCGCCTTCGTGGGGATCGTCGGCGGCATGGTCCTCGAGGGGGGCCATCCGAGCGCCCTGTTGCAGCTCACGGCGTTCCTGATCGTGGTCGTCGGCTCGCTCGGCGCGACGATGGTCGCGACGTTGCCGTCCGACCTGCCGTTCGCGCTCCGCGCGCTGAAGTGGGTGTTCCTGGGCGCGAAGTACGACTTCCACGGGCTGATGGAGAAGATCCTCGAGCTCGCGAACCTCGCGCGCCGCGAGGGCCTGCTCGCGCTCGAGACCTACGCGAACGGCGGCCAGGGCGACCCGTTCCTCGTCAAGTGCCTGACGCTCGCGATCGACGGCAGCTCGGCCGAGGCGATCCGCGAGATCGTCGAGGTCGACATGCACATCGCCGAGGAGGACGCGAAGGCAGGACTGAAGTTCTGGGAGACCTGGGGCGCGCTCGCGCCGACGATCGGCGTGCTCGGCGCCGTGCTCGGTCTGATGCACGTGATGAGCGTGCTCGACCAGCCGTCCCTGATCGGCCCCGGCATCGCCGTCGCGTTCGTCGCGACGGTCTACGGCGTCGGTTTCGCGAACGTCGTCTGCCTGCCGATGTCGTTCAAGCTGAAGCGCCACGTCGAGCACGAGCAGCTGCTGAAGAGCATGGTGCTCGAGGGCGTCGTCGGCATCCAGTCCTGCGCCGCGCCGGGCGCCCTGCGCAGCAGGCTCAGGGTCTACCTGGGCGGCCACGGCGGCGGCAAGGACAAGAAGCACTAGTCGCGCCGCGCCGCCATGGCCAGGAAGCACAAGCACGAAGAGCACGTCAACCACGAGCGCTGGCTCGTGTCCTACGCGGACATGATGACGCTGCTGTTCGCGCTGTTCGTCGTGCTCTACGCGCTCGGTTCGGTCGAGCTGACGAAGCTGCAGCAGCTGCGGGCCTCGGTGCGGTGGGCCTTCCACATCGCGGGCGATGGCAAGACGAAGGACACCGGCATCTTCGAGAACCAGACCGGCGGCGGCGACGTGATGCACGCCGTGCCGCTGCTGACCGCGCAGAGCGGCGAGATGCGCGAGTTCCTGAAGGAGGTGCTGCCCGAGTACGAGGAGGTGACCGGCAGGTCGCTGAAGTACAACCAGAGCGACGACACGGTCTCGCTGACCGCACCGATGTCGGACCTCTTCGAGGCCAACTCGCCGGCCGAGGTCAAACGCGGCGTGCAGGCCTGGCTGCGCCGCGCGGTCGTCGCGTCGCTGACGTTCGCCTCCGACGTCCAGGTCACCATCGAGACGCCGGAGCTGCCGATCGGCGCGAACAGCCGCGGCGAGGTGGTCACCTCCGTGCAGCTGTGCGAGCGGCGGCTGCAGGTGCTGCGCCGGCTGATCCAGACCTGCCCGGAGATCCGCGACCACATGATCGAGACGCGCTTCCGGACCATGCAGGACGTGCCGGGCGGCGTCGGCGCGCGCAACTGGGAGGACGTCGCGGTCGTGCGCCTCGCCTTCACGAACGGGCGTTCGTCGGCGAAGTAGCGCCGGCCGCCGGTTCAGCGGCCGAGGAAGCGCGGCTCGCGCTGCTCCATCCAGGCCTTGTAGAACTCGCGGTGGTCGTGCGCGCGCAGCAGCAGGGCCTGCGCCTGTGCCTCCTGCTCGAGCGCGGCGTCGAGGTCCATCGGCCACTCGTTCCAGACCAGCTGCTTGGTCATCGCGAGCGCGAGGCTCGGACCCGCGGCGAGCCGCCGCGCCAGCGCCAGCGCCGCGGCGAGCACCTCGTCGGCGGGCACGACGCGGTTGGCGAGGCCCAGGCGGTGGCACTCCTCGGCGGACAGTTTGTCGCCGAGCAGCAGGATCTCCATCGCGCGGCCGGTGCCGACGACCTTGGGCAGCAGCCACGCCCCGCCCATGTCGGCGCCCGCGAGGCCGACCCTCGTGAACAGGAACGCGAACTTCGCCGTCTCGGCCATCACGCGCAGGTCGCTCGCGAGCGCGAGCATCGCGCCGGCACCGGCGGCGATGCCGTTGATCGCGGCGACGATCGGTTTCTGCAGGCGCAGCATGTTGCGCACCACGGCGCTGGTCATGCGCGTGAACGCGAGCGCCGCGTCGAGTTCGGACTCGAGCAGCGGGCCGAGGACCTCCTCGACGCTCGCGCCGCTGCAGAAGCCGCGGCCGTGGCCGGTCAGCACCACCGCCTTCACGGTCTCGTCGTCGTCGAGTTCACGGAACAGCCGCTCGAGCTGGCCGTAGATCGCGAACGTCAGCGAGTTCAGCGTCTCGGGGCGGTCGAAGGTCAGCACGGCGACGCCGTCGCTGCCGCGCTCGAACCGGAAGTCGTGGTGGCTCATGGTTCCTCGCCGGGGAGGACCGATGGTCGCGCACGGCCCGGGGCCGGCGCAACCGCGGAATCGCGGCGGCCGGGGGCCGGGCGGCGGAGTGCGGCTCAGGTCCGGACCCAGGGCCGGCCGATAGCACGGGGGACTGAGGGAAGCAGGGTGGGTCGAGTTGCGGACGACCCCAGGAAGGGCCCGGCGGGAACCGGGCCCTTTCTCTTTCCCGGCGGGCCGGCGGAGCGGCGCGGCCCCGGAGTGGGCGGGGCGCTTGGGTCCAGCACCGCGGTCTGCCGATGGCATGGCCGGATTCCTCCCCCGAGCACACGATGCCACGCTTTCCCTCGCTGCTGCTGACCCTGTGCCTTGGCACGCTCCCCGCGCAGAACCGTTCGACGCTGCCCGCGGCCTGCCAGGTGCTGCCCGGCAACGCGGCGCTGTCGCTGCCCCTGCGCTGGAGCCACGGCACGCTGCAGGTGCGCGTCGACAGCCCGCTGCTGCCGGCCGGGTTCGTGGGCCGCACGATCCACGGCCTGCGGCTGCGCCGGCCGACCTTCCTCGGCGAGCCCGCCTACCCGGCGCTGCAGCGCACGCTGACGGTGCGCGGCGGCTTCCAGCCGCAGCAGGCCGTGAACTTCACGCAGGACCTGGCGCTGAACCGGCCCGCGAACCCGCAGGTGCTGTTCGGCCCGGCTCCGGTGGCCGTGCCGGCGACGGCCGCGCCGGGGGCCGGCACCAGCATCGGCGAGGAGTTCCTCGTGCTGCCGTTCAGCCCGCCGCTGCCGGTCGTCGCGGGCACGCTGTTCCTCGAGTTCGAGGCGGGCGACGCGCCGCTGCAGGTTGGCGCGGACCACTGGGTCGACGCCGTCTGGTTCGACGGCGGCGTCGAGACCGGCTACGCGGTCACGGTCGGCGCCGGCAGCTGCACGACGCGGGCCGAGCCCACGGAACTCGTCTGGACGGGCGCGGCGGGGCCGCGCGTCGGTGGCACGGCGGACCTGCGCCTCCTCGGGGTCGCACCCGGCAGCTTCGTCTACGCATGGACCGGCCTGTCGCCGGAGTCGCGGGCCGCGTCGGCGACGTGGTTCGGCTGGGGCGGCTCGCTGGGCCCGCTGTCGCCGGGGCTCGCGGCCTGCCACCAGTGGGCGCCGCTCGACGCCTCCTGGGGTGGCCTCGCCGACGCATTCGGCCGCTTCGACACGAGTTTCCCGCTGGCGGCGAGCTACGCGACGGCGGGGCTGCACCTGGGCGTGCAGGCGGCCTGGATCGATCTCGCCAGGCCCGGCCTGCCGCTGTCGGTGGCGAACGGCGTCGCGCTCGTGCTGAACCAGATCGGCGTCGGCAACCGCTGCGGCTGCGTCTACTTCCCGGGCGCGGCGACCTGGTCGCCGTGGCTGCCGTTCCACGGCCAGATGCCGGTGATCGTGCTCGAGCACGACTGACGCCCGCACCGGCGCGCCCGTGCCATGGGGCGCGGCAGGTCCTTGCGCGGTCCGGGTCCGTCGCTACGCTGCTTCGCCCTCCCACGACCGCGCCATGGCCAAGCCCAAGAAGAAGAAAGAGATCGTGTTCCTCGTCTGCGAGGAGACCGGCGACCGCAACTACACGATCTTCAAGAAGCCCGGCACCGCCAAGCTGGAACTCAAGAAGTACTCGCCGCGGCTGCGCAAGCACACGAAGCACGTCGAGAAGAAGAAGTAGCTCCCGGGCGCGCCGGGACCGCCCGCCCCCGGCCCCGGGTCGGCGGTCCCGGGTCAGCGGCCCCCGGTCCGCGCGTCGGACGTCTGGCCGCCCGGCAGGGCCCGCGCCAGCAACTGCTCGAGGGCGAGCCGCGAATCCTCGCGCAGCGGCGTGCGCCGCAGGCGCTGGCCCAGCCGATCGACGGCGTTGATGTCGCCCGCGGCCTCGAGGTTCTGCAGCGCGAACACCACGGCCGCCAGCGCGCCCGGGTCGCTGGCCACCGCCGGGTCGTCGAGCGCGCGCGTGCAGGCGGCCTCGCCGTGCGTCGCCGCGGCAGCGGCGGTCAGCGTCAGCATCGCCTGCACGCGCACGGCCGGCGCTGGGTCGCTGGCCTGGGCGAGTTCGACGATGGGCAGCGCCTTGGCCGGGTCCGCCATCGCGAGGCCCGCGACGAGGTCGGCGCGCACGGCAGCATGCGTGTCGGCCGCCAGCAGTTCGCGGTAGCTGTCCGCGAGCAGGTCGGGGGCCCGGTGGCCGAGCGCCAGGTAGGCGTTGGGCTGGCTCGGCAGCAGAGCACCCACCTCGCGCAGCACGGCCAGCGCCTCGGCCGGCGGCAGTTCGCGCGCGGCGATGCCGCTGATCTCGGCGGCGACCGCGAGGTCGCGGCGTTCGCGCAGCCACGCGAGCACGACGTGCCGGTGCCGGGGATCGCCGAGCAGCTGCCGGCAGGCGGCCGTGCGCTTGCTCGGATCGGCGTCCGCGAGCAGCACCATCGCGAGGCCCGCGAGGTCGGCCGAACTGCGCTCGCCGTGCCGCTGCAGGTTGTCCCACAGCGTCAGCAACAGCCGCGTCGCGATGCCGCGCGGGAACCGGTCGCTGCCCGCGAGGTCGACGAGGCCGAGCACGGCTGCCTCGTGGCACAGCCGCAGCCAGGGCCGGTGGTCGAGCACCGCGGCGCCCACCTCGGCGGTGGGATCGTTCTGCGGCAGCGCCGCGAGCAGGCCGTGCACGAGCGCGTCCAGCCGCTCGCGGTCGCCCGCCTCGTCGCGGCGCGCGCACTCGGTCGCGAGCACCACCCGCAGCACGGCGCGGCGCGAACGGTCGCGGTCGGACGGCGCGTCGGCGGCGATCGTCGTCAGCAGGTCGACCGCGCGCTCGCCGGCGTCCGGGAACGCGGTCATCAACTCGGCGAACTTCCGCCGGGCCTCGGCGTCGCTGGCCCGCGCCGCGGCGATCTCGTCGGCGGCGGCGCTGGCGGCGGTGGCCTCGCCCAGCGCGGCGAGGCGGTCGATCGCGGCGGCGAAGTCGGGCCGGGGCCGGCCTTGCGGTGCCGGGGTCGCATCGGCCCGTTCGGCCTCCGCCGCGGCCGCGGCGGCGACCGGGCTGCCGGCGAGCAGGGTCGGCTCCGCCGGAAGCGCCGGACGGGCCGGCGGCGGAGCAGGCCGGGGCCCGCCCGGCTCGCGCAGCGCGAGCACGGCGAGCACGGCGCCGAGCAGCAACGGCAGCAGCAGGAACCAGGCCAGGTGGCTGGGGATACGGTTCGAACGGACACGGTCGGTCATGGCACGCTCCGGATCGGGGGAGGCCCGCGCGGCGGGCGGAAGCGGCGGCGCACGGCGCGCCGCCAGCTCCCTAGTGGCATGACCGGGGGATCACGGCGCCCGCGATTCCCGGCACGCGCGCGTGACGAGCAGGCTCACCGTGCCCACGTTGATCTGCCGGTCGAACGCGCACGCGGAGCCGATCGGGAAGAACAGGAACCACTCCTGGGTGCACTGGAAGAACACCTGCGTGATCGGCTGCAGGGCGATGCTGTCGACGTAGACGGGGCGCGTGCTCGGCACCGCGACGTCGTGCGGCGGCGTGTAGACGACGAACAGCGGGCAGCCCTGCTTCTCGGTCGACACGGCGACGTTGCCGAACTGCCACTTGACCCCACCGCAGCCCATCGCCGGGCCGAACTGCAGGTCCGCCTCGACGTGATGCGCCTGCTGGTAGGGGCAGTGCTCCTGGGCGGCGAGCGGGAACGAGACCGTGGCCGTGAGCAGGGCCAGGGCCGACGAACGTGCGATCATGGGACTCTCCTCGGGGCTGGTGCCCCGTCGCGGGCCGGGAAGGAACACGGCGGGCGCGACCCGCGACGCCCACCGTGCACCGCGCTCTGTGTCCCGCGCGCGCCAGCGGTTACACGGAATCCCCGAAATCTGCCGCGCGCCCCCCGGTGCCGCGCAGTTCGCGCAGCGCTGCGGCGATGCCGGCATCGACCGGACCGGCTCGCCAGCCGAGTTCGCGTTCGGCCTTGTCGCTGCGGTACCACAGGAACCGCGCCGCGAGCTTCAGGATCTCGCTGGTCAGCGGCGGCCGGCTGCCGAACAGCGCCTCCACGCCGCGCACGAGTCCGGCGGCCGCCCGCACGAGCGCCGCCGGCGGCGTGCGGCGCGGCGCCCGCGCGCCCGCGATCGCCGCGACGCGCTGCAGCAGCTGCGCGCCGCCCAGGTTCTCGCCGCCGAGCAGGTAGCGTTCGCCGCTGCGGCCGCGCGCGATCGCGGCGAGCATGCCGTCGCAGACGTCCGCGACGTTCGCGACGTTGAGACCGCCCGGCGGGCAGAAGCGGATCCGGCCCCGCAGCACCGCGGCCAGCAGCGAGTCGTCGCCCTTGCGCCGGTCGCCCGCGCCGTACATCGACGGCGGGTTCACGATCACGGCGTCGAGGCCGCGCGCGACCTCGGCGAGCACGGCCCGTTCGGCCGCGTGTTTGCTGTCGCAGTAGCCGATGCGGAGCGGGCCGAAGTTGTAGGGCGCCGTCTCGTCGACGGCCTCGGGCCGGTCGCGGCAGGCGACCGCGGAGATCGTCGACACGTGCAGCAAGCGCCGCACGCCGGCGGCGCGCGCCAGCCCGGCGAGCGCCGCGGTGCCCTCGGCGTTGACGGAGAACATCGCCGCGCGGTCCTCGGGCCGGAACGACACCAGCGCCGCGAGGTGCACGACGAGGTCGGCGCCGCGCACGCCGGCCGCGAGCGCCTCGCGGTCCTCGAGCCGGCCGTCGATCCGTTCGTGGTCGATGCCGCGCAGGTGCGTCGTCTGCTGCCCGGGCCGCAGCAGCAGGCGCAGCCGGTAGCCGGTCGCGAGCTTCGGCACGAGGTGGCGGCCGACGAACCCGGCGGCGCCGGTCAGGAAACACGAAGGTGGCATGCGTTCAGGGTAGCGGGGCGCCGCGCCGCCGGGGCAGCGCGAATCCTCCGGTTCGGCGTGACCGCGGCCGGCGCGGCGCTAGCGTCGTTCGCCTGTCCATGGACTGGATCACCATCGTCCTGTTCTTCGCCGGCCTCGGTCTGCTCGTGCTCGGCGCCGACTGGCTCGTCAAGGGCGCCGCACGGCTCGCGGCCGCGGCGGGCGTCTCCTCGCTGGTGATCGGCCTCACCGTCGTCGCGTTCGGCACGAGCTCGCCGGAACTGGCCGTCAGCGTGCGGGCCGCCTGGCTCGGCCAGGCCGACATGGCGGTCGGCAACGTCGTCGGCAGCAACATCTTCAACGTGCTGTTCATCCTCGGTGCGTCGGCGCTGATCACGCCGCTGCTGGTCGCGCAGGATCTCGTGCGCCGCGACGTGCCGCTGATGATCCTGGTGTCGGTCGTCCTGTTGCTGCTGTCGCTCGACGGCGGGCTGGGACGGCTCGACAGCGCGCTCCTGTTCGCCGGCATCGTCGTCTACACGGTCTGGATCGTGCGCGCGAGCCGCCGCGAGAACGCCGCGGTCGCGGCCGAGTACGAAGCCGAGTTCGGCGGCGAGGCGGTCCGGCGCGCTCCCGTGTGGCAGAGCATCGTCCTCGTCGTCGCCGGCCTCGGTCTGCTCGTGCTCGGCTCGAACTGGCTCGTCGAGGGCGCCGTGGTGTTCGCGCGCTGGGCCGGCATCAGCGAAGTCGTCGTCGCGCTGACGATCGTCGCGGCGGGCACTTCGCTGCCCGAGGTCGCCACCTCGATCCTCGCCGCGATCCGCGGCGAACGCGACATCGCGGTCGGCAACGTGGTCGGCAGCAACCTGTTCAACATCCTGAGCGTGCTCGGGCTGTCGGGCCTCGTGTCGCCGAGCGGCCTCACGGTGATCCCGTCGATGGTCGCGTTCGATCTGCCGGTGATGATCGCGGTCGCCGTCGCGTGCCTGCCGATCTTCGCGCGCGGCCGCATGATCCCGCGCTGGGAGGGGGCGCTGTTCCTGCTCTACTACGGCGCCTACACGGTCTTCCTGGTGCTCGACGCGACGAAGCACGAGGCGAAGGAGGGCTACGCCACGGTGATGCTGCAGTTCGTGATCCCGCTGACCGCGGTCACGCTGCTGGTGCTCGCGCTGCGGGTCTTCCGGCTGCGGCGCCGCGGCGTCCCGATCGCCAGCGCACCGTGACCGCCGGCCCTCACGGCGCGGCGGCCAGCAGCTTCCCCGCGATCGGGCGGGGTGTTCTCGACGTGGCGGAGAAGGGGAGGGAGACGGGGTTTGGCTCGGTGGTCACGCGGGCGAAGAAGACGGTCGAGGCAAGATCGACCGTGATCGGGTTCGCAGGTCAGGAACCAGGTCAGAGATCAGGAACGTTGCCGAGCCGTACGAGCCATGAGTATCGACCAAGATTACACTTGTGCTACTCCGGCCAAGAACGCCACAGCCACGACCAGGCCAGGGCGGTTGACATCCAGCAACATCATGCCGATAAGGCGCGCATCCCCACCAGCGAACCTTCGGGAACGCTGGCCACCCGCAGGATGCGTCCTGCGGGCCTTTTTCTGTGACGCCGCTTCGTCTCGACTTCCTCGTCGACGGGTTCAACGTCTACCACTCGTTGCGGGACGCTGCCGGGGACTTCGCGACAACTGGTTCGCCAAGATCAACGAAGTGGCTGGACCTGCGACGACTCCTGGAGCGCTGCCTCTACATCGCCGGATCCAAGGTCGGGAGAGTAGAGCTTCACAGGGTCCACTACTTCTCGGCGCTGGCCCATCATCGAACAGCACGAAGCCCTACCGGGGTGGCAGATCATGCCCGCTACATCGATGCGCTCCGTTCCACAGGCGTGGTCCAGAATATGGGTCGCTTCAAGAGCGCTGGAAAGAAGAAGTGCCCCAGTTGCGGATTCGAGGTCGATGTCGCCTGAAGATCGAAGGTGCTGACCACGCCGCGCCACGAAAGGTCTCCCGCCAGCGCACCGTGACCGCCGGCCCTCACGGCGCGGCGGCCAGCAGCCGCTGCGCGATCGCGCGCGCGGCGCGGCCGAGTTGCTGGCCGGCGACCCTGCGCTGGGGCTCCGGCACGCCGCCCTGCGCCAGCATGACGACGTAGACCACCGCCCCGTCCGGCCCCTGCCGGAAGCCCGCGTCGACGCGGGTCACCGGCTCGCTGTCGAGATCGCCGCCCTTCTGGAACAGGGCGCGCCCGGCCGGATCGGCGCCCGCCGCGAGCACCGCGCGCGCCGCGGCCACCGCGCTCGGCTCGACGCCCGGCAAAGCACCGCCGGCGAGCATGCCGTGCACGGCCGCGAGCGAAGCCGGCGTCGCCTCGTTGTCGCCGTGCACGGTGCGGTCGGCCAGCATGTAGCGGCGCACGAAGAGCCCCCGCCACGAGGGATCGCGCGCGTGCAGCCGTTCCTGCAGCGTGCGCGGGCCGCCGAAGCAAGCGATCACGAGGTTGGCGGCGACGTTGTAGGTCACGTTGTCGACGCCCTTGCCCGTGATCATCGCCTCGCCGAGGCGCCGCACCGTGACTCCCGTGAGCGCCGCCCGCGCGGTCTCTTGCTGCGCGGCCGGCAGGTGCGCGATGGCCGGGTGCCGGTCGTCCGCGAGCACCGCGTCGGCGCCCGGCAACGGCGCGTCGAGCGCGCCGGCGCGCGCGGCGAACAGTTCGACGAGGAACGCGGCCTTGATCGAGCTCGCCGTGGGCATCGGCGCCTCCGGCGCGAGCGCGTAGCCCGGTGCGGCACCCGGGCGCGACAGCCAGAGGCCGGCGCGCACTCCGGGGCCGAGTTCACGAAGCGCTTCCTCGACGTCGCCGGTCAGCGCGGGGTCGACGGGGAGGGGCGGCGGCGCACTGCAGGCACCGGCGAACAGCAGCAGCAGGACGGTGGCGAGGCGGCGCATGGCGCGAGGATGGC
>VGXW01000105.1 GCA_016873195.1 Planctomycetota bacterium | reverse complement strand
GAGCGCCTCCTTGTAGAGCTTCGCCACCTTCGGATCCCGCCGCTCGGTCTCGCGGTTGATCAGTACGGGCTTGCCGCCCGACCGCTGCGCCAGGAACTCGAGCGCCGACTCCAGCGAGTCGACGCTGAAGAAGCCCTCGTCGGGAGACTGCTGCCACGGGATCTGCAGCCGCGACTGGCTCGTCTGCATCCGCGTGAACGTCATCGCCACGCCGCCACCGCCGCCCGAACCGACACCTCCTGCGGCGCCACCTGCGCCGCCGCCACCACCGCATCATTGACCGTGCAGCGGACCGGCGAGGAACGCGGAGGCGAAAGCCGCCACCAACAGAGCTGTGCGTAGCATCATGGTTGTCCGTGACCTCGCCAGGGCCGGGCGAGGTCGAGGCAGTCTAGGGGAAGCCGGCGGATCGGTCCAGCAGCCGGGGCCGCTTGTTGCCCGCCCACCGGTCTACGTCCTTGTCCGAGCCCTGCCGGGCCCGCACCGGGACACCCTTCCCATCGGCTGCCCGGACCTGCCGGCCTGAAGGAACCCTCGGCCTGCCCGGCGACACCGGGCGGGCGCACGCCGCGCGATCAGTTGCGCCCGAGCCGCAGCAGGCGGCCGGGCAGGTGCGCGAGGGCCGCGAACAGGCCGCGGCGCGGCGCGCCCAGGTGCACCAGCGTGCCCGCGTTGAGCAGCAGCAGCGGCGAGCGCAGGGCCAGCATGTCCCGCAGGTAGGCGGCGTTGGCCCGCGCGTAGCCGCGCACACCGGCGGCGAACGCCGCGTCGGGGGCGGGCGGTGCCGAGGTCGGCAGCTGTTGCACGGGCCGCAGCCAGCGATCGAGCCCGGTGCCCGGCGACGCGAGCAGTTCGAACAGCGGCGCGAGGCCGCGCGGCAGCACCTGCACCGTGGCGAACGGCCGCGGCAGGAGACCGCGCGCCCCACGATCGCTGAAGCAGTAGGACACGCGCGTGCCCGGCCGCTCGAGCAGCACGTCGCCGTGGCCACGCGGCAGTTCGTGCGCGAACGCCGTGGCGTAACCTCCGAGCAGGTGGTGCAGCACCGCCGGCGCTCCTGCCCAGAGTCGGGCCAGTTCGCGCCGGCGGTCGCCGTCGGCCGCCTCGAACCAGCGGCGGCGCAGGTCGCGGATGGCCTCCGCGAAGGACTCGCCGCCCGGCGCGCCGATGCCGTCCTCGGCGGCGAGCTGCAGGTTGTAGGTGATGCCGTTCAGCAGACACAGCGCCGAGCGCGCGGTGCTGCGGTTCCTGCGCTGCAGCAAGAGACCGCCCGTCGCGGCCACGGCCTCGACGTTCCACAGCCGGCGTTGCAGCGGCGTCTGCACCGCAGGGATCGTCGCGCCGCTGTCGACGTCGCGGATCTGCCGGAACGCGAACAGCGCCGGCAGGCTGTCGCGGTGCCGTGCGAGCATGCCCCACGGCGGATGCAGCAGGCTCGGCCGCTGCTGCGCGAGCAGGGCCTCGAGAGGTGCGAAGCCGCCGGGACCGCGCCCGTCGGGGAAACACGCGAGCAGGTCGAGGTCGGAGATGCCGGGCGTGCCGATCGAACCGATCTCGTAGACCGCGACGGCGCCGCAGGCGCGCAGCGCCGCGACCAGGTCGGCGCGGTCGCGCGCGTAGTCCGCGGCGGCCGGCGCGGCCCGCCGGTCGGGCAGCAGGCGCAGCGACCTCACGGCGATGCCTCCGCACCGTTCGCGCGCTGCGAGCGGACCGCCGTGCCGTTCACGCGGGCCTCCGGAACAGCGTCGCCAGCATCGAGTCGCCCATGCAGCGGCGCCACAGCGGCGAGAGGTCGCCGAGCGTCAGCAGCTGGGCGAGCTTGCCCAGGCGCGCGAGGTTCGGGTGCACGCCGGCGAGGAAGTTCCACTGGTCGCCCGGTTTGCTGGTCGCCTCGGCCAGCACCTGCAGCCCCGCAGGCGGGCCGAGGTCGCGCATCGTGTGCAGCGGGAACTCGTCGCCGAACCGCCAGCGGCCTAGCTGTTCGAGCCGGCGTTTGGCCCAGACGTAGAGCCGGCCGCCCGCGTAGGGCGCGAAGATCGCCACGTGGCCGCCCGGGCGCACGAGGCGCGCCATGTTCGCGACGAGACGTTCCTGCTCGGGCCGGTGGAAGTGCTCGACGAGGCCGCTGTTGAACACGAGGTCGAACGGGCCGGCGATGCGTTCGGGCTCGAACACCGAGGCGACCTGCCACGCGGCCCGGCAGCCGGCACGCGCGAAGGCCCGCTGGCTGAGCTGCAGCGCCTTGCCGCTGACGTCGGTCAGCGTGACGCGCGCGCCGGCGCGCGCGAGCCACAGCGAGGTCCAGCCGATGCCGGAGCCGAACTCGAGCGTGCGCAGGCCGGCGAAGCCGAAAAGGTGGCGGCGCAGGAACGCGAGTTCGTCCTGCGGCCCGCACACGAACGGCCGCCGGTACCAGGGGGCCGGCTGCGCGAGCCTGCGGTAGAGCTGCGACAGGCGCTCCTCGTCGCACTGCTGCCAGTGCTGGTCCCAGACCGACGCGACGCGCGCGGGCTGATCGGGCGCGGTGGGCGGCGGCCCGGGCGGGGCCGCGGGCTGCGGCGGGGCGTCGAGGTGCATCGGGGGCGCCCGTGGCATCGGCATTCCGGGTGCCGTCGCCGTAGCGCGTCCGTCGCGCGCCGCGCCTTGCCGGCCCGACGGCGCTTGCCGAAACTGCCGCGCGTGACCACCGCGCCGCTGCGTGCCTCGTCCTGGTTCGTGCTGCTCGCCCTCGTTCTTCCCGCGCAGCAACCGCCGCGCGCCGACGAACTGCTCGCGGCGATCGTGGTGCTGGAGGGCTACGCGCCGGGCAAGCAGGCGCCCGCGGAGCCCGCGGTGGTGGCCGCCGCCGAACGGCTGCAGCGGGCGATGGATCGCATCGTGAAGGACCCCGGCGGCCCCGTCGGCCGGCGCCTGCAGGAGCTGCTCGACGCGCGCGGCGCTGCGTTGGCGCCGACGCAGCGGCGCCCGGTCCGCGAAGCCGATCCGCTGGCGCGCACGCTCGTGCGCTTCTGGAGCGGCAGGCTGCAGCAGACGCCGGCCGCCGAGGTGCGCGCGGAACCAGCCGCGGCCGCCTTCCCCGGGGCCGTGCCGCAGACCGAGACCGTCGTTCGCGAGTTCGCGATCGACCTGCGCGTGCCCGGCCGCCACTCGCTCGGCCTCTACGCCGCGCCCGGCGCGCGGATCACCTTGCGCTGCGCGGAAGCACCCGCGGCGAACGAACTGCGCGTGCGCATCGGCGCGCACAGCGACGACATCGGCCGCCGGCCGAGCTGGCCGCGCATGCCGCGCGTGGCGCGCACGTTCCCGCTCGTCGCCGGCGAGACGCTCGCGGCGAACGCGTTCGGCGGGCTCGTCTACGTCGAGGTCGGCAAGCCGAGCGAAGCGCCGGCGAAGCTCGCGCTGACGGTCGGGGGCGCCGTGCCCGCCCCGCGGTTCGTGCTCGGCGCGACGGACCCCGCGCAGTGGCGGGCGGGCGGGCGCAACGCGCCGGGGCCGTGGGCCGAACTCGCGACCGACAAGGTCGTGCTGACCGTGCCGAGCGAACAGGTGCGCGGGCTCGACGATCCGGTGCCGGTGCTGCGCTTCTGGGACCGCATGCTCGACGCCGCCGCCGACCTCGCCGCGCGCCCGCGGCAGCGCGAACGCCCCGAACGCTTCGTCGCCGACCTCGAGATCAGCGCCGGCTACATGCACGCGGGCTACCCGATCATGACGCACCTCGACGCCGCGGCCGTCATGGTCGACCTCGCGCGCATGCAGCAGGGTCCGTGGGGGCTGTTCCACGAACTCGGCCACAACCACCAGAGCAGGGACTGGACGTTCGGCGGCACCGGCGAGGTCACCGTGAACCTGTTCTCGCTCTACCTGTGCGAGACCCTGTGCGGGCTCGGGCCCGAGCAGGCCTGGGGTGGCAACCTCGCGCGGGCCGAGCAACGCCTGCGCGAACACCTCGCGGCGGGGACGAAGCCGTGGGGTGGCGACGAGGGCAAGGTCGACTTCGCGCTGCGGCTGCTGATGTACGCGCAACTGCAGCGCGAGTTCGGCTGGGCGGCGTTCACCAAGGTGTTCGCGGAGTACCGCGCGCTGCCCGAGGCGGAGCGGCCCGTGGACGACGCGGCGCGGCGCGACCAGTGGCTCGTCCGGTTCTCGCGCAGCTGCGGGCGGAACCTCGGGCCGTTCTTCGTGGCCTGGGGGCTGCCGACCGGCGAGGCGGCCCGCGCGAGCGTCGCGGACCTGCCGGCGTGGTTGCCGGCAGCCATGCGGCCGGCGAAGCGCTGACCGCGCGCCCGGGCGTCAGCCGGTAGCGGCGAGCGCTTCGACGGCCTTGTCGATGTCCTGCGGGCGCACGTAGACGACGTAGCCGAAGCTGCCCTGCCCGTCGGCGACGCCTTCCGCGGCGAACACCGCGACGTCCGCGTCGTCGAGGCGCTGGTGCACGCCGGCCAGCGCGCCGAGTTCGTCGTCGCCCTGCACCAGGATCGCCGGGTGCGGGCCGTCGATGGCGAGACCGGCGTTGCGCGCGGCGTTCGCCATCGCGGCGCGGTCGTGCGGGAACAGCGTCAACTGCGTGCGCATCGGCCCCATCGGCACGGCGCAGAAGGCCAGCAGGTTGATGCCGAGACCGGCGAGCTGCCGCAGCAGTTCGCAGGCGGCCCCCGGCTGGCCGGGGACGGTGGCGTAGAAGTAGTCGACGCGTCGGATCCGGAACGGCATGACATCCTCCTCGGGCCCGGAGGCCCGATCGGGCGGATTGTAGCCGTGCGGCGGGGGCGGTGGGGGCCGCTTCCCGGCGCCGCGATGCGCGCCCCGCAGAAGCATCGAGGCGCGGCGGCGGCTGGCAGCGCATGATCTCCGGTCACGCGCCGCCGCGCCGTGCGGCCGCAGCCCCGACGGACCTCCCGATGCCACTTCTCCGCGCGCCGTTCCCTCCGCCGATCTGCTGCCTCGTCGCATGCTTCGCCGGGACCGCCACCGCCCAGCGCCAGATCGTGCCGCCGGACGTGCCGGCCGCGGCGTCGTTCGCGATCGTCGCCGACCTCGCGACGTGGAACGCGCTCGCCGCGCCGATCCGCGCCTACCGCGACGCCGTGCAGCAGGACGGCCTCGCGGCGTGGATCCTCGCCGACGACTGGCAGACGCCCGAAGCCGTGCGCGACGCGCTGCGCGAACTGCACCGCGGCAGCCCCCGGCTCGAGGGCGCGCTGCTGGTCGGCGCGATCCCCGTGGTGATGGTGCGCGGCGCGCAGCACCTGACCACGGCGTTCAAGATGGACGAGGACCGCTACCCGCGGCCGCGTTCGTCGGTGCCCAGCGACCGCGTCTACGAGGACTTCGACCTCGTGCTGCTGCCGCTCGGGCAGGACGAGCAGAAGCCGCTGCTGCACTACCGGCAGTTCGCGCCGGAGTCGCCGCAGCGCATCGACAAGGAGATCTACACGGCGCGGCTGTTCCCGCCGGCCGACGGCGAAGCGGGCCTGCAGGCGCTGGCGGCCTGCCTGCAGCGGTTCGTGCGCGAGAAGCAGGAACGGCCGGTGCTCGACCGCACGCTGACCCTGATGGGCCACGGCTACGTCAGCGAGTCGCTGACGGCGTGGGCCGACGGCCGCGCGGCGGTCGGCGAACTGCTGCCGGCCCTGCGCCGGCCCGGCGGTGCCCTGCTCGAACTGCACCACGAACGCGGCGAAGGGCTCGAGGCCGTGCTGCTGCGCGAACTGGCCGACCCGGCCCTCGACCTCGCGATCCTGCACAGCCACGGCGACGACGACCGCGAGTACCTGCTCGGCGCGCCGCCGCTGCCGGGCGTCGAAGCGCAGGTGGAGGCCGTCAAGCGCTTCGTGCGCGGGCGGCTGCGCAAGGCGCGCGAGAAGAACCAGCCCGAGGCCTCTGTGCAGAAGGAACTGGCGGAACGGCTGCAGCTGCCGCCGCAGTGGTTCGACAAGGCGTTCGACCCGGAGGTCGCGGCCGCCGACGCGGCCAGCGACGCGAAGAAGGAACTCACGGCCGACGAGGTCGCCGCGATCGCGTGCGGCGCCCGGGTGCTCGACCTCGACGCGTGCTTCAACGGCAACTTCCTGGCGCGGCCGTGGCAGGCCGGCGCCTACCTCTACGGCCAGGGCCGGACGGTCGCCGTGGTCGCCAACTCGGTCAACGTCGCCCAGGACGTATGGGGCGACCGGCACCTCGGCGCGCTCGCGCGCGGCGAACGCGTGGGCGCGTGGCACCGCGCGCGGGTCCACCTCGAGTCCCACCTGTTCGGCGACCCGACGTTCCGCTTCGCCTGGGGCGCGAGCGAGGTGGCCGATCGCCAGCGTGCGCTCGCCTCCTGGCTCGCCCTGCCCGACGGCGAGGCCCGCCTGCTCGCCGTGCTGCGCGAGGACCCGGCCTCGGCGGTGCGGTTCGAGGCCCTGGCCCTGCTGGCGGGGCGGCGCGGCGACGGCCTCTTCCGGGCCCTGCCGATCGCCATCGCGGATCCGGCCGAGATGGTCCGGCGCGCGGCGGCCTGCCTGATGGGCGACTTCGACCGCCCGGAGTTCGTGGCGCCGCTGCTGCGCGCGCTGCTGCGCGATCCGTCGGAGCGGGTCACCTACCGCGCCCGCGAGGCGCTCTGCAAGTACGGGCCCGAGGTGGTGGCCCTGGCCTTCGGCCCGGCGGTGGATGCACTGCCGGTCCCGCTGGCGGACCCGGCCGCGGCGCTGCGCGGGGCGCAGACGGCCGCGTTCCTCGGCGACTACCGCACCGAGGCGCGCGACCGTTCGCTGCCGGTGGAGAAGCGCGTCACGGCGCTGCGTACCTTCCGCCTCTACCGCGTGCACGCGGTGGTGCCCGAACTGCTGGCCCTTGCGCAAGCGGCCGACGACGAGGCGGCGGTGCGCACGGCGGCCATGGAGGCCCTGGGCTGGTACGGCTACTCCTCGCAGCGCGACGGTATCGCGGCCGCGGCGGACGCGCTCGCGGCCGACCCCGGCGTGCCCGAGGCCGTGCGGGCCGAGGCCAGGAAGACGGCGCGGCGGCTGCGCGACGGCGCGAACGACCCGCTGCTGCCCTGAGGTCCCGGGGCCCCTGCCTTGTTCCATGGCCGCATTCGGGCCCGTGCCGATCGCGCCCCAGTTTCGGGCAGATGACCTTGGGTGACCTACGACGAGGAACGGATCCGCGGCGGGCCCCACTGCCCAGGGTGGGGTGGCCCTAGCAGCGTCTGCCACGGCCCCGGCAAGACCGCCGACGTCGCGGCCGTGCACGCCAGGTGATCCGCGCAGCCCGCCCCTGATCCGGTGGGGGCGGCAGGGAGCCGCGGCCGGGGGCGTGCGCCCGCCGCCGCGGCTCCGCCGTGTACGGGCCGCCGGCCGGTCAGTGCCGCGCCGCCGCGCCGTGGCGCACGCGCTCGTCGCCCGACACGACGACGGCGCCGGGCATGTGCGACAGGTCCGGGCTGTCCGTCAGCACGGGCTTGCGGACGGGGCCGCGCCCTTCGATCTCGCGCAGCGGAGGCGCCGCCGGCGCCGCCGGGGTCGCCGGGGCAGCGGGTGCTGCGGTAGGGCTCGCCGGGGCCGCCGGCGTGTTGGCCCCCCGACTCCGCCGCGCATGCCGCAGCGGCGTCTCGAAGTGCGCGAGACCCTCGGGCCGCCGCAGGAAGCGCGGCCCGGTGACGCCGGCGGCCGGCGCGCCGACCAGTTCGCGCACGTCGCGCGGCGCCGCCGGCCGCGGGCCGAGCAGCACGGCGCCGAGTTCGAGGCGCATGCTGTCGAGCCAGGTGCCGAGCAAGCGCGAGACGACGAACAGCGGCAGCACGCAGAGTGGGCCGAGCACCGAGATCTGCACCCACACGGGTCGGCCGAGCACGGCCCAGGCGACGAGACCGGCTGGCGCGAACAGCAAGAGGCTGATCGCCGCGATGCCGGCGTAGCCGAGGCCGCAGCGCGAGACGCCGCGCACCAGGGTCACGGGCGACAGCGAGCCGAGGTCGCGCCGGATCTGCCGCAGGCCGAATCCGAGCGGCACGAAGGACAGACCGATCAGCAGCGCCGGCAACGCCGTCGTGACCGGCGCGCCGTGCTGCAGCGCGACGAGACCCGGGCCGAGCAGCAACGTGACGACGAGCGCCGCGTCGGCGAGGAACCGCGCGGCGTCGGCGAGCAGGGGGCCCAGTTCGCCGAGGCGCGGCACGTCGGCTTCGCCGTTGCTGCTCGTGACCAGGATGCGCCGGCTCATCGCGCCGACGATGGCGAGCACGCAGAGACCCGGCAGCGCAGCGAGCGCGCCGAGCAGCAGCGGCGAGCCGCCGCCGGTGAGGTGGCCGCCGAGGCCGACGACGGCCGGGAACGACAGCGTCGCGAACAGCACGAGCCACGGCATGTGCTGCTGGAACTGGAACTGCAGCGCATCGCCGAGGTGTTCGGCGAGCCCCTCGATCTCGAACCGGTCGGCGCGCGGTCCCGGCTCCGTCGGTGCCACCGGCGCGGCCGCCTCCACCGGTGCGGCAGGCCCTGCGTCCGCCTCGGGCGGCGCCGCGGGTCCGGCATCGCTGGCTGCCGGCGCCACGGCAGGCCGCGCGGACGCGGGGCGGGCTGGATGGCCTGCCGCGGCGCGGCGCCGCTCGAGCTTCGACTCGAGCGCGAGCTGCGCGGCGCGCTGCCGCAGGCGGCGCGCGCAGCGCACGGCCTCGTCGTCGAGGCCGAGTTCGAGGCAGACGTCGGCGAGCTCGCTCCAGAGTTCGTCGGATTCGAGGCCGCGCTCGATGGCTCGATGCAAGGCCGAATACCGCCGCTGCGGAGACTCCTGCGGCGGCGTGACATCGCTGAGTTGCACGGTTCACTCCTCTGTCGAGGACTCGGACAAGTCGGCCAGGGTTTCGGCCCGCGGCGCCGCCGCCTTGACCGCGCCGTCCCCGGGCGAGACGCGGGTCCGGCGGCGGCCGTCAAGTGCGCGATGGCATGGCGCCGATGCAGGTTCGGTGAATGCCATGCGCGCCGACCTCCTGCAGCTCGCTTGTGTCGCGTTGTCCTTCGTTCCGGCCCTGCCGTCCCAGAACGTGACCGTGCCCGCCCTGCTGCACGGCGTCGAGGGCGGCGGCAGCAGCAACGTGCCGTTCGGCAGCAGCCTCGCGTGCGTCTACCAGTGCATCTACGACGCCGCGGAGCTGCCGTGGACCGGGCCGCGCCAGATCGA
The DNA here is from genome assembly GCA_016873195.1 of Planctomycetota bacterium. GTDB lineage: Bacteria > Planctomycetota > UBA1135 > UBA1135 > UBA2386 > VGXW01. Next base: position 4,520 of record VGXW01000105.1, on the reverse strand, counting down.
CGGCATCTCGCTGCGCGCCGACAACGGCACGCCGACCGCGGCCGGCACGGCGATCGCCGCGAAGGGCTACCTCGACGTCTCGGTGAAGGTCTCGACCACGCACCGGACGTCGGCGAGCGCGAGCAGCGTGTTCGAGGACAACTACGGCGAGGACGTCACCACCGTGCTGTCCGCCGTGCGCATGCAGCTGCCCGCGCAGCCGCTGGTCGGTGTGGGGCCGCGCCCCGCGAACGTCGACCTGATGTTCTCTTCGCCGTGGTGGTACGGACTCACGCCGGCGCGCGGCAACCAGCCGCCGCCCGGCAACCTGCTCGTCGAGATCTGGGTCCACGCGCAGCCGTCCGGCGCCTACCGCCTCGACGGTTTCGGCAGTTGCACCGCCGCGGCGTCGGACTTCGGCAACCAGGGCCCCGGGTGCGCGGTGCCCGGCGTGGCGGGCGGGCCGCCCGTGCTCGAGTCCTCGCCGTCGATGCTGGCGGGCAGCAGCTTCACGTGGACCGTGCGGAACGGGCCGCCGAACGCGCCGTTCCTGGTCGCCGCGAACCTGACGAACCAGGGCAGCCTGCTCGGCCAGACCTCGCTGTCGCTGCCGTTCCCGCTCTACGATCCGGCCAATCCGAACCTGCCGCCGCCCGGTGTGCCGATGCTGCGCTGGCCGGCGCCCGACTGCTGGCTCAACATCGACCCGGTCGCGACGCTGTTCGGCCTCTGCGATCCGGCGGGCACGGGCGTGGCGACCGTCGTGCTGCCGGCGGGGCGGCACCTGGTCGGCGACACGCTGTTCGGGCAGGCGATCCTGCTGGTGCCGACCGCCAATCCGCTGCAGATCGTCACCACGCGGGGCCGGCAGTCGACGATCTGCGGGCCGCTCGGCGTCGCGCGCATCTACGCCTTCTACAACAGCACGGCGACACCGCCGACCAGCGGCGCAGTGCAGTACGGGCTCGGCCTCGTGTTCGAGGTGCGGTAGGGCCCGGCGGCCCGCGGCGGCGCGACGCGGCGCTGCCCTTGTGCGGCCGCCGCCGCCGGCCGATGCTGTGCGGCCCGCCATGAAGGTCCTCCTCTGCCGCCCGCGCGGCTTCTGCGCCGGAGTCGAACGCGCGATCGAGACGGTCGAGCGGGCGCTGGTGAAGTACGGGCGCCCCGTCTACGTCCGGCACGAGATCGTGCACAATCAGGTCGTCGTGCAGGACCTCGTACAGAAGGGGGCGATCTTCGTCGACGATCTGGCCCGGGTGCCCGCCGGCAGCCACGTGATCTTCAGCGCGCACGGCGTCGCGCCCGCGGTGTTCGCCGAGGCCGAGCGCCACCGGCTGCACGCGATCGACGCGACCTGCCCGCTGGTGACCAAGGTGCACGTCGAGGCCAGGCGCTTCGCCGCGCGCGATCACACCATCCTGCTGATCGGCCACCGCGACCACGTCGAGGTCGAGGGCGTCGTCGGCGAGGCGCCCGAGCGCACGCTCGTCGTGGCGACGCCGGAGCAGGCCGAGACCGTGCAGGTGCCCGATCCGTCGCGGGTCGCCGTGCTGACCCAGACGACGCTCAGCGTCGACGAGGCGAGCCGGGTCATGGCGGTGCTGAAGCGGCGCTTCCCCGCGCTCGCGACGCCGCGCAAGGAGGACATCTGCTACGCGACGACCAACCGGCAGATGGCCGTCAAGGGGCTGCGCGGCGCGGTCGACCTCTGGCTCGTGATCGGCGACCGCATGAGCAGCAACAGCAACCGGCTGCGCGAGCTCGGCGCCGACTCCGGCGTGCCGGCGCACCTCGTGCTCGGCGCGGCCGAACTGCGGCGCGAGTGGTTCCACGGCGTGCGCCGCGTCGGCATCACGTCGGGCGCGTCGACGCCCGAGAGTTCGGTGCGCGCGGTGGTGGCGCGGCTGCGCGAACTCGGCGCGCAGTCGGTCGAGGAGGTCGACGGCATCCCCGAGACGGTCGAGTTCTCGCTGCCGCACGAGGTGCGCTGACGCAGGGGCGCCATGAAGATCGCGCTGTGCCAGATCGACGCGACGGTCGGCGACTTCGCCGGCAACAGCCGCCGCATCCTCGAGTTCGCGCACCGGGCCGCCGCGCAGGGCGCCGCGCTCGCGGTGTTCCCCGAGCTCGCGCTGTGCGGCTACCCGCCCGAGGACCTGCTGTCGAGCCAGGGTTTCCTGCGCGCGCACGATGCGGCGCTGCACGAACTCGCCGCGAACCTGCCGCCCGGCATCGACGTGCTGGTCGGCTGCGTCGCCGAGAACGCCGCCGCCGGCTCGCGCGGCGGCCGCCCGCTGCACAACGCCGTCGCGCTGCTCGACGACGGGCTCGCGCAGGTCGTCGCGCGCAAGTGCCTGCTGCCGACCTACGACGTGTTCGACGAGTCGCGCTACTTCGAGCCGTGGACGACGCCGGAGACCAACCTCGTGCGCCTGCACGGCCGGCGCATCGGCATCGTGATCTGCGAGGACAGCTGGAACGACGAGCTGTTCTGGGACAGGCGCAACTACCCGATCGATCCCGTCGAGCGCGTCGTGCGCGCGGGCGCCGAGCTGGTCGTCAATCTCAGCGCGAGCCCGTGGTCGCGCGGCAAGGAGACGTTCCGGCACCGCATGGTCGCCGCGGCGGCCGCGCGGCACGGCGTGCCGATGCTGTTCGTCAACATGGTCGGCGGCGACGTCGCGCTGCAGTTCGACGGCGGCTCGCTCGCGGTGAAGCCCGAGGGCATCGCGTTCCAGCCCGTCGTCTTCGCCGAGACGCTGCAGGTCGTCGACACCGAGGCGCCGTGGACGCAGCAGCCGCAGGCGCAGCCGATCGAGGCGATGCACCACGCGGCGATCGTGCAGGGCATCCGCGCCTACGTGCAGAAGTTCGGTTTCCGCAGCGTGGTCGTCGGCCTGTCGGGCGGCATCGACAGCGCGCTGGTCGCGACGCTCGCGGTCGACGCGCTCGGCCCCGCGAACGTCGCGGGCATCGGCATGCCGTCGACCTACAGCAGCGACCACAGCGTCGAGGACGCCGAGCGGCTCGCGCAGAACCTCGGCATCGAGTTCCACGTGCTGCCGATCGCGCCGCTGCAGCAGGCGTTCGCCGCGGTGCTGCGGCCCGTGCTCGGGAAAGCACCCGCCGGGGTCACCGAGGAGAACCTGCAGTCGCGCGCGCGCGGCACGCTGTTGATGGCGTTCGCCAACCAGCGCGGCCACCTCGTGCTGACCACCGGCAACAAGAGCGAGTGCGCGGTCGGCTACTGCACGATCTACGGCGACACGAACGGCGCGCTGGCGCCGATCGCCGACCTCTACAAGACCGAGGTCTGGGCGCTCGCGCGCTGGCTCAATCGCGCGGGCGAACGCATCCCGGCGCGCTCGATCGACAAGGCGCCGTCGGCGGAGCTGCGGCCGGGCCAGTTGGACAGCGACAGCCTGCCGCCGTATCCGCAGCTCGACCCGGTGCTGCACTGCCTGATCGAGGAGCGGCTGTCGGTCGAGGCGACCGCGCAGCGCACCGGCATGGCGCGCGCGCGCGTCGCGGAGCTGTTCGCGCGCGTGCAGGCCGCCGAGTGGAAGCGCCACCAGTATCCGCCGACGCTGAAGGTCAGCGAACGCTGCTGGAGCGGCCGCCGCATGCCGGTCGCGCACAAGTACCGCGAGCAGTGAGCGGCGCGCGCGGCGTCACCTGCCGGCTGCCATCTCCGCGAGCAGGTCCTCGACGACCTTCTCCATCGCCTCGCCGTGGTTGTCCTTCGCCGCGCGCGCCTTCTCGAACTCCTCGGACGCCGTCAGCGTGCGGACGGCCTCCGTGTGCTTCGCGGCTGCGGCGGCGTGCTCCGCCTGCAACTGCGCGAGGGCCGGCGGCGTCTTCGCCGCCTCTCCGGCCTGGGCCGCGAGGCCGGCGGCGAACCAGAGCGCCAGGGCGGGTTCGTGCCGATCCGCGGGTCAGGAGCGCGCGAGCACGTCCTCGACCCAGGTCATGACCGCCATCATGCTCGGGAAACCGAGCGTCGTCGTCGCGAGCACGACGAGGTGGCGGACGTCTTCCGGCGTGCAGCCGGCCTCGAGCGCGCGCCGCGTCTGGCTGTGCACGGCGCCCTCGCGCCAGGCGCCGGTCGCGAGCGCGAGCTTCACGAGCGCGCGCGTCTTCGCGTCGAGCGGGCCGGCTTCCTGGGCCGCCTTGCCGAGCGCCTCGTAGGCGGCGGCGACCGCGGGGTACTGCGCGCCGAAGCGGCGGAAGCGCGAGGTGCGGGCGCGGGGGGAACGGGACGCGGAGCGGGTCGCTTTCGTGCGGGTCATGGGATCACCGGGGTCGGCGCGATGGTATCCCGGGCGCGGTGAGCAGCGCCACCGCCTCACTGGCTCCGGCCCGGCATCGCCGCTACACCTGCGCCATGAAGGCTCCTGCGCCGCGCCGGGCGCTCACCGCGCGCACCGCCGACCGGCACGCGCTCTACACGGCGGCCGTGCAGGCACCGGCGCGCGACGCCGCGTTCTTCGCGCGCCACTACGAGAAGCTCGCCGGCGAACCGCTGCGCACGCTGCGCGAGC
>VGXW01000104.1 GCA_016873195.1 Planctomycetota bacterium | reverse complement strand
GAGGGTGTTCGGCACCACGATCGCGACGGGCACCGCGCCACCGGCGGCCGGCACGGCCACCACCACCGTGACCGCCTGCGCCTGCAGCCCGAACAGCGGCTCGACGACGGCCGGGTGCGCGGTGACCGCATGGTCGAGCGTCGCGAGCACGGCGAGCAGCGCGGCACTGCCCGCGATCGCCGTGGCCGTGCTCGTGCTCCCGAACCACAGGCCGTGGTCGATCGCGAGCCCGACGATCTGCGGGTCGGCGGCCACGTTGCCGACCGACGCCGGCCCCGGCACCGTGCCCGTGCCGCCGGCCAGGTTCGTGCGCGCGTGCAGCACCGGCTGCCCCGTCGACGACGTCACGGCCGGCGCGCCGGGCAGGTTCGCTCCCCCCGCGATGCCGGTGCCGCCGGTCGCGGTCGAGTCGGCGAGGAACACGCGCGTCGTGGCCCCGCTGCCCGCGAGCGCGGGCGCCGGCGCGCGGGAGATGCCGTTGTCCCGGCTCGCGTTGCCGCCGCGGAACGTCGTGTGGCTCGCGGTGAACGTGCCGCCGTCGATCGTCGCGCCGGGCTGCGCCAGGATCGTGAAGGGACCGCCGAAGCTGCCGGCATCGAGCCCCTCCACGGTGGAGCCGCTCATCGAGCAGTAGCCGCCCGCCTGCCGGAACCCGCCGCCGAGGCCCGGCCCGCCGCGCACCGTGCAGTGTTGCAGCACGACCTCGCCCGAGGTGACCACGAGGCTGTGGGGCACGCCCGTGCCGAAGCTGCAGTCCTCGAACGAGGCGCTGCCGGTCACGGTCACCTGGTTGCCGGAGAGCGGCACGGGCGCGCCAGGTTGCTGCGTGGGCTGGAAGTCGAGTCCGATCAGGGCCGCGTGCTGGCCCGCAGGGATCGTGATGTCCGTGTCCCACGGACCGACCGGCCCGGTCGCACCCTGGATCGTCGCCGGCCCGATCACCACGAGTCCCTTCGTCAGCGTGAACGGCCGGTAGGTGCCCCAGGCCAGCAGCACGAGGTCGCCCGGCGCGGCAGCGGCGAACACCGCGTCGAGGTTCGCGGGCGGCGCGACGTTCCAGGTCGTCTGGGCCGGCAGAGCAAGCGGCAGGAGCAAGGGCAGCAGCGAGCAGGTGCGCAAGGGAGCACGGGGTTCGTCGGGGAGCCGGGGATCGTAACCGGACGCGGCCGCAGGAAGCCGCCTCACGATCCCCCGATGACGACTGGCCGGCCGTGTGCTGCGGTCGTGCCGCGCCGTGCCCGACACGCGGGTGGTCACCGTACGGACCTCGCGGGCGGGCACGCCCCAGCGCCATGGCGAAGGTCCTCCACCGGCCGGGTAGACTGCGCCCCATGCTGAAGCGCCTCCACGCCGACAACTACCGATGCCTCGTCGGTTTCGAGTTCAAGCCCTCGGCGAAGCAGTTGGTGATCGGGCGCAACGGCACGGGCAAGACGGCCGCCCTCGAAGTGCTCGCGGCGATCCGCGACTTCTCGTCGCGCGGCGTCCCGTTCGACGAGCGTCTCGGCGGCAGCACGCTCACGCGCTGGCGACCGGAGGTCGAGACGCAGCGTTTCGAACTCGACGTGCGCCTGGACGGCGCCGACTACCGCTACGAGCTGGCCGTCGAGGACCACCCGCTGCACACGCCGCGGCTCTTCCGCGTGAACCGCGAATCCGTGACGTACGACGGCAAGCCCGTGTTCGTGTTCGAAGACGGAACCGTGCACCTGTTCAACGACCGTTTCGAGGACAAGGCGCAGTACCCGTTCGATTGGACGCGATCCGCGCTCGCCACGGTGCAGGAGCGGCGCGAGAACACGAAGCTGACGGCGTTCCGCCGCTGGCTGCGTCGCCTCGTGCACGTGCAGATCAACCCCTGGCGCATGTCGTCGCGCTCCGAGCAGGAAGCGCCGGAGCTGGCGCTGGACGCGAGCAACTTCAGCAGCTGGTACCGCCACCTGCTGCTCGACGATGCCAGGTCCGTGCACGAGGCCCTCGCGGCACTGCAGGCCGTCGTCCCGGGTCTCGAGGGGCTGGACGCGAAGGAGGCGGGCCTCAACGTGCGCGTGCTGCGCGCGAGCATCCGCACGGGCGACAAGGTGGGCTCCTATCCGATCGGCGAACTCTCGGACGGCCCGCGCGCCCTGATCGTGCTCTACGTGTTGCTGCACTGCGCGCTGAAGGACGGCGCCTGCCTGCTCATCGACGAGCCCGACAACTTCCTCGCCCTCGCGGAGATCCAGCCATGGCTCATGTCGATGCTCGACCGCATCGATGCCGAGCACGCGCAGGTGATCCTCACCTCCCACCACCCCGAGATCCTCAACCAGATGGCGACCCAGGGGGGCGTGCTGTTCGAGCGTGCCGACGGCGGAGTCACGAGCGTGCGCGCCTTCGATCCTGGCGCCGACACGGGCCTGACGCCTTCCGAGATCGTCTCGCGAGGCTGGGAAAGTGCCTGAGCGGGTCACCAACGTCTGTGTCCTCGTCGAGGATCTCGAGCAGCGGAACCTCGTGCGGAGGTTCACGTCGCGGCCGGCGGCGCGCGACAGTTCGTCCTGCAGGCGGGCGATCCGTTCCAACGCCTCGAGCGATCGCGGTCGGCCATCCGCCAGCAGCACGCCGACGTCGACACCGCTGTCGGAGCGCTCCTGCCCCCGGGCGACGCTGCCGAACAGGTAGGCCGCCACCACCTCGGCGCCGGCCGCGGCGAGGCACTGCTGCGATCGGGGCACCACCTGGTCGCGCACCCTCACGGGCATGCTGCCGCCCGAGCCGAGCGAGCACGGGCCGCGGGCCGCATCGCCTCGACCGATGGCTGCCCCGTCACCGCGCCAGCAGGAAGGACAGGTCCGCGCCCGGCGCGCACTCGACCGGCTCCATTCCGCGCCGGAACAGACGCGCGTTCGTGCTGCCGCGCAGCGTCGCGCGCCCCCCCTCGACGACGAGCCAGCAGCCCTCGCGCAGGCCCAGCACCGGTGTGCCGTGCTCCTCGTGGAACTCGCGCAGCCGCTGCTCGCGCGTCTCGCCCATGTGCTTGCTGTTCGGGTCCGGGTCGAGGTAGTGCGGGTTGATCTGGAACGGCACGAGCCCGAGTGCGGCGAACGTCATCGGCTGCACGATCGGCATGTCGTTCGTCGTGCGGATCGACAGGGTCGCCACGTTGGTGCCGGCACTGCTGCCGACGTAGGGCATACCCGCCTGCACGCGGGCCGCGATCGCCGCGGCGAGGCCCGTGCGCTGCAGCGCGTCGAGCAGGCGGAACGTATTGCCGCCGCCGACGAACACCGCGTCGGCGGCGCCGACCGCCGCCAGCGGGTCGCCGCGGTGCACGGACACCAGTTCGCAGCCGAGCGCTCCGAACGCGGGCTGCGCCTTCGCTTCGTAGGCCCCGTGGTCGGCGAGCGCGTACGGCACGAACGCAACCCGCCGACCGCGGCCGAGGAACGCGCCGAGTTCGGCCGCGCAGTGCTGCAGGTACTGGCCCCCGTGCATGGTCGAGTTGCTGATCAGGAACAGCCGGGGGATCGCGGGTGCCATGGTCGGCGGCCATCTGACCGCCCGGCCCGTCCGCGGTCGAGGCCGCCACGCGGCAATCCGCCGAACGAACGTCTTGGATGGTGACGGGCCAGCCTGCCAGGCGCGCAGCCGGGAGCCCACGGCCGTGCACCATCCAGGACCACGGTCCGGAACCGCCGCGCGCGCTTGTCCCGGCGGGACCGGGCCTGTCCGATGCCGGTCCAACCCCTTCCCGCGCAATCCCCCCATGGACAGCCAGAAAGCCCTGCAGTTCGTCGACGGAGTCTGGGAGCAGTCGATCCTTCCGCAGCTCGTCGACTACATCAAGATCCCCAACAAGTCGCCCGCGTTCGACAAGGACTGGGCGACCGCCGGTCACATGCACGCGGCCGTGCGCCTGATCAGCGACTGGTGCAAGGCGCAGCCGATCGAGGGCCTCACGGTCGAGGTGCACGAGCTGCCCGGCCGCACGCCGCTGATCTTCATGGAGATCCCGGGCGAAGGCCCCGACACCGTGATGCTCTACGGCCACCTCGACAAGCAGCCCGAGATGACCGGCTGGCTCGAGGGCCTCGGCCCGTGGACGCCCGTCCGGCAGGGCGACAAGCTCTACGGCCGCGGCGGCGCCGACGACGGCTACGCGGCCTACGCGGCGCTGACCGCGATCCGCGCGCTGCGCGAGCAGGGCGGCAGACACGCGCGCTGCGTCGTGTTGATCGAAGGCTGCGAGGAGTCGGGCAGCTACGACCTGCCGTTCTACATCGACGCGCTCGCGGACCGGATCGGCGAAGTCAGCCTCGTCGTCGCGCTCGACTCGGGCTGCGGCAACTACGACCAGCTCTGGTGCACGACGTCGCTGCGCGGCCTCGTCGCCGGCACGCTGCGGGTCGACGTGCTGACCGAAGGCGTGCACTCGGGCGACGCGAGCGGCGTGGTGCCGTCGAGCTTCCGCATCGCGCGGCAGCTCCTGTCGCGGCTCGAGGACGAGGCGACCGGCCGGATCCGGAAGGAGTTCCACGCGCCGATCCCGAAGCAGCGCGTGCAGCAGGCCGCGGCCTGCGGCAAGGTGCTCAAGGATCACATGTACCGGCGCTTCCCGTGGGCCGGGAAGACGCGGCCGATGACGAAGGAGCTGGCCGACGTGGTGCTGAACCGCACCTGGCGGCCGTTCCTCGAGGTCGTCGGCATGGACGGCTTGCCGAGCCTCGAGAGGGGCGGCAACGTGCTGCGCCCGTTCACGACGCTGAAACTGTCGCTGCGGCTGCCGCCGACCGCCGACCCCGTGGCCGCCAGCGCCCGGCTCGCCAAGCTGCTGACCGCGAACCCGCCCTACGGCGCCGTGGTGACCTTCGAGCCGGGCCCCAAGTCCTCGGGCTGGAACGCGACGGCGCTCGCGCCGTGGCTGGAGCAATCCTGCGAGAAGGCGTCGCGCAGCAGCTTCGGCAAGGGCTGCACCTACATGGGCGAAGGCGGCACGATCCCGTTCATGGCCATGCTCGGCGCGAAGTTCCCGAACGCGCAGTTCATGATCACCGGCGTGCTCGGCCCGCAGAGCAATGCGCACGGGCCGAACGAGTTCCTGCACGTTTCGATGGCCAAGAAGCTGACCTGCTGCGTCGCGCAGGTGCTCGAGGACCACTGCGCGCGCGATCGCACGGCGGGAGCGGGCAAGGCCGCGGCGAAGCGGCCGGTGAAGAAGGCCCCGGCGAAGAAGGCTGCCGCCGCGAAGAAGCCCCTGAAGAAGCCCCTGAAGAAGGGCAGGCGCTGAGCTTGCGGACCGCCGTGGCCGTGCGGGTACGATCCCCCGCATGGCCACCAAGAAGCTCGATCCGAAGAAGCAGTTGGCGCAGGAGTACCGGCCGTCGAAGCGACCCGTGCTGCTGCGCATCGGCAAGGCCCGCTACCTCGCCATCGAGGGCCACGGCCGACCCGGCGGCGACTCGTTCCAAGCCGGCATGGGTGCCCTGTTCGCGGGCGCCTACACGATGAAGTTCCGCTGCAAGGCCGCGGGCCGCGACTACCCGGTCGGCAAGCCCGAGGCGATCTACTGGGCCGACGGCGTCGAGGGCGACTTCTCGCACCTGCCGCCCGAACAGTGGCGCTGGCAGCTGCTGAGCCGGGTGCCATCGTCCGTCGGCAAGCGCGACCTCGCGGCGACCGTGAAGGCACTGCGCGCGAAGGGGCACGAGGGGCCGATCGGCGACCTGCGGATCGTCGACCTGCGCGAGGGGCTGTGCGTGCAGATGCTGCACGTGGGTCCCTACGCCGAGGAGCGGCGCACGATCGCGGCGATGCACGAGTTCGCGCGCGAGCACGGCCTCGGGTTCGCCGGCCGCCACCACGAGATCTACGGCAACGACCCGCGGCGCACGCCCCCGGCGAAGCTGAAGACCCCCAGCATGTGCCCCGCGAGCACGTACCACACGCCCTCGGGGTGCCCGCCCCTGGCGAACCAGCCCGAGAGCGACGTGTAGAGCACGCCCGCGAACGCGCCGACCGCGACGGCGAGGAAGTTGGCGCCCATGTAGAGCCCGGCCTTCTCCTTCGGCGCGAGCCACGTGATGTACTCCTGGATGCGCGGCGAGCTGATCATCTCGCCGATCGCGAACAGCGCGATGCCCGGGAAGATCAGCCAGGCGCCGCCGACCCGCGCCTGGCCGATCACGACGAAGCCGGCCGCCATCACCACGAGGCCGAACAGGAACGACGGCATCGGCTTCCACCGCTCGAACAGCCACGACACGCCGACCTGCAGCACGATGATGATCCAGCCCGTGTGCGAGATCGTCTCGCCGAGCACGCGCCGCACGCCGTCCTTCTCCTCGGCGAAGAAGTCCGCGAGGCCGGTGCCGAACAGGCCGCGCAGCGACTCGTAGAGCGCGTGGGTGTCGAGGTTCTCCTCGACGTAGAGCGCGCACAGGTTGAAGAACGCCCAGAACGGGATCCAGAAGAACACGCCGAGCAGGAACAGGAACAGCGCGAACTTGCCGTCCGACAACGCCACGCCGATCTCGCGGAACTTGTCGCCGAGGCCCTTGCCCTCGATCCGCCGCGGCGGCTCGCGGTAGCAGAAGATCGTCACCAGCAGCATCAGCACGATCGCGCCCGCGGCGGCGTAGAAGGCGTAGTTCCAGTCGATCGCGCGCAGCTTGCCCAGCACGATCGGGCCGAACGAGCCGCCGACGTTGACCATCGCGTAGAAGATGCCGAAGCCGAGCGACGTGTTCGTCTTGTCGGTCACCGCGCGCACGGTGCCCGCGATCAGCGGCTTGAAGGTGCCCGCGGCAAGCCCGATCGCGAGCATCGTCAGCGCGATGCCCGAGAAGCTCCTGGTCAGGATCAGCAGCGAGATCGCCGGCAGGTAGGCGAGGTAGGCGACGATCAGCACCGGCTTGAAGCCGTAGCGGTCGGCGAAGGTGCCCGACACGAGCGGGACGCCGTAGGACAGCAGCAGGAACAGCGTCTGCACGATGCCGAGCTGGTCGCGCGAGTAGCCCAGGCTCGACATGTAGATGCCGAAGCTGAAGTAGATGCCGTAGTAGGCGAACCGCTCGAGCACCTCGATGCCGTTCGCGACCCAGAATACCGGCGGGAACTTCGTGCGTTGGTCCAAGGACGTCCTCGCGAGGGGCGCGCTGTTATGGCCGGGCCGCGCGCGCCCGTCCACGCTGAACCCGCGCCGCGCCGCGCGCGTTCTGCCGGCATCCCGACCGGAGGTGCCCATGGTGACCCCGCGGCCCGATCCCGACGACTTCGACGCGCGACGGGACATGACGCCGATGATCGACTGCGTCTTCCTGATGATCGTGTTCTTCGTCTGCCTCGACTTCCGCACGCTCGAGGCGAAGCTGCCGTCCTTCCTGCCGCGCGACCGCGGCATCCACCCGAACCGCGTGGACCCCGAGCCGCAGCTGTCCGTGCGCGTCGTCTGCGAGAGCTACGGCACCGAGCGCCCCGACCCGGCGCGCAGCGGCCGCGCGATCCTCGACGACCACCGCGTGCACTGGCAGGTCGGACCGCGCACGATCGGCAGCGCCGAGGAGCTGCGCGCCGAACTGCAGCGGCTCGCGGCCGACCCGGCGATGCAGGTCGCCGACGAGGAACGTCCGGGGCAACGGCGGCTCGTCGACTGCGTGATCGAGCCGGGGCCGGGCGCGGTCTACGACGATGCCGCACGCACGGCGGACGTGCTGGCCGCAGCGGGCTTCACGACCATCCAGTGGGGCGGCGGGGCCGGCGCGCGGCCGCGGTGAGCGCGCGCCTGGCGACGCCTCGCGGCGGACGCCGCGGCCTCGCGATTGGCCGCGCGGTGTTCCGCCCGTAGCATCCGTCGCCCGCCGCCGCCCACGCCGACGATGATCACGTTCCAGCAACTCATCCTCCGCCTCCAGGACTACTGGGACCAGCAGGGCTGCGCCCTGTTGCAGCCCTACGACATGGAGGTCGGCGCCGGCACGAGCCACACGGCGACGTTCCTGAAAGCACTCGGCCCCGAGCCGTGGCGCGCCGCCTACGTGCAGCCGAGCCGCCGGCCCAAGGACGGCCGCTACGGGCAGAATCCGAACCGGCTGCAGCACTACTACCAGTACCAGGTCGTGCTGAAGCCCGCGCCCGCGGACATCCTCGACCTCTACCTCGGCTCGCTGCAGGCGATCGGCTTCGACCTGCGGCAGAACGACGTGCGCTTCGTCGAGGACGACTGGGAGAACCCGACGCTCGGCTGCTGGGGGCTCGGCTGGGAGGTCTGGCTCAACGGCATGGAGGTGACGCAGTTCACCTACTTCCAGCAGGTCGGCGGCATCGACTGCCGGCCGATCACGGGCGAGATCACCTACGGGCTCGAGCGGCTGTGCATGTACCTGCAGGGCGTGCCGAACGTGTTCGACCTCGTCTACACCGAGGGCATCCGCTACGGCGACGTGTTCCACCAGAACGAGGTCGAGCAGAGCGCCTACAACTTCGAGCACAGCGACGTCGGGTTCCTGCTGGCGGCGTTCGCGGCGCACGAGAAGCAGAGCAAGCACCTGATGGACCAGCAACTCGCGCTGCCCGCCTACGAGCAGCTGTTGAAGGCGGCGCACACGTTCAACCTGCTGGACGCGCGCGGAGCGATCTCGGTCACCGAGCGCGCTGGCTACATCGGCCGCATCCGCAACCTCGCGCGCGCGGTGGCGCAGAGCTACGTCGAGAGCCGGGCGCGGCTCGGCTTCCCGATGGCGCCGAAGGCCTGGGCGGCGGAAGTGCTCGACAAGCTCGCCGCGGCGGCGAAGACCGCCTGAGCTGCCTGCCGCCACGGCGCGGCGAAGGCAACGGCCGGCACTCGCGTCCGGCCTGGCGTATTCTGCCGGTGATTTCCCCGGCTCCGCGGACCGTTCCGACGCCTTCAACCACCATGCACCCTCTCACCCCGACCTGCGTCCTGCTGCTCGCCGCGACCGCCACCGCCCAGTGGTCGCTGCAGGCCACCGCCAACACGCCGACCTCGCGCACCGAGGCGGCGATGACCTTCGACCTCGCCCGCGGCCGCACCGTGCTGTTCGGCGGCGCCGCCATCGGCACGCCGGCCGGCCTGCGCGCCGACACGTGGCTCCACGACGGCAGCGACTGGACCCTCGCGACGCCCGCCAACTCGCCCGCCGGCCGGCTCGGCGCCGGCATGGCCTTCGACCTCGCGCGCAACGTCGTCGTCATGTTCGGCGGCATCACGAGCATGATCTCGATCGCGCTGCCGACCAACCAGACGTGGGAATGGGACGGCACCGACTGGACGCAGGCCGCACCCGCCGCGTCGCCGACCGGCCGCGCCTACCACGCGATGGCCTACGACGTGCTGCGCCAGCGTGTCGTCGTGTACGGCGGCTCGACGAACCCGGGCCTGCTGATGACCTCGAACCAGACCTGGGAATACGACGGCACGACCTGGGTGCAGACCGCGCTGCAGTCGCCGGGCAACCCGGGCGCGCGGCAGTACGCCGGCATGGCCTACCACCAGGCCCTGCAGCGCTCGGTGCTGTTCGGCGGCATCAGCCCGCATACCGGCGGCAACAACCAGACGTGGCTCTACGACGGCACGAACTGGACGCTCGTGGCGGTCCCCACGGCGCCGCCGCTGCGCAACCTCGCGAAGCTCGTCTACGACGACGCCCGCGCCGTCTGCCTGCTGCAGGGCGGCGCGGACCCGGCGACCGGCACGCCGATCGACGACACGTGGGAGTTCGACGGCGCCGTCTGGACGCAACCGGCGACCGCGCAGCCGACGACGCGCACGCGCTTCTCGCTCGCCTACGACCCGATCCGCCGCAAGGCCGTGCTGTTCGGCGGCATCGGGCCGGGCAACGTCGCGCGCGTCGACACGTGGCGCTACGGCGCGCACGTCGCGGACCTCGGCCCGGGCTGTGCGGGCAGCAACGGCGTGCCAGCACTGGCCGGCAACGGCGACCCGCGCATCGGCGCGACCTTCTCGTCGTCGTTGACCAACCTCGCGAACGGCGCGGTGCTCGCCGCGGTCGCCGCGGGCCTGTTCGCGAACGTGCCGCCGCTGCCGCTCGACCCCTACGGCCTGCCCGGGTGCCTGCTGCACACGAACGTCGACGCGCTCGTGTTCCTGCCCGTGCTCGGCGGCGCGATGACGTCGCAGTTCACGATCCCGCAGGATCCGTCCCTGTTCGGCGTGTCGATCCACCAGCAGGGTTTGTCGCTCGATCCGGGCGTCAACGCGGCCGGCCTCGCCGTCAGCAACGCGATCACCATGGTGATCGGCTGGTGAGCCGAAGCACGCGGGGGGCGCGGGCTCCACGCTGGCGGAAGCCGGCACGCTGCCCGTAGCATCGCCCGCCCCCATGACTGGAAAGAGCCTGCTGGTCGAACTGTTCGTCGAGGAACTGCCGCCGAAGGCGCTCGAGAAGCTCGGCGAAGCGTTCGGCGCCGTGCTCGCGCAGAGCCTCGTGGCCCAGGGCCTCGCGGCAGCCGGTGCCGGCGTGACGACGTTCGCGACGCCGCGGCGGCTCGCCGTGCGCGTCGCCGGGGTCGCCGCGCGCGGCGCCGACCGCTCGGTGCGGCAGAAGCTCGTGCCGGTCGCGGTCGGGCTCGACGCACAGGGCCAGCCGACCCCCGTGCTGCTGAAGAAACTCGCAGCACTCGGCGCCGATGCGTCGGCCGTGGGCGGCCTCGTGCGCGCCGTCGACGGCAAGGCCGAGACCCTGTTCCTCGACAAGATCGTGCCCGGCACCGCGCTCGCCGAGGCGCTGCAGAAGGCGCTCGACGAGACGCTGGCGAAGCTGCCGATCCCGAAGGTGATGACCTACCAGCAGCGCGACGGCTGGAGCCCGGTGAGGTTCGTGCGCCCGGCGCACGGGCTGGTCGCGCTGCACGGCGCCGACGTGGTGCCGGTGCAGGCGCTGGGCCTGTCGTCGGGCCGGCGGACGCAGGGCCACCGCTTCGAGGCCAGCGAGCCCGTGCTCGACCTGCGCGACGCCGACGGCTACGAGGCGCAGCTCGAGCACGACGGCGCGGTGATCGCGTCGTTCGCCGCGCGGCGCGCGGAGATCGAGCGGCAGGTGCGCGCGCGCGCCGGGCAGGAGGGCCTCGTGCCGGTCGACGATCCGGCGCTGCTCGACGAGGTCACCGCGCTGGTCGAACGGCCCAAGGTGCTCCTGTGCCGGTTCGAGCCCGAGTTCCTCGCCGTGCCGCAGGAGTGCCTGATCCTGACGATGAAGCAGCACCAGAAGTACTTCCCGCTGCTCGATGCGCACGGGAAGCTGACCGAGCGGTTCCTGGTCGTCAGCAACGTCCGCCCGGCCGATCCCGGCGCGGTGGTCGCCGGCAACGAGCGCGTCGTGCGGCCGCGGCTCGCCGACGCGAAGTTCTTCTTCGACCAGGACCGCAAGAAGACGCTCGAGTCGCGGCTGCCCGGCCTGCAGAAGGTCGTCTACCACAACAAGCTCGGCAGCCAGGGCCAGCGCGTCGAGCGCGTGCGCGCGATCGCGCGCGCCATCGGCGAACGGCTCGGCGGCGCCGCCCTCGCCGGCGCCGCGGACCGCGCGGCACTGCTCGCCAAGGCGGACCTGCTGACCGACATGGTCGGCGAGTTCCCCGAGCTGCAGGGCATCATGGGCGGCTACTACGCGCTGCACGACGGCGAGGCGGAGCAGATCGCGCGCGCGATCGAGGACCACTACAAGCCGCGCTTCTCGGGCGACGCGCTGCCGCGCGAGCTCACCGGCGTCGCCGTGGCGCTGGCCGACAAGCTCGAGACCCTGGTCGGCCTGTTCGGCATCGGCCAGGTGCCGACCGGCGACAAGGACCCGTTCGCGCTGCGGCGTCACGCGCTCGGCGCCGTGCGCATGCTCGTCGAGCGCGAACTGCCGCTGCAGCTCGACGAACTGATCGCGCTCGCGGTGCCCGTGTTCGGCGCGCTGATCCAGGATCCCCGTCAGGCGCTGCTCGAGTTCGTGTTCGACCGGCTCGGTTCGCTGCTGAAGGACCAGGGCTACACGGCGCAGGAGATCGACGCCGTCGTGAGCCTGCGGCCGCAGCGGCTCGCCGAGGTGCCGAGGCGCCTCGCCGCGGTGCGCGCGTTCGCCGCGCTGCCCGAGGCTGCCTCGCTCGCGGCCGCCAACAAGCGCATCGGCAACATCCTGAAGAAGAGCGAGGTCCCGGCCGGCGCGCGGATCGACCCGGCGCGGTTCGTCGAGCTGCCCGAGCGGGAGCTCGCGGCGGCGCTCGACCGATTGCAGCAGGTTGCCGACCCGTTGTTCGCCGGCGGCGACTACCAGGGCGCCTTGCGCGCCTGCGCGGCGCTGAAGGAACCGGTCGACCACTTCTTCGATTCCGTGATGGTCAACGCGGAAGATCCCGCCCTGCGCGCCAACCGCTTCGCGCTGCTCGGCCGGCTGCACGGGCTGATGAACCGCGTCGCCGACCTCTCGCGGCTCGCGACCTGACCCGGGCGGGCAGCCGCGAATCGCCTCGAGCCGCCATGGCGGATCGCCCGGACGCCCGGCCCCGCCCATGGCACCGCCGGCACCAGCACCGCGCTATTCCGGTCCGGCGTCTCGGGCCGAGACGGTCAGGTTGTCCGGGGGCTTCCCATCGGCATCGCCCCTGGTAACTTCTTGGGACGCGTCGCGGCAGACCTCCGCCGCGGCGTTCCCTTTCACTTCCCATCCAGGACCCAACATCCAGGACCTTCCCATGCTGAAGCCTGCTCTGTTTGCCCTGGCCGCGCTGACCTCTCTCGGCGTGGCCCAGTCGCCGCTCGTGACGCTGAACCTCGGAGGCAACTCCGGCAACGTCGGCGGCGGTCTCTACTTCGACCTCCAGATCAACACCACGGTGACGTTGACGCAGCTCGACATCCGCACCCAGACTGGGGCGGCGAGCACGTTCATGGACATCTACCTGGGGCCGAGCACCTACGTCGGCAACGTGACCAATCCGGCGCTGTGGACCTTGGTGTCCACCACCAACCCGACGACGTCCCTCGCCGGCGGCTTGACGACCTACGTCATCACCTCGCCGTTCGCGCTCGGCCCGGGCAACTACGGCGTCGCGCTGAAGTCGAACGCAACGAGCTTCAGCTACACGAACGGCGCCGGCAACAACCCGCCGCTCACGTGCGGCGCCGTGCCCGGCTCCTGCCTGAACTCGATCTTCTCGAACGCCGAGATGACGCTGCGCGCGGGCGCGGCGCAGAACGCGTTCCTGCAGGGCGGCATCTTCTCGCCGCGCGTGATCAACTGCCGCATCAACTACACGCCCGGCGGCAACCCGATCGCCGTGGCCTCGTGGCAGAAGTACGGCGGCGGCTGCTACAACCGTGCCCGTTCGTTCTACGAGTTCTGGCCGAGCTCGGTGCCGTTCGACTTCGGCACGGTGACGGCCGGCGGCTCGGGCATCACGTCGATGCGCCTGACCTTCGCGGGCAACCGCTACCTCGTCACGCCGGGCACCACTGCGATGTACACCCACTCGCCGGGCAACGTTCCGCTCGGCCTCGGTGACGACGTCGAGCAGCCGATCCCGCTCGACCCGCTGAGCCCGACGATCCTGTTCGTCAACAACGGCGTCCCGACGAACACCGCCGCGGCCTTCATGTGCTCGAACGGCTTCTTGTCGCTCGGCGCCAGCAACGCCGCGCTGGTCACGCTCATCCCCGCCGTCAACCCGTTCCTCGGCAGCGCCCCGCTGTTCGGCAACTGGCACGACTTGGACCCGAGCCAGGTCGGCGCCGAGACGCGCTAAAC
>VGXW01000103.1 GCA_016873195.1 Planctomycetota bacterium | reverse complement strand
TGACCGACCTGGACCGACACGGCGGCCCTCGCTGGGGCAAGGCCACGCGGGATCCCGTCGAGCGGCACTTCCTCGAGGGCAAACACGGCCGCTTCGCCGAGTTCCTGCGCCTGCTGCGCATCAGCGGCGAGTTCATCCGGGGATTCCGCGCGCTGCACTTCCTGCCGCCCTGCGTGACCGTGTTCGGCTCGGCGCGGTTCACCGAACAGAGCCGCTGGTACGAACTCGCGCGCACGACCGCGTACGAGCTGTCGCGCCTGGGCTTCACGATCATGACCGGCGGCGGCCCCGGCATCATGGAGGCGGCCAACCGCGGCGCGCGCGAGGCCGGCGGCCTGTCGGTCGGCTGCAACATCACGCTGCCGCACGAGCAGCGGCCCAACGCCTACATCGACCGCTTCGTCGAGTTCCGCTACTTCTTCGTCCGCAAGGTCATGCTCGTGAAGTACAGCTGCGCCTTCGTCGTGCTGCCGGGCGGCTTCGGCACGATGGACGAGCTGTTCGAGTCGGCGACGCTGATCCAGACCAAGAAGATCGAGGACTTCCCGCTCGTGCTGATGGGCCTCGACTACTGGCGGCCGCTGCTCGACTTCATGCGCACGAGCATGGTCCGCGAGGGCACCATCGAACCCGCCGACGTCGACCGTCTGGTCGTCACCGACGACGTCGCGCTGGCCGTCGCCCACGTCAAACACGGCGCCGAACGGCACCTCGGCCGGCCGCTGGCGAGGCCGCGCCGGCTGTTCGGCGAGCGGCGCCCGCGGTCCGGCGCGCCCGGCTGACCCGGCCGAGGTTGGACCCGGCTACTGGTCGCCGATCAGCCCCTGGCCACCGTTCGAGGCCGAGAGGCCGAGCGGATTGGCGAGCGGGTCGACCGGCAGCGCCTGGTTGCGGAACTGCACGTTCAGCGCGTGGATCGTGTGCGGGATGCCGTAGTGCAGGACCGCGGCGCCCGCGCCGTCGGCGTAGAGCACGCGCGTGTCCAACGGCGCGAGCAGCAGGCTGCAGCCGGGTGCGCCGTGGCCGCCGAGGCCGAGCGGCAGCAGGTTGCCGTTCCACGTCCCCTCGGGGAGCCCCAGCAGCAGCAGCACCGGCGCGGACGCCGGGCACTGCGCGACGCGCACGCGGAACGGATCGCCGATCCGCGGCCGGTCGAGGGCGTGCAGGCTCGGCACCGCGGTCCGGGTCTGGTCGAAGAGGCCCATCACCGGGCCGGCGGTGCGCAGTTGCCCGGTGGTCGCGGTCGCGGGCATGCCCCACACGCCGTAGGTGCCGCCCAGGTTGTCGAGCGGGTAGCCGTGGACCTGGTTGCCGAGGCTGTTGCCGTGCACGGCGATCTCGACCAGCAGGTTGATGCCGGTCTGCGGCAACCACGCGAACGTCGTCGCCCACGGGATCGTCACCAGCATCTCGGCCAGGGCCTGCGGGTGGCCGGAGAGTTGGTCGGGGAACGCCACCTGCGTGCGCGGCAGCACGAGCACGGGCGCCCCGGCGTCCCAGTTGGCCGCGAAGCTCGTGCTCAGCGCCGCGCCCCAGCGCGTCGTGCAGCCGACCTTGACCTCCAGGTCGACCACGAAGCCCTGCGCCACCGGGCCCGTGCGCGGCTGCCGCAGCGCCAGCCCCGCGAGCCTGGTCGCGTAGGGCAGTTCGCTGCCGAGGAAGACCTGCTGGAAGCGGTTCGGCGTCCAGCCGAACGGGATCGCGTTGCCGCTGCCCCACGCCGAGTTGGCGACCACGGGGTGCAGGTGCATCGCGCCGAGCCCGGTGCCGGTGCCCGGACAGCCGGCGCCGAAACCGGAATAGGCGGCGGTGACCTGCGCGGCGGCCGGCGAGACGACGGCAACCGCGGCGAACGCGAGCCAGGAAAGGGAACGCAGCATGGGACCTCGGGGCAGGGCGCGGGCACGATACGCAGGCCTGCCGGGCGCCGAAGCGAAAAGACGGGGAACCGCGCGGCCCCGTTCACTCGCGGAAGTCGCTGCTGCGGATGCCGTGCTTCTGCATCAGCTTCTGGAACGCGCTGCGCGCCATGCCGGCCTCTTCGCTGCAGTGCGTCACGTTGCCCCTGTGCTTCTTCAGCAGCGCCTCGAGGTAGCTGCTCTCCATCGCCGCGATGTGCCGCGCCTTGAGCTCCGCGAACGTGCCGCGCGGCGGTTCGTCCCCGGCCGCGGGTCCGGACTCGGCAGACGGTCCCGGCGCCGCGCCCAGTTCGGGCGGCAGGTCCTCGAGGCGCAGCAGCGGCGGCTGCCCCAGCGCGCAGGCGCGCTCGATCACGTTGCGCAGCTGCCGCACGTTGCCGGGCCAGTCGTGGGCGCGCAGCGCGGCCCCGACCTCGGGCAGCAGCCCCCCGATGCCGAGCGGGCTGCCGAACCGCTGCACGAAGAGCGCCGCCAGCAGGTCGACGTCCTCCCGCCGCTCGCGCAGCGGCGGCACCGCGATGCGCACGACGTCGAGGCGGTAGAACAGGTCGGCGCGGAAGCGGCCCTCGTCGACCTCCTTCTGCAGGTTGCGGTTGGTCGCCGCGACGATGCGCACGTCGATCGGCAGCTGCTCGCCGCCCCCGACCGGCCGCACGCTGCGCTCCTGCAGCGCGCGCAGCAGCTTCGCCTGGAACGGCACCGGCAGTTCGCCGAGTTCGTCGAGGAACAAGGTGCCGCCCTCGGCGAGCTGGAACAGGCCGAGCCGGTGGTTCGCGGCGCCGGTGAACGCGCCCTTCACGTGGCCGAACAGTTCGCTCTCGAACAGCTCGCTCGGGATCGACGCGCAGTCGACCGGCACGAACGGTCTGCCGGCGCGCGCGCTCGAATCGTGCAGGTGGTGCGCGAGCAGCTCCTTGCCGGTGCCGCTCTCGCCGAGCAGCAGCACGGACGCATCGGTGCGCGCGGTCCGCTCGATCGTCGCGACGACCTGCGCGAAGGCCGGCGAGCCGTGCACGAGGCGGCGGCCGGCCGCGCCCGGGCGCAGCCGCTCCTTGAGCCCCTCGTTGCGGTCCTTCATGCGGCGGTGCGCGATCGCCTTCGCGACGCGTTCCATCAGATCCCGCTCGGCGAAGGGTTTGGCGAGGTAGTCGAACGCGCCCTGCTTGATCGCGCTGACGGCGGTCTGCACGTCCGGGTAGCCGGTCAGCAGCAGCACCTCGACGTCGGGGTCGCGCTGCTTGATCGCCGCGAGCAGTTCCATGCCGTTCATGCGCGGCATGCGCACGTCGGTGATCACCAGCGCGAACGGTTCCTGCGCCATCAGCTCGAGGGCCTGCGCGCCGGAGGGGTCGCCGCGTAGCCCGCGCGCTCCAGGAAGTACGCGGTCGACTCGGCGAGGTCCGGCTCGTCGTCGACGACCAGCACGCGCTCGCCCTTCACGGCCCCCCTCCGCGCCGCGCGCAGTCGCGGCAGGTGCCGTAGACGCGCAGGCTGTGCCGCGCGACGCGGAAGCCGGCGCGGGCCGCGGCGCCCAGCAGGCGGCGCGCGAGCCCCGGCTCGTGGAACTCGACGATCGCGCCGCAGGCCTCGCAGACCATGTGCTCGTGGTCGGCGTGGCCGATCACGTGCTCGAAGCGGCGGCCGCCGGAGCCGGCGTCGAGGCCGGCGACGAAGCCCGCGGCCTCGAGCACCTGCAGCGTGCGGTAGACGGTCGCGCGCGAGATGTCGGGGTCGAGCCGCCGGCACAGCTGCAGCAGCTGCTCGGCCGTGAAGTGCTCGTGCGTGCCGAGCGCCGTGCGCACGATCAGCGCGCGCTGGCTCGTCCAGCGGAAACCGCTGCGGCGCAGGTGTTCCTCGACGAGGCGGAGTTCCGGGTCGGTCTTCACCGGCGGCCGAGGATACCGGGGCAGCGCGGCGGCCTCATCCCTTCGCACCGATGTCGGGGCGGTAGTGCATGCCGTGGAACTCGAGCTGCTGCAGCGCCGCGTAGGCGCGCTGCCGCGCGGCCGCCGCGTCGTCGCCGAGCGCGGTGACCGCGAGCACGCGGCCGCCGGCGGTCAGCAGATCGCCGCCCGGCCGCTGCGCGGTGCCG
The DNA here is from genome assembly GCA_016873195.1 of Planctomycetota bacterium. Taxonomy (GTDB): domain Bacteria; phylum Planctomycetota; class UBA1135; order UBA1135; family UBA2386; genus VGXW01. The sequence continues at coordinate 9,750 of VGXW01000103.1, read as the reverse complement.
GCGTGGAAGACCTGCAGGTCCGGGCCGGTGGCGACGCGGTCGAGGCCGAAGACCGGCAGTCCCTTCTTGAACTCGCCGGGGTAGCCGCCGCTGCACGCGACCACGCAGACGGCGACGCGCGGGTCCCAGACCGGCGCCTGCTGCGCCTCGAGCTTGCCCTCGGCGGTCGCCAGCAACAGCGGCACGAGGTCGCTGCAGAGCCGCAGCAGCAGCGGCTGCGTCTCCGGGTCGCCGAGCCGGCAGTTGTACTCGAGCACGCGCGGCCCCTGGTTCGTCAGCATCAGGCCCGCGTACAGGAAACCCTGGTAGCGCCGCCCCTCGCGGTTCAGCGCGTGCACGGTCGGGAAGACGATCTGGCTCTCGATCTGCGCGCGCATGCGCGGCAGGATCGCCACCGGCGTGATCACGCCCATGCCGCCCGTGTTCGGGCCCTGGTCGCCGTCGAACACGGCCTTGTGATCGCGCGCCGGCTCGAGCGGCACGATCGTCTGGCCGTCGGTCAGCGTGATCAGCGACACCTCGGGGCCCTCGAGGAACTCCTCGAACACCACCGTGTCGCCGGCGTCGCCGAAGCGGCGGCGCTCGAGGCACTCGACGACGGCGGCCTTGGCCTCCTCGCTGTTCCTGCACACGGTGACGCCCTTGCCGGCGGCGAGGCCCGCAGCCTTCACGACGATCGGCCCCGGTTCGCGGTTGTCGAGGAACGACTTCGCCTGCTGGTGGTCGGTGTAGACCCAGAAACCGGGCCCCGGGATGCGGTGGCGGCGGCACAGTTCGCGCGCGAACGCCTTGCTGCCCTCGATCTCGGCGGCGGCCTTGTTCGGGCCGAAGCACAGGCGCTTGTGCTTCTGGAACTCGTCGACGATGCCGCGGCACAGCGGCGCCTCGGGCCCCACCACCGTGAGGTCGATCTTCTCGGCGACGGCGAACCGCACCAGGCCCGCGAGGTCGTCGGCGGCAAGGTCGACGGGGTCGGCGAGTGCTGCCGTGCCGGGGTTGCCGGGCGCGCAGTAGAGCTTCTGCACGAGCGGCGACTGCCGGATCTTCCAGCACAGCGCGTGCTCGCGGCCACCGGAACCGACGACGAGGACTTTCATGGCGGATGGGCGGAAGTCGGGACGGCGAAGGGTAAGGAGCGGCACGACGCCGCGGAAGCACGATGTTGGTGGTGCCGTGCTGGCGTGGCCGGACCCGGCGCCCTCTGATGCGCGGATGGACACGGTAGTCGTCCTGAACCAGGACCAGATGGGCCACGGCGACCGCGCGCTCGGCCAGAGGATCCTCGCGACGTTCCTCAAGAAGGCGATCGCGCTGCCGCGCCTCTCCGCCATCGTCTTCTACAACACGGGCGTCAACCTGGTCGGGCCCGACTCGCCGCTGCTCGGCGAACTGAAGGCGCTCGAAGATCGCGGCGTCGACCTCGTGCCGTGCGGCACCTGCCTCGCGCACTTCGGCATCGCGCCGGCGGTCGGCAAGACCTCGGACATGGACACGATCGTGCGCGAGCTCGGCGCGGCCGCGAAGGTCGTCACCCTGTAGACCGCGCGGCCTACTCGGCGAGCAGCTGCTGGCCGCCCGCCGCCACGCCGAACTGGCTCGTCGCCCCGGTGCGCACCGCGAGCCCGTCGGGGTCCAGCCGACCCGCCAGCAGCTCGCGCCACGCTGCCAGCACGCGTCCGACCTCGGCCGCGGACTCGCGCACGAACTCGACGCGGAACCGCCGCACGCCGAGTTGGAGCAACCTGCCGACCCAGGCCGCACTCTGCTGGCTTGCGTGGTGGAACACCGTGTTGCGGCAGCCGACGTCGACGATCACCGGGTGCTCGCGCCCGAGGTGGTCGCGCAGCGCGACCTGGTGCCGTTCGCACGGCCGCCCGCACGAACGGTGGTCGCGGCCGTTGCCGAGCAGGTGCGCGTAGACACAGTGCTCGGTGTGGAAGGTCGGCACGCGGTGGTGCACGATCACGCCGAGGCGCCCCGCGGGCAGCTGGGCCGCCATCGCCAGCAGCTGCGCCTCGTCGAGGTCGAACGAGGCCGTCACCGTGTCGAGGCCGAGCCCGAGCAGGTGGCCGGCGGTCAGCGAGTTCGCCGCGTTGAGCGAGAAGTCGCCGTGCAGCGCCGCACGGTCGCCGGCGGTGCGGAACGACAGCAGGCGCATCAGGGCGCCGAGGTGCCGCACGAGCACGCCGTCGGGCTCGAGCCGGCGAACGCGGTCGACCAGCGCTGCCTCGCCCGGCTTGCCGACCCGCGCCGTGGCGACGACCACGCGCGCGCCCGCCGCGCGCGCGCGCGCGACGGCCCGGCCGAGCCCCGTGAACTCCCCCCAGTCGAGTTCGACCTCCGGGCAGCCGGCGGCGATCGCGGCGTCGAGCTGCGCGTCGGTGCGCAGGAGCGGCACCAGTTCCGCCGCGGCGGCGGCCGCCCGCGGCGGCACGGCCGGCAGCGCCCGCCGCACGCGCGGCAGCGCCGGGCGCGGATCGAGCGTGCGGACGGGGCCGCGTTCGAGCTGCGGCAGCAGCTGCGCGACGAGTTCGCGGCGCAGTTCCTTGAGTTCGCTCGCGGGCACGTGCAGCCCGGGCGAAAGGCCGCCCGCGTCGAGCGCACCGAGGCGGAACGGGGTACCGCCGAAGCCGCCGAGCTTGTCGGCGAGCAGCGCAACGTCGAGGCCCGCTCCGCGCGCCGGCTGCAGCATCGTCTTGCCCTTCGCCTCGGCCCGGTGCGGCCCCGAGCGCGCCACCACCGCGAGCACTTCACCGAGCGCACCGCGCACGGTGAGGTCGACGGCGTTCCTGCCCGTGGGCTCCGGATCCTGCTCGCGCGCGACCGCGCCCTGCAGCAGAGGATCGCTGGTCGCGAACACGCGGTCGCCGGGGCGCACGGCCGACAGGTCGGGCCCGGGCTGGCCGAAGCCGAGCAGCAGCTCGCCGCCCTGCCGCGCCACGGCGAACAGGGGCCCCCCGGGTTCGTGCTCGTCCTCGGGGCAACCCTGGTCGAACACGATTCCCATGCCGGGCCGCAGCTCCAGCGGTGCCGCGTCCCCCGCCGCCGGCAGCGCGGTGCTGCGTTCGCCGGTCGGCCCCGCGGGCCGCGGCTCGACCGCCAGCGCGCCGGTCCACGGCCGGCCCTGCGGATCCGGCCGCACTACCACGGTGTTGCCGCGCAGGGCGGCGACGCGGCCGACGAACACGCCGCGGTGTTTGGGGAAGCGGCCCTCGACGAGCGTCTGGTGGTCGCTGCCGCCGAGGAAGCCGTCGGCGAAACCGCGCGTGTAGGACAACGACATCGCCAGCAGGTCCTGCGCGAGCTGACGTTCTGCGGCCTGCCGGTCGCCGCCGGCCGCGAGCGCGTCGAGCCAGCGCCGGTAGCCGCCGACCGCGGTCGCCACGTACAACGGACCCTTCTGCCGGCCTTCGACCTTGAAGCTCGTCACGGGCACGGCGAGCAGTTCGGGCAGCGCGCGCGCGCCCGCGAGGTCCTTGGGGCTCAGCAGGTAGCGCACGTCGCCGAGATCCCGCAACTCGCCGTCGACGACGAGTCCGTAGGGCATGCGGCAGCTCTGCGCGCACTGGCCGCGGTTCGCCGACCGGCCGCCCCACGCCTCGCTGCTGAGGCACTGGCCGCTCCACGACACGCACAGGGCGCCGTGCACGAACACCTCGAGTTCGACGTCGGTGCCGGCGGCGGTCGCGAACGCGCGGATCTCGTCGACCGACAGCTCGCGCGGCACGACGACGCGGCGGCAGCCGAGGCCCGCGGCGAACGGCACCGCGGCCGGTTCGGCGACGGTCATCTGCGTGCTCGCGTGCAGCTCGATCCCCGGGCAGATCGCGCGCGCGAGCAGGCACACGGCCGGGTCCTGCACGATCAGCGCGTCGACGCCGGCGGCGGCGACCGCGCGCAGCGTGCGTTCGAGGGCCGGCAGTTCGGGCTCGAACACGAGCGTGTTCACCGTCAGGTAGGCCCGCGCGCCGGCGCGGTGCACGCGCGCGACGGTCGCCGGCAGCTCGGCGAGCGCGAAGTTCGCGGCGCGCGCGCGCGCGTTGAACCCGTCCTGCAGGCCGAAGTAGACCGCGTCGGCGCCGTGGCGCAGCGCGGCGAGCAGCGACGGCAGCGAACCGGCCGGAGCGAGCAGTTCGGGCCTGGTCGGGTGGCCGGTCGGGTTCACGCGCCCCTTGTAGGCGAGACCGCGACGGGCGGCAACGCGACCGCGGCGGGCCTGCCTCAGCGCGCGAGCAGCCCGACGATCCCCAGGGCCCAGTAGACCACTTCCACCAGCGCCACCAGCAGCGCCGCGCGGGCCGTTCCGCGAGCCCCTGGGCGGAGCCAGCAACGGACCGCGTAGACGAACACCGCCGGGGTCGACAGCACGAAGAGGCTCGGACCGAGCGGCGACAGCGGATGCCGTCAACAGAACAGCAGCGCGAGCAGCAGGCCGAGCGGCGGCAGCGCCGTCGCGGCCAGTGCCGCGCCGCCGCGGCACGGCAGCAGGGCAGCCAGCGCGACGCAACTGCCGACGGCAACGACCCAGAGAAGCTCGACGAGCACGGCATCCTCCTGGCCTCGCGGGAGAGCGCAGGATAGCGCCGCCGGATCGTGCGTCCCACCGCGCGCCCCGCGCCCCAGCTCACCGCTTCGCCGCAACACGCTCCCCGGTCGCGAAGAACACACCGCCCTTGCCGTGGTGGATCGTGCGCGGCCCGTCCGCGGCGAAGCGCCATTCGCCCTTGGCGAACAGCGCGTCGTCGGCGCCTGCACGACGCACTCGCCCGACGCCAGCAGCAGTCCGCGCGTGCAGGGGTCCGCCGCGATCACGGCGGCGAGCTTGCACGGCTCGAAGTCGAGCGGCATCACCCACGCGGCCGCCATCACGTTGCGGCGGCCGCCGTGGGCCGTCGAGATCAGCACCGCGGGCCGTGGTTCAGCAGCCGGTGGGCGTGGGGCATCGGCACGGGAATCCGCATGCCGGGACCATAGCGGCATCCAGGACCGCGGTATCGTGCGCGCCGTCCGATGGCGAACGACGAACTCGACAACCTGCGCCTCGCGATGGACGTCCTGAACCGCCGGCTCGCCGCGGTGCTGCACGAACGCGCGGCCCTGGTGCGCCACATCGCCGCGTGGAAGCGCCGCCGCGGCCTGACCATCGCCGACCCGGACCGCGAGGCTGAGATGCTCGGGGGGGTGACGGCGACCGTGGACCCGGCAGGTTTCTCCGTCGATTCCCTCCGCCGCATCTTCGCCGCCGTGTTCGCCGAGTCGCGCGCGCTGGCCGACCGCGGCTGACGGCGGCGACCGCACCGCGGCCGGGCCGCCCGCATGGGGGGATCGCACCGGCGGCATGGTGCCCGACGATGCCGGCACTGCCACAGCCGCCGCACCTGCCCACCTGCGCCGTGTTGCCCACTGGCCTGCCCGCGGCGGACCAGTAGGCTTCGCCTGCCACTCCATGCGCTGCACCTCGCTGGTCGTCCTGTTCGGCCTCGCCGCCACGCTGCCCGCGCAGCACGTGCTGTTCGTGCGCGACCGCGACCTCGCCCCCGTCGCGCCGCAACACGCTGACGTCGCGACGGCGATCCGCCACCTGTGCGCCGGTCTCACCGCGGCCGAACGCGCCGCCGGCTACACGACCTGGGTGCCCGCCGGCACACGCCTGTGCGCCACGCGACGGAACGGTCCCGTGCTCGAACTCGTGTTCGACGCCACGCTGCTGCGCGCGGCGACCGCCGGGTCGCTCGAGGACGCGCTCGAGCAGATCCAGAAGACCGCACTGAACGCCCCCGGCGTGCGCGACGTGCGCCTGTTCGTCGACGACGGCACGGGCCAGGAACAGGACCTCGGCGAACGGCTCGGCCACCCAAAGGCGGCGCCGCGCCCGCCGGCCCCGCCGGGACCCGGAGCCCTGGTGAGCCCGTTCGGCGCGCTCGCGGGCAAGCGGATCGCCGTCTCCCCGGGCCACGGCTACTACTGGCACAGCACGCTCGGCTGGACGACGCAGCGCCCGCTGATCGACGGCCTGCTCGAGGACCTGCACGTCGCCGAGATCTGCAACCAGTACCTGATCCCGTTCCTGCACAACCTCGGCGCCGACGTGGTGTCCGCGCGCGAACACGGCGAAGTGCCGACCGACGCGGTCGCCGACAACGACTCCGGCGCGCCCGCCTACGTCGAGACCGGCGGCTGGAGCACGTCGGCATCGTCGGGCTACCTGGGCGGCACCTACCGCTACGCGAGCACGAGTCCGACCGAGACCGCGACCGCGACGTGGACGCTGCCGGTCGCGCGCGACGGCCTCTACCCCGTCTACGCGTGGTTCCGTGCGTCGAGCAACCGCACGCCCGAGGCCAGCTACCGCGTGCACCATGCCGGCGGCACGAGCGAGGTGCGCGTCGACCAGACGCTCGACAACCTGACCTGGGCGAACCTCGGCGACTTCTGGTTCTCGGCCGCGCAGGGTGCGCGGATCGCGCTGAGCAACCGCTCCGCGGTGACGGGCGTCGTGATCGCCGACGCCGTGCGGCTCGGCGGCGGCATGGGCTCGATCGCACGCGGTGCGGGCACCAGCGGTCAGGCCCGCTGGCGGGAATGCGCGCGCTACTGGGCGCAGTTCGCGGGCGCGCCCGCGTCGGTCTACGACTCGGTCAGCGGCGGCCAGGACAACGAGGACGACGTCACCGCGCGGCCGCGCTTCGCCGAGTGGCGCGGCGCCGACGCCTACCTGTCGCTGCACACGAACGCGGGCGGCGGGACCGGCACCGACACGTTCGTCTACGCGGGCACCCCGACGCCCGGTTCCACGGCGCTGAGCAACGCGGTGCACACGCAGCTGATCGCCGACATCCGCGCCTTCTACGACCCGGCCTGGGTCGACCGCGGCCAGCAGAGCGCGAACTTCGGCGAACTGCGGCTGCTGAGCACGATGCCCGGCATCCTGGTCGAACTCGCGTTCCACGACACGGCGGGCTCGCGCGACCACACGGCGCTGCACCAGCCCGAGTTCCGCTACATCGCCGCGCGGGCCTACGCGCGCGGCGTGCTGCGCTACTTCGCGCCGGCGGCGCCGTTCCCGCCCGAGCCCCCCACCGCGCTGCGCGTGACCCAGGACGGCGCGCGCGGCCTGCGCGTCGCCTGGGACGCTGCGCCGGGCGCCACGAGCTACACGATCGAGCAGTCGCCCGACGGCAAGGGCTTCGTGCAGGCCGGCAGCACGGCGGCCACGAACTGGTCGACGGGTCCGCTGGCCCACGGCACCGCGCTGTCGTTCCGCGTGCGCAGCTGGAACGGCTCGGGCCGCTCGTTCCCGACCGAGGTGCTGACGGCGGGCACCGACCACACGAGGACGGCGCAGGTGCTGCTGGTGCAGGGCTTCGACCGGCTCGACCGCTACGTGAAGGGGCCCGAGAACACGGGCGACTACCTGCGCCTCGTCGGCGACGCGCTGCGCCGCGACGCGACCTTCTCGCTCGGCTTCGACGCGGCGAGCAACGAGGCCGTGCAGCTCGGCCGCGTGGGGCTCCTGTTCTACCGCGCCACCGTGTGGTCGCTCGGCGAGGAGAGCACCGCCGACGAGACGTTCGGCGCGCTGGAGCAGAACCTCGTCACGAGCTACCTGAACCTCGGCGGCCGACTGCTGGTGCACGGCGCCGAGATCGGCTGGGACCTCGACGCCAACGGCTCGGCGGGCGACCGCGCGTTCTACCGCAACCAGCTCGGCGCCACCTACGTCGCCGACGATGCGGGCACGTACGCGCTGGCCGCCGGCCTCGCCGGCACGGTCAGCGCGGGGCTGCCGGCCGCGGCCTTCGACGACGGCACCGGCGGCACCTACCAGGTCGACTACCCCGACGTGCTGGCCGCGACGACCGCCGCGAGCACCGTGTGCCTGCGCTACGGCAACGGCCTGGTCGCGGGCATCCAGAAGGTCGATCCGGCGACCGGCGCGCGCGTGGTGAACTTCGGCTTCCCGCTCGAGACGATCACGAACCCCGCGGTGCGCGCCCAGCTCGTGCGGCAGAGCCTCGCCTTCCTGCTCGACCCGCTGCCGCTGCGCTGCCCGGCCACGGCGCCGATCGGCCAGCGGCTCGACCTGCAGCTCGCGCTGCCGAACGAGGCGGGCTACCCGTACTTCTGCTGCGCGAGCCTCGGGCTGGGCCCGGGCCTGCCGCTGCCGGCCGGCGGCCTGTTGCCGCTGCAGGCCGACTTCCTGCTCGCGGCGAGCCTCGATCCGGCGAACCCGTTCTTCGGCGGCTTCCTCGGCACCCTGGGGCCGGGCGGCACCGCGAACCCCTACGTGCTGGTCCCCAACCTGCCGTTCCTGGTCGGCACGCCCGTGTGGTTCGCGGGCTTCACGCTGGAGACCGCGACCCCGGTCGAGCGCCAGCTCACGAACTGGGTGAGGACCGTGCTGGCCCCCTGACCCGCCAGGATCGGGCCAGCCGCCAGGCTACGCCGCCGGCAGTCCGAGTTCCCGCGCCGCCGCGCGCTGCGCATCGTCGCGCGTCAGGTAGCCGTCGAGCGGATCCCGGCGGTGGAACCACAGGGCGGTCCGCAGGTGCGCGAGGTCGAGGCTGCGAGGGGTGGCCACCGCCGGCATGGCAGGGTCGTCGCAGAGGTCCATCGTGAGGTCCTTCAGGGTGAACGCCTCGAGGTCCTGGTGCACCCGCTGCAGCAGGTCGTCGAGTCGGGACGCCGACAACTCGCCGCCGCGCACGCAACGCACCAGGTTGCGCCTTGCCTCGAGAGCCAGCAGGACGCTGGAGCACAGACGCCCGCCCGCAAGCCTCGCTTCGATCGCCGAGGCACCGTCCTCGCCGAGCAGCACGCACAGATACGCGGACGTGTCGACGTAGAGGTGTTCCCTCACGGATCCTCTCCGCCGCGGTCGTCGGCCAGCACGGCCAGCCAGGCGCCGCGTGTCAGCCGGCGCCCGGCCGCGGTGATGCGGTAGCCGGTGTCGTACCGGCTGCCGACGTGGAGCCCTGGCTCCGCGGGCGGTCCGAGGCGGGCCACGGGCTTGCCGTGGCGCAACACGGTGATCCACTCGCCGAGCCCGACGCGCTTCAGCACGGCGGCCATCGCCTGCTTGAGTTCCTGGATCGTGATGCTGGTCATCTTCTGCTCCGTACGCATCTGCGTACTGATTATCGACCAGAACCACATGCCAGGGAAGGCCCTGCCGGACCCGCGCGCCCGGCGTCGGCACCCGGGCCCCTGTACCACGGAAGGTGCCAGCCGGGGCCCGGCGGCGCGCTCAGCTCTCGCCGATCGCCGCGGCGACGAGGCAGCCCTTCGCGACCGCCGTCAGGGCCTCTTCGCTGCGGAAGATCCGGCCGATCGGGATCGGGAAGTCGATCTTCGCGAACTCCTCGCGGAAGATCTCGATGAAGCCGCCGACCAGCGACGTGCCGCCGGAGCAGGCGATGTCGATCGGGTGCTGGAAGCTCGGCATGTTCTGGCCCGACTCGAACCGCGACTTGATGTTCTGCAGCACGTAGCCGACGAGGCTCCGGTAGTAGATCGCGACCGCCTCCTCCTCGCGGCTCTTCGGGTCGCGGATGTCGATGCCGCGCTCCTTGATGTGCGTGGCCTTGCTGCGCGGGCAGCCGAGCACGTTGGCGACGTTCTTGTCGATCCAGTCGCCGCCGCGCGCGACCGAGAACGACAGGCACGGGATCGACTTGTAGGCGATGCACGCGTTGGCCATGCCGCCGCCGAACGACAGGCCGATGCCGGTGAAGTCGTTCTCGGCCACAA
>VGXW01000102.1 GCA_016873195.1 Planctomycetota bacterium | reverse complement strand
GGGGCCTCGAGCGCTTTCTGGGCGACGTGGCGACGTTCCTGGTCAACAGCGAGTAGCGGTGGCGGAGGCGATCCGCAGCCCTGTCGAGACACGGCGCGTGCCGATACGATCAGCGTGCACGAGCATGCGAGCTCCGAAACGAAGACGCCTCATGCGCCGGCAGGTGGCTCTGGGCCTGACGAACGAGCACCTGGCGAGGCTCGCGGAGCGCGTCGTGTTCGTCGGTAGCCCCGAACACAAGACGGCCCCGAGCTTCGCAGGATCTCCGACGCCCAGGCCGACGCGAGCAAGTGCCCCGCGGCGATGGACGACCAGCGGGATCTCACGCGGTGGCTGCGTGGGGCATTGGCGGCGGGGAGTTGCAGTGCCTGCTTCGACGGCGACTTTCCGCGCTACATCTGGGGCCGGAGGGAAGGCGTCATGTTCGAGGCCAGGCTGACGAACCGCGATCTGGGGCACTACAAGGGCTACCCGCTCGGGCCGGGCGACGAGGTGGAGGGCCTGCCATGAGCCTGCGGTTTGCCTTCGAATGGCTGGACCCAGGCGAGGGCGTGGCTCCCGCGTTGCGTGCGACGTGGGCGCGGCTGTGCGTCCGAGTGGGTGACCAGGTCGTGACCAGGGTCGAGGATCTGCAGGCACGGTCGATCCGGGGCGCGATCCACGTGCCTCTGCTGCCGCTGGCAGAGTGGTTGGCGGACCACTGGTGGCATCTGTGGTACGAACGGCGCGGCTTCTCGAACTGCCTGGCGCAGGGGCTCGAGTCCCCGGCGTGGCGGCGCCGCCACTGCCTGTCGGCGATCGGCGATGGCTTCGTGTGGCCGTCGCTGTGGCTGGTCAGCGACGAAGGAAGGACCTGCGCGGCCTGGTGGGATGAACGCACTGCTCGCGCCCACTCGCTGGTCCGCTACCTCGATTCGGGCACCGCGTGGCTGGACCGTGAGCAGGCGGCGGCGGAGTGTGCCGCGCTGATCCAATCGGTCCTGGCTCGCCTGGAGGATCAGGGGCTCGAGACAGGAGGGCTGCGGGAACAGTGGCATGCCGTGCTCGGCGCCGACGGGGAGGAGCGCAGGTTCTGCGAGGCGGCGGCCGAACTCGGCCTCGATCCCTACGCAGCGACGGAGGCCAGTGCGGCCGCAATCGTCACCGCCAACGAGGCGGTGCCGCCGGGGCTGTTCCACGAACTGGCCGCCGAAGCAGACATCGAACGACTGACTGCCGAGTCGCTGTGGTGCCAGCGGGCGGCGGCAGCGGCCGCGACGCTGCAGGGCCTGCCGGCCTGGAGCCGACTGCGCGGCAGCCTGCAACTCGGTGTGCCCGTCGACGGGGGGCCTCCGTGGCGGGTCGGCTACTCGCGTGCGGAACAGGTTCGCCAGCTGCTGAAGCTCGGCGTTGGCCCACTGCCGGCCGATGTGCTCGGGGAGCTGGCCTCGCCCGAGACCGTCGTGCCGTCGACCACCGGTCGGATTGCGCTGGGGTTCGCGCGCGAGGACGCGGCTGGCATCGTGTTCGGCGCGATGGCGGGACGGGTACCTGCGGGCACTTCGAAGACGTTCCTGCGGGCCCGGGCGATGCACGAGTTGCTGCACGGGCAGGGTCCGGCGTTCCTGTTGACGCGAGCCAACACGAGGGAGCAGGCGACGGGGCGCGCCTTCGCCGCCGAGATGCTGGTGCCAGCGGCGGCGATTCGCGCCCGGATCCGGGATCGCGTGGCGACTGGCGACGATGTCGTGGACATCGCCGCGGAGTTTGCGGTGGCCGAGCAGGTCGTGCGGCTGCAGATCGTCAACCACGGGATCCCCGCGAGCCTCGAGTGACTGCGCTGGTGACCCGGGGAGCCCTCGGCTCGTCAACGGGGCACCGGTTGGCTACGGTTCGTGGATGCGCCACGGCTACCCCGCGTTGTTCCTCGCCGCCGCCGCCGCCGTCGGCCAGGCGGACCCCGCCACCGGCTGCCGCCCGCTCTGGAACGGCAGAGACCTCACGGGCTGGCACGGCCAGCGCCACTTCGACCCCTACAAGCTCGCGGCGATGCCCGCCGAGCCGCGGCAGAAGCTGCGCGCCGAGGACGACGCCACCGTGGCGCGGCACTGGCGCGTCGAGAGCGGCGAGCTCGTCAACGACGGCGACGGCGCCTACCTGACGACCGACGAGGTGTTCGGCGACGCGGAGTACAGCCTCGAGTACAGGACCGTCGCCCTCGCCGATTCGGGCATCTACCTGCGCGGCTGCCCGCAGGTGCAGATCTGGGACACCACCGAGGCCGGCGGCAAGTGGAAGCTCGGCGCCGACAAGGGCAGCGGCGGCCTGTGGAACAACGAGCAGCACGAACGCTTCCCGCCGCAACTCGCCGACAAGCCGTTCGGCGAGTGGAACCGGCTCGAGATCCGCCAGATCGGCGCGCTGACGTGGGTCGAGCTCAACGGTGTCGTCACGGCCGACGGCGTGGTCATGGAGAACTACTGGAACCGCAAGCTGCCGCTGCCGCGCACCGGCCCGCTGCAGCTGCAGACCCACGGCGGCGAGATCCGGTTCCGCAACCTGCAGGTGCGCGAGATCCCGGCCGCCGAGGCGAACGCGGTGCTCGGCGCGCGCGACGGAGCCGGCTTCGCGAGCCTGTTCGACGGCAAGACGTTCGCGGGCTGGCAGGGCGACCTCGACAGCTACGAGATCGTGGACGGCGCGATCCGCTGCAAGGCCGGCCGCGGCGGCAACCTGTTCACGGCGGGGCGCTACGCCGACTTCACCGTGCGCCTGCAGTTCCGGCTGCCGCCCGGCGGCAACAACGGCCTCGCGATCCGCTACCCCGGCCAGGGCAGCCCCGCCCACACGGGCGTCGAGGTGCAGGTGCTCGACGACACGGCCGAGAAGCACGCGCAACTGAAGGACCACCAGTACCACGGATCGGTCTACGGCGTGCTGCCCGCGCACCGCGGCTACCTGCGGCCCGTCGGCGAGTGGAACTTCGAGGAGGTCACCGTGCGCGGCAGCCGCTACCTCGTGGCGCTGAACGGCACGCCGATCGTCGACGGCGACGTCGCGAAGGTGACCTCGCAGCTCGAGGGCCACGTGGGCAAGGACCGCACGGAGGGCCACTTCGGCTTCTGCGGCCACGGCGATGCGGTCGAGTTCCGCGCGATCGCGATCCGGCCGCTGCCGGCCGGGCGCTGACCCGGGGTTTTCCGCCCGGGTTGTCGTTGCGCCGGCCGCTCCGGCGACAGCACGGCAGTCCCCTCATCCCACGGAGGTTGCGATGCACGTGCTGTTCCGGATCGGTTCGTATGGTGCGCGCGCGGCTGCGGCGGCGCTCGCGGTGGTGGTGTTCGCGGCGGGTGGCCTCGCCCAGGCCGACGTCGACAAGCAGCTGGTGAAGAAGCAAAACGAGCAGGGCAAGGTCCTGCTGCAGAAGCAGGAGTACGAGAAGGCCGCGGCGACGTTCCGCAAGCTGACCGAGGTGGCGCCGAAGGACGCGGCCGGCTGGCAGCTGCTGGGCTACAGCCTGCACGCGGCCGGCAAGCTCGACGAGGCGCTGCCCGCGCACCTGCGCGCCGCCGAGTTCCCGCAGGTGGCGTCGGTCGCCGCCTACAACGTCGCGTGCGTGCACGCGCTGCAGGGCCGGCCGGACCAGGCCATCGAGTGGCTCGGCAAGGCGGTCGAAGCGGGCTTCGCCGATCCGGAGCAGGTCCAGGGCGATCCGGACTTCGCGAGCCTGAAGGACGACGCGCGCTTCCAGAAGCTCGTGCAGGAGATCGCGGTGAAGGCGAAGGCGGCGCCCGCCCTGAAGCCCTTCGCGCAGACTGTGGAACGGCGCAACGCGCGGCTCGCGTGGTTCGGCAAGCAGGGCAGCCCGGGCCAGCTCGCGATCGACTGGTCGCCGGTGCCGTGGACCGAGAAGTACGGCGAGGCCGTCGCGGCCGGCAAGCTGGTCGGCAAGCGCTGGCGGTTCGGCGCGGACTTCTGGACGCGGCTCGACAGTTCGGTCGACCTGAAGATCGGCGGCGTCGCGGTGCCGGCGGGCTACTACTACCTGACGGCGATGCAGCGCGACGCCGAGACCTTCGTGCTGACGCTGCACGACGCCGGCGCGGTGCAGAAGCAGCACCTCGACGCGTTCCGCGTCGACCTGTTGCAGGGCGGCATCGACGTGGTGCTCGCGCACGAGACGGCCGGCGAGGCGGCCGCTGCGCTCGCGATCGAACTGCTGCCGGCGAAGGGCAAGCTCGGCGGTGCGGTGCTCGCGATCCGGTTCGGCCCGCACCTGCTGCAGGCGAAGGTCGAGGCCGCGCTCGGCAAGCCGGCGGGCTAGCCGCCGAACATCTGCGTCCACAGCTGGTCCGCGCGCCCGAGCCCCGTGCGGGTGAACCCGCCGAGCATGTTCCTGTGGTGGCCGGGGCTGTACCACCAACCGCGGATCGCCGCGGCGCCGGTCTCGTGGCCGGCGGCGATGTTCTCGGCTGCGGCGCTGGTGCCCGCCCGCGCGGCGCGGTCGCCGAAGGTGCGTTTGCCCTCGACCGGCGACTCGTGGCTGAAGAAGCCGAGTGCCTGCATGTCGCGGCTGTGGTCCCGCGCGGCGTTGCCGAGCCGGGGATCGATGCGCAGCGCCGGCAGGCCCAGCGCGATGCGGATCTCGTTGAGTTCGAGCGTGCCGAGGAACTCCTCGGGGTCGAGCGACGGGCGCAGGCCGCCGTTCTCGAGGATGGTCTGCTGGTCGCGGGTCGTCAGCGGCAGCGCCGACAGACACAGCAGGTGGAGGTCCTCGTCGACGGCGGCGGCGGGCGGAGGTTCGGGCTCCGGCGGCACCAGGTCGACGTGGCGCCGGCCGCCGGGCACCTCGTCGAGATCCTGCATCGACCCGAGGTAGAGGTCGAACCAGCCGCGCACGTCGCCGAGCTGAACGCGCAGCGCTGCGATCGCCGGGCCGAGCGCCTCGTCCTGCCGCGCGACGGACTCGGGCGTCGTCAGCACGAGTTCGCGCAGTTGCTGCAGCAGCGGGTCCAGCTCCGCGCGGATGCGCTGCTTGCTCAGCTCGGGAGCGTGCGAGATGGCGAGCGCCTGGGCGCGCAGGGCCGCGACCTTCGCCTCGCCGCCCTTGCCGAGCTGCTGGCGCTGCGCCTTCGGCACCGCCTTGGCGAACTGCCGCTGCAGCCGCTCGCGCGCCTTGGCGAAGCCGCGCCACTGGTCGGCGTAGCGGCGCTGCACGAAGTCGAACCTCTGCATGCGCACCGCGGCCGGCCGGTCCTGCAACTGCGCGCAGATCTGCTTCGCCAGCTCGAGCGGGGTGTCGCGCGCGGCCAGCCGCTGCAGCAGCGAACTCGCGGTCGGCGGCGCCACGGCGGGCGACGTCGTCGACGGCGGTGCGGGAGGGGCCGGTGGATCCGTCTGGGCCGTGAGCCCGGCCGCTGCCAGGACTGCGGCGAGCACGGCGATGGCCGGCGGCGTCACGGCTTCTTCGGCGCCGGCGGCGGGACCCAGTTCGGGTTCTTGTTGAGCCAGCGCTGCCAGTCCTCGAACGAACTGTGCGAGACGCCGGTCAGCTTGCCGAGCGTGCCCGTCCACGGGCCCTGCACGGCGCGCAGCGTGCGGCTCGCGTTCTCCGGGTCCGGGTCGATCGGCCCGCCCGGGTCGCTGAAGCGCAGGGCGGTCGAGCGCGAGTGCAGGCTGCCCCATTCGCGCAGGATCTGCTTGACGACTTCCTGGCGCGGCCTGCGGTCGAGCGACGTGAAGTTGCCGAGCGCCTCGCCCGCCGCGGCGCGGATCTCGTCGTGCGGCGACCGCGTCGTCTGGTCGAGCAGCCAGTCGACCTGCTTGTCGTCCTCGGTGCGGCCCAGCGCCTGGATCAGGCACACGCGCAGCGGGATCCCTTCCTTGAAGCGCGGGTCGGCGAGCACCTTGGCGAGTTCCTTGCCACCGTCGGCCGCGAGCTTGCCCAGCGCGTCGGCGGTCTCGCGGTAGAGATGGTCCTTGCCCTCGGGGCGCAGCTTGCCGGTGCGGAACACCTCGCCGAGGCCCTTGGCCAGCTTCTCGCGGTCCTTCGGGTGCAGCTTCTGCGGTTCCTTGGTGAGCTTCTGCACGAGCCCGATCGCGCGGAAGTCGTCCGCCATCTTCGGGTCGGCGACGAGGCTCTTGAGCTCCTTCAGGTGGTCGGGCAGCGCCGGGTCGACCGGCGGCGGCGGGGCCTGGGCGGCGAGTTGGAGGCCGAGCAGCAGCGACGCCGCGAACCGGACGAGCGCAGGGGTCGGGACCATGCGGGTAGCGTAGCGGCCCGCCGCCCGGGTTGCGTGGGCGCGGCGGGCAGCGGAAAGGCGTCGGCCCGGCATGGACTCCGCGCGCGGCTTTGAGTACCACTCCTGCCCCTGTTCCGGCCGGCCATGCAGACCGTGTTGATCACCGGAGGCGCCGGGTTCATCGGCAGCCACCTCGCGGAGCGCCTCCTGCGCGAGGGCCTGCGCGTGCGCGTGCTCGACAACCTCGATCCGTTCTATGCGGTCGGCATGAAGCGGGCGAACCTGGCCGAGGTCGCGGCCGCGGGCCCGGACCGGTTCGAGTTCCTCGAGGGCGACCTGCGCGATCCGGCCGCGTGCCGGCGCGCCGTCGCCGGCTGCGACGCCGTCGTGCACCTCGCGGCGCTGGCCGGCGTGCGGCCGTCGATCGAGGAGCCCGCGCGCTACTGGGACGTGAACCTGGTCGGCACGCAGGTGCTCCTGCAGCAGATCGAGGGCCGGGACGCGGCTCTGGTGTTCGGCTCCAGCTCGTCGGTCTACGGCGGCAACCGCAAGGTGCCGTTCGCCGAGGACGATCCGGTCGACCGGCCGATCTCGCCCTACGCGGCGACCAAACGCGCGGGCGAGCTCCTGTGCCATGCGTGGCACCACCTGCGTGGCAACCCGGTCACCTGCCTGCGCTTCTTCACCGTCTACGGCCCGCGGCAGCGGCCCGAGATGGCGATCCACCAGTTCGCGCGGCTGATCACCGACGGCGCCGAGTTGCCGTTCTTCGGCGACGGCAGCTCGCGGCGCGACTACACCTACGTCGACGACGTGATCGCGGGCGTGCGCGCGGCGCTGGCGCGGCGGGCGGAGTTCGCGATCTACAACCTCGGCGGCGCCGCGACGACGTCGCTCGCCGAACTGGTGCAGCACCTCGAGCGGGAGCTCGGCCGCCCGGCGAAGCTGCGGCGGCTGCCGGACCAGCCCGGCGACGTGCCGGTCACGTTCGCCGACGTCGGGCGCGCCGCGCGCGACCTCGGCTACCGCTGCAGCACGGTGCTCGCGCAGGGCCTCGCGAGGTTCTGCGCGTGGTACCAGCGCAGCAAGCGGGAGGGCCGCGTGCCGTGAGCGGGACCGTGCTGGTGACCGGCGGGGCGGGCTTCATCGGCTCGCACCTGTGCGAACGGCTCGCCCGGCAGGGCCGGCCGGTGCGCGTGCTCGACGACCTCAGCACGGGCCGGCGCGAGAACGTCGACGAGCTGCAGGCGCAGGGGCTGCCCGTCGAGTTCCTGGAGGGCTCGGTCGCCGACCCAGCCGCGGTGGCCCGCGCGATGGAGGGCGTGCAGGCCGTCGTGCACCTCGCGGCGCTGCCGTCGGTCGCGCGCTCGGTCGAGAGACCGCTCGACACGCACCACGCGTGCGCGACCGGCACCGCCACGCTGCTGCAGGCCGCGGCGCGCGCCGAGGCCCGCGTGGTCTACGCGGGCAGCAGTTCGGCCTACGGCGACCAGGAGACGCTGCAGAAGCACGAAGGGCTGCGCGAGAACCCGCTGTCGCCGTACGCGGCGGCGAAGCTGGCCGGCGAGCTGTACTGCCGTGCGTTCGCGCGGGTCTACGGCCTCGACGTGGTCGTCGCGCGGTTCTTCAACGTGTTCGGGCCGCGGCAGCCGGCCGACAGCCCGTACTCGGGCGTGGTCGCCGCGTTCTGCCGCGCGCTGCTGCTGGGCAAGGCGGTCCGCATCGACGGCGACGGACTGCAGTCGCGCGACTTCACCTACGTCGAGGACGTGGTCGAGGGCGTGCAGTTGTGCCTCGACGGCACGAGCCGCGGCTGCGAGACCGTCAACCTCGCCTACGGCCGGGCGACGACCGTGCTCGACCTCTACGCCGAACTCGCCGCCTGCGCGCAGCGGCTCGGCGCGGGGCCGCCGCCGGCGCCGCAGCACGCGCCGGCGCGGGCCGGCGACGTGCGCCACTCGCTGGCGGACGTCGCGCGCGCGAAACGCCGGTTCGGCTTCGCTCCGCGCATCGGGTTTGCCGAAGGACTGCAACGTACGTTCGCCTGGTACCGGTCGTTGGCCGGTCGCAACCTCCTCGCATGAAGGACCGTCTGCCATGAAGGGTGTCGTTCTCGCCGGTGGGCTGGGCAGCCGCCTCTATCCGCTCACGAAGATCACCAACAAGCACCTGTTGCCGGTCTTCGACAAGCCGATGATCTACTACCCGATCCAGTGTCTGGTGAACGCGGGCATCACCGACATCCTGGTCGTGACGGGCGGCAACTCGGCGGGCCACTTCCTGCAGCTCCTGCGCAACGGCTCCGACTTCGGCCTGCAGCGCCTGCACTACGCCTACCAGGAGGGCGAGGGCGGCATCGCCGACGCGCTGAAGCTCGCCGAGTCGTTCGCCGAGGGCGACGGGGTCTGCGTGGTGCTCGGGGACAACATCATCCAGGGCAACATCAAGAAGGCCGTGACGGACTTCGCCGGGCAGGGCGGCGGCGCCAAGATCCTGCTCAAGGAGGTCGCCGATCCGGAGCGCTTCGGCGTCGCCACGGTGAAGAACGGGGTGGTGCAGAAGATCGTCGAGAAGCCGAAGACGCCCGAGACGAACCTCGCGGTGATCGGCATCTACCTGTACGACGCGGCGGTGTTCGACATCTGCCGCACGCTGAAGCCCTCCAGCCGCGGCGAACTCGAGATCACCGACGTCAACAACGAGTACCTGCGCCGCGGCACGCTGACGTGCGAGGTCCTGAAGGGTTGGTGGACCGACGCCGGCACGTTCGAGAGCCTCTACCGCTCCGCGACGCTGGTGCGCGAGGGCGGCGCGAACCGCATGGACGTCTGAGCGGGCCGCATGCGACGCATCGACTACCTGGTCACCGGCGCCCTGGGGCAGCTCGGCCGCGCCGTGCTGGCGGAGGCGCAGCGGCGCGGCAGGCACGCCGTCGGCGTCGACGTGCAGGAGATGCCGCTCGAGAGCCGGGCCGCGGTCCACGCGGTGGTCGCCGGCCAGCGGCCGGGGGCCGTGGTCCACTGCGGCGCGATCACGAACGTCGACGGCTGCGAACAAGAGCCGCTGCTGGCGCACCGGATCAACGGGCTCGCGACCGGCTGGGTCGCCGAGGCCGCGGCCGCCGCGGGCGCCGCGCTGGTCTACGTCAGCACCGACTTCGTGTTCGACGGCGCGCAGCCGGGCGTGCCCATCGCGGTCGACGCGCCGCTGCGGCCGCTGTCGGTCTACGGGGCGAGCAAGGCGCTCGGCGAGGTCGCGGTGCTCGCGCACGGCCGGCCGGACTTCTGGGTCGTGCGCACGAGCTGGGTGTTCGGGCCCGGCGGCCGCAACTTCCCGCGCGCGATCCTCGACCGCGCGCGGTCGGGCCAGCCGCTCGCGGTGGTCACCGACCAGGTGGGCCGGCCGACGATGACGCACGACCTCGCCGAGGCGCTGCTCGACGTCGCCGACCTGCGCCCGCCGGGCGGGATCTACCACGCGGCCAACGAAGGCTCGTGCTCGTGGCACCAGTTCGCCGTCGACGTGCTGCGCGAATCGGGGCTCGGGCACGTCGCGGTCGCGCCGCAGCTCGCGGCCGACCTGAAGCGCCCGGCAGCCCGGCCCGCGTGGTCGGTGCTCGACACCTCGGCCCTGGCGGCCGTGCGCGGCCGGCCGTTGCCGCACTACCAGGACGCGCTGCGCCGCCACCTGCAGCTCGACGACGGGGCCGCCGCACCACCGCCACCCACGAACGGACCACTGCGCGGCAAGGAGTACACGTGAGCAAGATCCTGATCACCGGCGGGGCCGGCTTCATCGGCTCCAACTTCGTGCGCATGCTGCTGCTCGGCAGCGACCACCAGCTGGTCAACCTCGACGCGCTGACCTACGCGGGCAACCTCGAGAACCTCGCCGACGTCGAGCGGCATCCGCGCTACGTCTTCGTGCGCGGCGACATTGCCGACGCGGCCGCGATGGCGAAGGTGTTCGCCGAGCACCGGCCCGAAGTCGTCGTGCACTTCGCCGCCGAGAGCCACGTCGACCGCTCGGTGCTCGACGCGTCGGCGTTCGTGCGCACGAACCTGCAGGGCACGCAGGTGCTGCTCGACCAGAGCCGCGCGCAGCAGGTGCGGCGCTTCGTGCACGTGTCGACCGACGAGGTCTACGGGTCGCTCGGCGCGTGGGGCTACTTCACGGAGCAGACGCCGATCCAGCCGAACTCGCCGTATTCGGCCAGCAAGGCGGGCAGCGACCTGCTGGTGCGCGCGGCGGTGCACACGCACCACCTCGACTGCGTGACCACGCGCTGCTCGAACAACTACGGGCCCTTCCAGTTCCCCGAGAAGCTGATCCCGCTGATGATCGCCAACGCGCTCGAGGGGAAGAAGCTGCCGGTCTACGGCGACGGCAAGAACGTGCGCGACTGGATCCACGTCGCCGACCACTGCGAGGGCATCAAGAAGGCGATGGAGCACGGGGCGGCCGGCGAGGTCTACAACTTCGGCGGCGACGCGGAGCGCGAGAACCTCACCGTGGTCAAGGAGATCCTGCGCCTGCTCGGCAAGGGCGAGGACCTGATCCACTACGTCAAGGACCGGCCCGGCCACGACCGCCGCTACGCGATGGACAGCAGCAAGGCGCGGGCGCTGCTCGGCTGGACGCCGCGGCACACGTTCGAGTCGGGGCTGCGGCAGACGGTCGAGTGGTACGTCGCCAACCGCGCGTGGTGGCAGCGCGTGCGCAGCGGCGAGTACCAGGCCTACTACGAGCGGTTGTACGGCGGGCGGTAGCCCGCGCCGGCAGCCGGTCGTAGCCACCCGACCGCGGCGCGGCGGTCAGACCGGCACCGGCGGGGGCAGGCGTTCGCCGACGAACGGTCGGTCGGCGCGGCACTCGCGCAGCCTGGCGAGCATCGTGCCGCTCTTGCGGCCCCACAGGATCGTCTGCTGCGCGAACCGCGGCAGGTCGCCGCCGAAGTCGGGCTGCGTGGCCTCCACGACGCACCGGCGGCGTCGCAGCGGCACCGGCCGGGTGGTGGACAGCGCCGTGAAGTAGTCGAGCACGTTGCGCTCGAAGCTCACGAGCGTGCAGGTGCGCCCGCGCGGCCGCGGGATGCAGAGGCTCTGGAAGCGCACGACCTCGTCGAGCTCGTCGAGGTCGTACGACAGCCCGCGGGCATCGAGGAACTCGACCGCGACGTCGCGCAGTTCGTCGTAGAACGCGTCGAAGTCCGCCGCGGCGCGCAGGAAGCTCGCCTCCTCCTCGTCCCAGTAGATGCCGCCGTAGGCCGGCATCTCGCAGCCGCGCCCGTGGCCCTCGCGCAGGCGGTCGATCTTGCGCTCGAAGCAGTCGATCTGCGCGGCGAGGACCGGATGCTCGGCGGCGTCGAAACTCGCGTTCGCCAGGAACTCGAGGAACTCGCTGTGGCGGACCCCGAACCGGTCGACCAGCCACGCGATCAGGTGGCAGCCGAGCTTCAGGCTGTGCAGGGTCATCGTGACCCACGAGAACACCAGCGCGCGCCGCCAGTCCTGCGGCGGCATCGCGGCGGTCGCGACGACGATCTCCTCCTGCTCGGCGACCCACCCGGGCGTGCGCACGCGGCCGTGGATCTCGGTCAGCTCGATGGTCCGCGTCTCGATGCCGAAGCGGCGGCGGTAGTCCGGATCGGCGAGTTCGGTGTTCGGGTACACCTGGCAGAGGTACATGAACAACTGGTTCTTCAGGCCCGAGCCGAGCACGCGGTCGACGCCGTCGATCCACGACCGCAGCGACTCGCCGGGCAGGCCGAGGATCAGCTCCGTGTAGACCGGCACGCCCTGGTCGTTGAAGCGGCGCTGCAGTTCGCGCGCACAGTCGAGCCGGATGTTCTCGCGGCGGATGTTCTGCTGCACGCCCGCATCGACGCTCTGGTAGCTGATCGTGATGCCCTTCTCGAGCCCGTGCTCGTGGAACAGCTTGCCGATCGCGAAGATCTTGTCGTCGGTGTTCTTGCCGTAGCAGGTGCGGAACTTGTGCGGGAAGCCGGTGCGCAGTTTCGTCGCGACGAGGTACTCGGCGATCTCCAGGTCGCGCCGGTGCATGCCGAAGTTGCTGTCGGCGTTGAACACGTACTCGATCCTCCGGTCGGCCATCCAGTCGATCTCGCGCCGGATGCGCTGAAGACCGTGGAACCGGTACTTGCGCGACATGCCGCCCTTGCCCCAGTAGCAGAACGTGCACGTGAACGGGCAGCCGCGGTTGGTCTCGAGGATGCTCTGGAAACGCAGGTCCGGGTGGTCGCGGAACAGGTCGTCGTAGAGCCCCGCGAGGTACGGCGACGGATACACGTCGAGGTCCTTCGGCAGGTCCTGCTCGAGCGGGCTGTGCCGGATCTCGCCGCTGCGGGTCCGCCACGACAGGCCCGGGATGCCGTCGAGGTCGAGCCGGCCGCCCGAGCGGGCCGCGGCGAGGGCTTCCAGCACGGCCGTGAACGGCCGTTCGCCTTCGCCGCGCACCGCGACGTCGACGCACGGATGCCGGCGCAGGAACTCGTCGGGCGCGTGCGGCACGCTGGCGCCGCCGAAGACGACGAGGCAGTCGGGATGCCGCTGCTTGACCTGCTCGGCGACGCGCAGGTTCAGCTGCGCGTTCCACATCAGCGACGAGAACGTCGCGACCGCCGGCCGTTCGTAACGAGCGACGATCCGGTCGACGCGGTCGTTGTGGAACAGGAACGGCGCCCACTCGAAGTGCTGCCGCACGACCTCGGACTGCTCGGCATGGGCCCGCAGCAGGCCCGAGACGAGCGGCAGGTAGGTCGAGCCGTTCATCAGCAGGTTGAACTCGCCGAGATGGATGCGCAGCCGGTCGTTTCGCATCGTGTCCTCCGTCATCGGTTGCCGTGGAATGCCGCCGCCGAACCGCCCAGGCGGCTCAACAGCCCCCGCCAGAACAGGTCGTGGCTGCAGTGGCGCAGCACGCGCGCATGGCCCGCGGCGGCGATCGCGAGCCGTTCGTCGTCGTGGTCGAGGTAGTGGCGCGCCTTGGCCACGAGATCCTCGTAGTCGTCCCAGACCACGTAGTCGACGCCGGGACGCAGGTAGTGGCTGACGTGGTGGTTGCGGTCGCAGAGCAGCAGCGCGCCGCAGTGCAGGATCTCGAGGACGCGGCCCTTGAGCTGGCGCACGTTGTCCTTGGTCATCGCCAGCGAGATCTTCGAGGTCTGGTACAGCCGCGCGTAGTCGGCGAGCGACAGCGCGCGCTGCGGGTCGGCGGCGCTGGTGGCGAACATCTGCACATGGAGCCGCGTCTCGTCGCGCAGCCGGTCGACCAGCGCCTTGCGCTGCGACAGGTAGCGCACCTCGCCGACGAGGCTGCAGTCGATGTCGCGGACCAGACCCGGGTCGTGGAACCAGCGCGGGTTCTTCGGCGTGAACGAAGGCCAGCTGTTCGGCAGTTCGAAGTCGTTGCCGTCGAGCACGACGTTGAGGTCGGCGACCGCGGCGTACTCGGGCGTGCCGCGGCTGATCTTCTTGTCGAGCCAGACGTAGGCGATCCGCGAACCGCTGCGCTTCGCGGCCTGCAGCTGCGCCACCGTCGGGTTGCTGCGCGTGTGGTAGTGCAGCACGGTGACCAGCACGTGCACGTCGGCGGCGGCGGGCTTGCTGATCCCC
>VGXW01000101.1 GCA_016873195.1 Planctomycetota bacterium | reverse complement strand
AGGGGCTCGCGGGCATCCGCGCGGACCCGGACCATCCGGGCTACGAGCTCGTGTTGCTCCGGCCCGGCATCGAGAGCGGGGTCGCCGCGGCGAAGGCGGAACTGCGCTCGCCGCGCGGCGCGATCGTCAGCGACTGGTCGGTCGCGGACGGCCACCTCGCGTGGCGCGTGGTCGTGCCCGCGGGCATCCGGGCGGTGCTGCGCGTGCCGGCGGTCGGCGCGGCCGAGCACGCGCCGGTCACGGTCGACGGCAAGAGCCCCGCGGCGGCGGGCCTGCGGGAACTCGGCGGCGACAACGGCGAGTTCGCCTTCGCGGGCGAGTACCGGATCGCGCGGTAGCTACTGCCCGCGCGGCAGCCGCTCCGCCGGCTTCTCGCGGTAGAAGTCCTCGATGACCTGCCAGCACTCCTGCGCCGTCTCCGCATAGGCGATCAGGTCGAGATCCTCGGGCGAGATCGTGCCTTCTTCGACGAACAGGTCCCAGTCCACGATGCGCCGCCAGTAGTCGCGGCCGAACAGCACGACCGGGATCGGCTGCATGCGGCGCGTCTGGATCAGCGTCAGCGCCTCGAACAGTTCGTCCATCGTGCCGAAGCCGCCCGGGAACGCGACCATCGCCTTCGCGCGCATCAGGAAGTGCATCTTGCGAATCGCGAAGTACTTGAACTCGAAGCACAGCTCCGGGGTGATGTAGCTGTTCGGCTCCTGCTCGAACGGCAGCGTGATGTTGAGCCCGATCGACTTCGCGCCGACGTCGAACGCGCCGCGGTTGGCCGCCTCCATGATGCCCGGGCCGCCGCCCGTGCAGATCACGTAGTCGCAGTGGTGGTCGATCTGGTGCTGGCTCGCGATGCGCGCGAACTCGCGCGCCTCGTCGTAGTAGTGCGCCTTCTGCAGCACGTTCGTGAGGATGCGCACGCGCTGCTGCAGCCGGACGTCGTCGGGTTTCTGCTCGAGCGCCCGCCGCGCGTCGGCGAGCCGCTGCGCGGCGAGTTCGCGTTCGACCACGCGCGTGCCGCCGAACACGACGATCGTCGAGCGCACGCCCTGCTCCTGCATGATCAGTTCGGGTTTCAGCAGCTCGAGCTGCAGCCGCACCGGGCGCAGCTCGACGCGGTTCATGAAGTCCGGATCGACGTGGCTCTGGCGGTAGGAGTTGGAGCAGCGGATCGCGCGGATGCGCTCGAGGTGGCCTGCTTCGCCGTTGCCCTTCGGCATCGTCATCGTCTGGCTCATGGTTGCGGTCGTGCGGCGCCTGGGCCGCCGCCCGGGCATCGGCATTCGCCGCGGCCGTGCCGCAGTCGCCGCGCGCCCGGTTGCGCTACAGTCGGCGGCGCCGATGGCACCGTTCCGTCTGACCTACTGCGGCAACGTGCACCCCGCGCACGACCTCGACGAACTGCTCGCCGGGCTCGCCGGACCCGTGGCCGAGGTCGCGGCGGCGGCGCGCGCGCGGGGTCGCGGCTTCGGGCTGGGCGCGTGGTGGCCCATGTCGCTGGCGCAGCGGCTGCTCGGCGACTCCGGGGCGCGCGCGCGGCTGCGCGCGGCGCTGGCCGGACTCGAGCTGCCGCTGTGGACGCTGAACGTCTTCCCGTACGGCGACTTCCACGGCGAGGTGGTCAAGACGGCGGTCTACGCGCCGGACTGGGCCCACGAGGACCGGCTGCACTACACGCGCACCTGCGCCGAGGTCGCCGCGGCCCTGGTGCCGCACGGCGTCACCGTGCCGCTGTCGACGCTGCCGCTCGGTCACCGCGCGGCCGGCGCCGGGCCGCCGGACCTGCGCGTCATGGCGCGCAACCTCGCGCGCTGCGCGAGCGGATTCGCGGCGCTCGAAGCGAAGACAGGCGTGTGCTGCGTGCTCGCGCTGGAACCCGAACCCGACTGCCTGCTCGAGACCGCGGCGGCCGCGGCGGCGTTCCTCGAGTCGTGGCTGTTCGACGAGGGCGCGTGGACCACCGTGCCCGAGGCGGTGCTGCGGCGGCACCTCGGCGTCTGCGTCGACCTCTGCCACCTCGCGGTGGTCGGCGAGGACCCGCTGGCGGCGCTCGCGGACCTGCGCGCGCGCGGCATCGCGGTGCCGAAGATCCAGCTCTCGGCCTGCCTCGAGGCGCGCGGCCCCGCGGGCCTCGACCGGCTGCTGCAGTTCGACGAACCCCGCTACCTGCACCAGACCGTCGCGGCGAACGGCGCCCGGGCCAGGGACCTCGGCGAGGTGCGGGCCCGGCGCGCGGAGTTCGCGGCCGGCGGGCGCGTGCGGTCGCACTACCACGTGCCCTTGTTCTGGGACGAGGACGGGCCGTTCGGCTCGACGCGCGCGGAGGTCGAGCGCGTGCTCGCGGGGCTCGGCGAGGCCGGCGCGCCGCTGCTCGAGGTCGAGACCTACACGTGGGGCGTGCTGCCCGGGGGCCTGGGCGCGGGCGCGCTCGGGCCGGGCATCGCGCGCGAACTCGACTGGGTCGCTTCCCGCATCCGGTGCTGACCCGAGGCCGCCGAGCCGCGTATCCTGCCGGCCCCGATGATCCGTCTCCGCGACGTCAGGAAGAGCTACCGCCAGGGTGCGGGCGAGGTGCTGGCCTGCGCCGTGCACCACCTCGAGGTCCAGCAGGGCGAACAGGTCGCGCTGGTCGGCCGCTCCGGCAGCGGCAAGACCACCCTGCTGCACATCCTCGCCGGCATCCTGCGGCCCGACGCGGGCGAGGTCGAGGTCGTCGGGCAGCGGCTCGACCGGCTCGGCGAGGCCGCGCGCGACCGCCATCGCGGCCGGCATGTCGGACTCGTCTACCAGACCTTCAACCTGCTGCAGCCATTCACCGCGCTCGAGAACGTGCTGCTGGGCGCGCTGTTCGGCCGCGGGGCGGGCGGCGACGCGAAGCACCGCGCCGAGGCGCTGCTGGCGCAGGTCGGCCTGGGCGACCGCCTGCACCACCGGCCCAGCGAGCTGTCGGTCGGTCAGGTGCAGCGCGTCGCGATCTGCCGCGCGCTGGTCAACGATCCCGAGCTGATCCTGATGGACGAGCCGCTCGGCAACCAGGACCGCGCGACCGGCGGGCAGGTGCTCGACCTGCTGCTGCGTCTGGCCCACGACGGCGGCAAGACGGTCGTGATGGTCACGCACGACCCCGCGTCCGCCGCACGCATGCAGCGCACGGTCGACCTCGCGACGCTGCGCGGCCCCGGAGGTGCGCCGTGAAGCTCCTGTCGATCAGCCTGCGCAACCTGCGGATCCGCATGGTCGCCACGGTGCTGACCACCACCTCGATCGTCGTCGCGACCGCGCTCTACGCGGCGATCCTGGTGATGACCCACCAGACCGAGCAGCGCTACAAGGGCAGCATCGGCGGCTACCAGGCCGTGGTCGGGCCCAAGGACGCTAGCCAGCTCGAGCTCGTGCTGAACACGATCTTCAACGTCGGCGAGGCGCCGGGCCTGTTCCCGCTGCAGGTCTGCAGCGACCTGCGCTCGGGCCGCATCGCGAGCCGGCGCAGCCAGGTGCGCTACGCGATCCCGCAGGCCCGCGGCGACAGCGTCAGCCGCTACAACTTCCCCGTCATCGCGACGATCGACGAGATGTTCTCGCTCTACGAGTGGCAGCGGGCGCCGCTCCGGTTCGCCGCCGGCGGGCCGTTCCCGTGGTCCTACGCCGACCTCGAGCGGTTCGCGACGGCGCTCGCCGCGCACGAGAACGGCGTGCGCGCGGGCGAACCCGCGCCGCCGCCGCGGCCGCTCCTGGTGCCGGAGTGGAAGAAGGCCGTCGTCGGCGCGCGCGTCGCGCGCCTGCTCGGCCTGTCGCTCGGCGGCCGGATCACGCCCGTGCACGGCCGCATGGGGGAGTTCGGCTACCACGAGCACCCCGAGGCCGAGTGCGAGGTCGTCGGCATCCTCGCGCCGACGAACTCGCCGCTCGACACGACGATCTTCCTGCCGATGGGCCTGCACTACCTGATCAGCGGCCACGAGGGCGGCAGCTTCGTCGTGCCGTTGCCGCCCGGCAAGAACCCCGACGACGTCAAGCACCTGCCGGTCGAGCCGATGCAACTCGCCCTGACCGCGGTGCTCGTCGACCCGAAGGACCACTTCGGCGCGCGCATCCTGCGGCAGGAGTTCGCCAGCCGCGACGCGCAGGTCGCCTGGCCGCAGGACGTGGTGCCGAAGTTCCTGCAGCAGATCGGCAACGCCGCCGACGCGCTGACCGTGATCGCGTGGCTCGTGCTGCTGGTCGCCAGCGTGTCGATCACGGTCGCGATCTACAACACGATGAACGAGCGCCGCCGCGAGATCGCGATCATGCGTTCGCTCGGCGCGCGGCGGCTGCAGATCCTGACGATCATCGTCGGCGAGGCGGCGCTGCTGAGCTGCTTCGGCGCGGTGCTCGGCGTCGCGGCCTGCCACGCGGCGACGTTCGGCCTGCGCAACGTCGTCGAGGACATGACCGGCGTCTACCTCGACTGGCTGCAGTTCTCCCGCTGGGAGCTGTGGCTCGTGCTCGGTGTCACCGGCATCGGCGCGCTGGCCGGCCTGCTGCCGGCGGTGAAGGGCTCGCTGACGCAGGTCGCCGACAACCTCGCGCAGAACTACTGAGGTTCCCACCGCCGCCACGCGGCGACCCCGAACGGACGAAACCACGCACTCGGGCGCCGCTGCGGCGGTTTCCATGGATCCCGGGGCGTCGGGGGGGGCCGTGGTTTCGCCTGGCGCCCGGGCCCGGCTCGAGGACGGCGAAACTTCCTCTTCGCCTACAGGCACTCCTGGGCGCTGGTCGTATACCATGCGCACATCGGCCCATGAAACCTGGACCCTCGCGATGAAGCTGAACCTGCTCCTGTTGTCCGCCATCTGCTGGTCGGCCTGCGTCCCCGCGCAGGTGCCCGTGCCGAAACAGGTTCCCGCCGAGGCGCCGAAGGTGCAGGAACCGCCGAAGCAGGAGCCGAAGCAGGAGCCGAAGCCCGGCGGGAAGCCGGTGGAGAAGCCGGCCGGGAAGCCAGCCGAGGAACCCCGCATCGACCGCCCGGCGAAGGACCAGCCGATGCCGAGGGGCACCGACCCCGCGGACATTGCGGCGATGCGCAGCGCGGAGGCGATGCTGCAGGCCGAGCGGAAGCTCGCCGCGGACCTCAAGGCCGGCAAGGTCACCGGCTTCGACAAGATCCTGCCGTTCGACGAACTGACCTCGTGGCGCTACCTGGAAGGGCTCCAGGGCATGCCCAAGCGCGTTGCGGACCTGTCGGGCAAGAAGGTCCTGATGACCGGGTTCATGCTGCCGATCGACGAGGTGCAGAACATCAAGGAATTCCTGCTCGTGCAGTCGCTGTGGGCGTGCTGCTACGGCACCCCACCCGACATCCACGGCATCGTGCGCGTGGTGATGCCGAAGGGGAAGACGACCGACTACTTCTTCGACCCGCTGAAGATCACCGGCACGTTCAAGGTCGAGGCGACGGTGCTGGACGGCTACTGCGTCGACATCTACCAGCTGCACCTCGAGAGCCTCGAGGTCATGAAGTGAGGTCGCCCGGCGAGCCCGCCGGCCACGGGTTGCCGGCGCACGGCGGGCCTGCGCCGGGCGGCTCCAGGGTGTTCCTGCCGCTGGCCGATAGTCGGTGGCGATGGCCACCGGAGTTGCACGGCGTAGGCGCGGGTACACGCTGACGGCCCGGCTCGGGCTGCTGCTCGCGGCGGCGGCGCTGTTCCTTGCGCTGGTGCTCGGCATGCTCGGGGCCGATCACCAGGATCGGCTCGCCGCGGGGGCGGAGGAACGGGCGGAACGCGACCTCGCGCTGGCGTTCGCGGAGCGGTGCGCGCCGCAGCTCGAGCGGCTCGATCACGAGCGGCTCTCTGCGCTGCTCGGGGCCGCACGCGACCAGGTCCAGGGGAGGCTCCTGGTGCTGGACCGCGGCGGCACCGTCGTCGCCGATTCCGCCAACGCGCTCGCGGGCAGCAAGCTGGAACTGCAGGCGGCCGCCGGCCTGCTGCAGCGCGCCGTGCGCTGCGACCCCGGGGCGGGAGCCGATGCCGCGGTCCTGCGCGAGACGCTCGTGCCGATCCGGTTCGGCGGCGAGCCGATCGGCGAACTGCGGCTGCAGCGCGCGGTGGCGGCGCGCGCGTCGAGGTTCGACTTCACGTGGTTCGGCCTCGTGCTGCTCAGCGGCCTGTCGCTGACCGTGGTCGCCACGGCGATGGCGCACCAGTGGTCGGCGCGCGTGCGGCTGGCGACCGACGCGCTGATCCGGCTGTCCACGGGCGGTGCCGGCGGCGTCGGCAGCGACGTCAGCGAGGGCGAGTTCCACGATCTCGGCCTCGCGCTGCGCGAGATGGAGCGCGGGGTGCAGGACGGACTGCAGCAGGTCGCCGGCGGGTTCCTGGCGATGGCGCAGCAACTCGTCGACGGGCTCGAGCGGCATCGGCTCGTGCCGCACGGCCATGGGGAGCGGCTGGCCCGGCACGCCCGGTGCCTGCTCGACCGGCTGCAGCTGCCGCCCGAGGAGTGCCGCGAAGTGGAACTCGCGTGCCGCCTCGCCGACCTCGGCAAGGCCTGGGTCCGCCCGGCGATCCTGCAGAAGACCGGTCCTCTGACGGAGGCCGAGGCCCAGTCGCTGCGCCAGCACCCGGTGCGCGCCGCCGAGCACCTCGAGTGCCTGCCGGGGCTGCGCCGGGTCGCGGCGATCCTGCGCCACCAGAACGAACGTTACGACGGCCAGGGTGGGCCGCACGGCCTGCGCGGCGACCGCATCCCGCTCGGTTCGCGGGTGCTGGCGATCGCCGCCGCCTACGACCGGTCGACAGCCGGCGGCGATCCGCCGGCCACGCCGGCCGAGGCCCTGCAGGCGCTCGTGCAGGCGCGCGGCGAGGTGTTCGACCCGAGGCTCGTCGACCTGTTCCGCGAGGTCGTGCAGCCAGCGCCGGCCGCGGTGGACCGGTCCGTGGCGATCGTGCCGGTCGGCGGACGGCCGCGCCGGGAGCCGTCTGCGCGCGGCGTGCCGCCCGACGACGGCTTCGACCTGATGGCCGACGATCCGGGCGCGGGACGGCGCTGACGGGAGCCGGGCTCGGCTCGGGACTTTCGCAGAGCGCCTGCTGCTGCCGCGTCAGCAGGAATAAGGGTGCCGGGGGGGAAACTTCGGGAAAAGGGGAAGAAGGAGAGTCAAGTTTTTGCGTCCGTCGCGGACAACCCCCGGCGGTGTGTCGATCACCACGGCCGCCCCAGTTGGGCCGGCGGGTGGTGGAATGCTCTGCTCTGCAACCCGTGCGTTGGCGCGGAAGGCACCTCCGCTCGTCTCCAGCCCACGGGTCACTTACTGAAGGATACTCGGCGTGGCGCCGACAGTCAACGAACGCGTCTGCGGGCTACGGAATTCCCCGCCGGGCACTCCGATTTCCGGTGCCTGCGCGCACCAGCAGGATCCCGGCCGCCTTGACATGGGCGCGGTAGCCCGAGGGGATCAGCGCCGTGGCGGTCGGTTCCTCGATCAACGCGGGACCCACGATGCGGCAGCCGAGCGGCAGGTCGGCGCGGCGGTGGACCAGGAACGTGGCGCCGCCGGCGGGCGCCCGGCGGCGGCGGGGCGGGGCGGCGGGCGCCGTGCCGCTCGGGGCCGCCGCCTCGGGGAACGGCAGCGGGGGCAGTTCCGCGCGCGCGCGCACGGCCACGACCTCGAGCGGAGCTTCGGCGCGGAAACCGTAGCGGCGCTCGTGTTCCGCGGCGAACCGGGCGCCGAGATCCGAGCGCAGCGGCAGCCACAGGCCTGCACCCTGGCCGCGGTAGCGCACGGTCGCCTCGACCCTGACGCGGGCGCGGCCCGGCAGGTCCGCGGCGGCCTGCGCGGCGAGCTGGCGGCCGAGTTCGCGGACCCTCGAGAGCCCGCGCCGGTCGAGTCCGACGCGCAGGCCGGCCGCACGTTCGCTCGACTCGCCGGCGAGGCACAGGCCGAGCGCCGAGAACGCGCCGGGGTGCGGCGGCAGCAGCGTGGCGGGTAGCCCCAGCCGGTCCATCAGGCCCGCGGCGTGCAGCCCGCCCGCACCACCGTAGGCGCACAGCGGCACCTGGGCCGGATCGACGGTACGTTCCGCGGTGATCACGAGGATCGCGCGCGCCATCGTCGCGTCGGCGACCGTCAGCACGCCGCGCGCGGCCGCGGCGGCCGGCAGGCCGAGCCGGCGGCCGAGCCGTTCCATCGCGCGCACGGCGGCGCCGACGTCGATCGGGAACCCGCCGTCGAGCAAGGTGTCGGCGCCGAGGTGGCCGAGTGCTACGTGCGCGTCGGTCACCGTCGGCTGGTCGCCCACGCCGTAACACGCCGGGCCCGGTTCGGCGCCAGCACTCTCGGGGCCGACGCGCAGCGCGCCGCCTGCGTCGACGTAGGCGATGCTGCCACCGCCGCAGCCGACCGTGTGCACGGCGACGGTCGGCAGGGGCAGCGGCAGGCCCGCGATCGCGCCCTGGTCCTCGACCGCGGCCGGTCCGCCGACGAGGCAGAGGTCGGCCGAGGTGCCGCCCATGTCGAACGCCGCCGCCTGCGGCAGCCCTGCGCGCGCCGCCGCCTGCGCGGTCGCCAGCACGCCGCCGGCCGGGCCCGAGAACATCGCGCGCGCCGGGAAGGCCGCCGCCTCGGCGGGCGGCAGGATGCCGCCGCTGCTGCGCAGGAGGCGCAGCCGGCCCCGGCCGATGCCTTGCGCGAGCGTGGCCGCGTAGCGGCCGACGATCGGCGCGATCGCCGCATTGAGGATCGCCGCGGTGAAGCGTTCGTACTCGCCGAAGGCCGGCAGCAGCTCCGCGCTGCAGGTGACCGGCACGGACGGCAGGGCCCGCCGCAGGGCGGCGGCGAGGCGCCGTTCGTCGGCTGGGGCGGCGGGCGAGTGCAGCAGGCCGATCGCGACGGCCGCGGGCCGCAGCGCGCGCAGCTTTGCCACGGCGCGCTCGACCTCGGCAGCTCGCAGCGGGTGCAGCACGGCGCCGTCGGGCCCGCGCCGGCAGTCGACGCCGACCCGCAGCGCGCGGCCGACCGGCGGCACCGCGCGGTGCGGCGCGAGCGCGTAGAGGTCGTCGCGCTGCTGGCGGCCGATCTCGATCAGGTCCTCGAAACCGCGGTTTGTCACGAACGCCGTGCGCGCGAGGTTCCCGGTCAGCACCGCGTTGAGGCCGACCGTGGTGCCGTGCACGACGTCGACCGGCTCGTCGGGTCGCCCGCGCACCGCCGCGAGGCCCTGCAGCACGGCCCGGCCCGGGTCGCGCGGCGTCGACGGCAGCTTGTGCACGCGCACGCCGGCACCGGTCCACCGCACGACGTCGGTGAACGTGCCGCCGGTGTCGATGCCGATGCGCGTTGCCACGGCGCGGACCTTAGCGGGCGGACCGGGCGAAGGCACGGTGCGGCGCTTCTGCGTTGGCGCGGGCCGCGCCGCTGCCTAACCTGCCGGCCGATGGCGCTGGCCCTGGCGTGTCTGTGCAGCTTCCTCCTCGGCGCGGTGCCGTTCGCGCTGTTGGTCGTGCGCGCGTCGAAGGGCGTCGACGTGCGTTGCATCGGCAGCGGAAACGTCGGGGCGACCAACGCGAGCCGCGCGTTCGCGAGCCGGGGCGGGCGCCTGTCGGTCTTCCTGCTGATCTACCTGCTCGACGCGGGCAAGGGCTTCCTGCCCGCGTGGGGGCTGCCGGCCTTCCTCGGCGGCGAGGCGCCGCTGCGCTCTGGTGTGCTGTGCGGTGCCGCGGCCGTGCTCGGCCACGTGTTCACGCCGTTCCTCGGCTTCCGCGGCGGCAAGGGCGTCGCGACCACCACGGGCGCCCTGCTGGCGCTCGACTGGCGGATCACGGCGATCGCGCTCGGCGTGTTCACCGCCGTGCGCCTGCTCACCGGCCAGGTCTACCTCGGCAGCCTCGCGCTCGGGCTCGCGCTCGGGCTGGCGGCGATCGGCCTCGATCCGGCCGCGGCGTTCGGCGAGCGGCTGCCGCTGGTGCTGTTCTGCCTCTTGCTGGCGGCCTTCCTGTTCTGGACGCACCGCAGCAACCTGCGGCGGCACTTCGGTTCGCGCGCGGAGGGACGGTCATGAAGATCGCGATCATCGGCGACGGCGGGTTCGGCACGGCGATGGCGCTCGCGCTCGCGCGCACCGCGCACGCGGTCGCGCTGTGGGGGCACGACCCGGTCTACATCGCGCAGGTCGCGGCGACGCGGCGCAACCCGCTGTTCCTCGAGGGCGCCGTGCTGCCGGACGCCGTGCGGGTGACGGCCGACGGCGGTGAAGCGCTCGACGGCGCCGCACTCGTGCTCGCCGCGGTGCCGACGCAGTACCTGCGGGCCGTGCTCGGCGGCCTCCGCCACCACGTGCCCGCCGCGGCGCTCGTCGTCTCGCTGGCCAAGGGGCTCGAGCAGGCGACCGCGCGCCGGCCGACTGAGGTGATCGCCGAGGTGCTCGGCGGGGCCGGGCGCGTGTTCGCGCTGAGCGGCCCGAGCCACGCCGAGGAGGTCGCGCTGTTCCTGCCGACCACCGTCGTCGTCGCCGGCCACGACGACGCGGCGCTGCAGTCGCTGCAGCAGGCGCTGTCGACGCCGGCGTTCCGGGTCTACCGCCACCGCGACGTGGTCGGGCTCGAACTCTGCGGCGCGCTGAAGAACGTGATGGCGCTCGCGGCGGGCATCGCCGACGGGCTCGGCTACGGCGACAACACCAAGGCCGCGATCCTGTCGCGCGGCGTCGTCGAGATGGCGCGCTACGGCGCCGCCGCCGGCGCCGACCAGCGCACGTTCTTCGGCCTCGCGGGCGTCGGCGACCTCGCGGTGACCGCGTTCTCGCGCCACGGCCGCAACCGCGCGTTCGGCGAACGCATCGGCCGCGGCGAGACCTTGCAGCAGGCGCTCGCGGCGTCGCCGAAGGTCGCCGAGGGCGTCTGGACCTCGCGCGTGGTCGCCGCCGAGGCGACCCGCCGCGGCGTCGACATGCCGATCGCGACCGCGGTCGCGCGCGTCTTGTTCGAGGGCCTGCCGGCGCGCGACGCGGTGCGCGCGCTGATGGACCGCGACCCGAAGGCCGAGGTCTGACCTTGGTCTTCGCCTCGTTCGTCTTCCTGTTCTGGTTCCTGCCGCTGTTCCTGCCGGTGCACGCGGCGCTGCCGCCGCGCTGGCGCAACCTGTGGATCACGCTCGGCAGCTTCGTGTTCTACGGCTGGTGGCGGCCGCACTACGTGCTGCTGATGGTCGCCACGATCGGCGTCGACTGGCTGCTCGCGCTCGGCATGGGCCCGCCCGGCACCGCGCGGCCGCGGCGGCTCCTGCTGCTGCTGTCGATCGTGAGCAACCTCGGCGTGCTCGCGTGGTTCAAGTACGCGAACCTGTTCGTCGCGACGTGGAACGCCAGCACGCCGTGGCCGGTCGCGTGGGAAGAGGTGCTGCTGCCGGTCGGCATCTCGTTCTTCACCTTCCAGTCGATGAGCTACACCATCGACGTCTACCGCGGCGAGGTGCCGCCCGAGCGGTCGTTCCCGGACCTGCTGTGTTTCGTGTCGATGTTCCCGCAACTCGTCGCGGGCCCGATCGTGCGCTACCGCGACGTCGCCGCCGAACTGCACCGCCGGTCCGTCGGCCTCGTGATGGCCACCGACGGCGTGTTCCTGTTCGCGATCGGTTTCGTCAAGAAGGTGCTGATCGCCGACCGCGTCGCGCCGCTGGTCGCCGCGGGCTTCGGCGGCAGCGCTCCGGGCTTCGCCGACGCGTGGCTCGGCTCGCTCGGCTACGCGGTGCAGATCTACTTCGACTTCTCGGGCTACAGCGACATGGCGATCGGGCTCGGCCTCTTGCTCGGGTTCCGTTTCCCGCCGAACTTCGTGTCGCCGTACCGCGCGCACAGCATCACCGAGTTCTGGCGCCGCTGGCACGTGAGCCTCAGCACCTGGCTGCGCGACTACCTGTACCTGCCGCTCGGCGGCAACCGCCACGGCGAAGCGCGCACCTACGCGAACCTGGCGCTGGTCATGCTGCTCGGCGGACTCTGGCACGGCGCGTCGTGGACGTTCCTCCTGTGGGGCGCCTGGCAGGGTTTCTTCCTGATCGTCGAACGGCGGCTCGGCAAGACCTCGCCGTACGGCCGGCTGCCGCACGCGCTGCAGGTCGCCATCACGTTCGTCGTCGTCACCTTCGGCTGGGTGATCTTCAAGGCGGCGGACACGGGCCAGCTCTGGGCGACGTGGCGCGGCATGGTCGGGGCCAACGGCCTCGGCGGCGCCCCGGCGCTCGGCGCTGCGGGGCCGTTCGCCTACACGGCGCTGGCCGTCGGTCTCGCCGTCGCGTTCGGCTCGCCGCGCAGCGAGGACCTCGTGCGGCGCTTCCACCCGCTCGTGATGCTCGGGGCGTTCCTCTTGTTCCTGGTCGCGGTGGCGCAGCTGCTGGCGACCGACTTCGTGCCGTTCCTCTACTTCCAGTTCTGATGGCCCACCCTGCCTCGACCCCGGCCGACCGCCCGCAGACGCCCGCGCAGTGGGCCGTGCGCTGGCACGGCCTCGCCGCCGCGGCGCTGCTCGCGGGCAGCGTGCCGCTGGTGCACCTCGTCTGGCACGGGCTGCTCGGCCGCGCCGAGCCGCCGATCGTGACGCGCAGCCAGACGCCGGCCCCCGCGCTCGTCTGGACCAGGCTCGCCGACGGCACCTGGATGCACGCCGAGGAACGGCACCTGCAGGAGGCGTCGCCGGTCGCGTGGTGGCTGCGCGGCGCGTGGAACGAGCTGCTGCTGCTCGCGGGCGCGCCGCAGAGCGAGCGCGTCGAGGCCGGCGCCGGAGGCTTCCTGTTCCTGCGCGCCGAGGTCGAAGCGCCGGCGGCGGCGCTGCGCGAACGGCGGGCCGCGCGGCTGCTGGCCTTCGCCGCCGTGCGGGACTTCGTGCGCGCGGCGGGGGCCGAGTTGCTCGTCGCGATCGTGCCCGACAAGTCGCGCGTCTACGCCGACCTCGTCGCCGGCGGCGCCGCGCGCACGGCCGGCAAACAACCGCAGTACGGCGAACTGCTCGCGGACCTGCGCGCCTGCGGCATCGACGCGGTCGACCTCGCCGGAGCTCTCGCGGCCCGCCGCCTCACGGCGCCCGACGAACTGCTCTACTACCGCGGCGACAGCCACTGGCGGCCGTTCGGCGCGCTCGCGGCGGCGCAGGCGGTGGCGGCGGCGCTCGAGGCCAGGCCGGCGGGCGCCCGGCTCGGTCCGCGCGGCCCGGTGCAGCTCGGCCCCAGCGAGACCTACGAGGCGCTCGGCGACCTCGTCGCGCTGCTCGGCCTGCGCACGGCGGAACTGCCCGCGCGCGACGGCCGCCGCACGGTCGGGCTGAGCCTCGCCGCGCACGGCATGCGCGAACTGCGCACCTACTGGTCGATCACCGCGGCCGACCCGGCGTTCGCGGCCCGGCTCGACGGCAGCGACCCGGAGGCCGAGGTCTGGCTCGCCGGCACGAGCTTCACGAACGAGTCGTTCTGGCGCGCGCTGGTGTTCGCGCTCGGCCGCCCGGTGCGGGTGTTCCAGGACAACGGGGCCGGTGGCATCGTGCCGATGCGCCGGGTGCTCGGCGAACTCGCGGCGCCCGGGGCGCCGCGGCCGAAGGTCGTCGTCTGGGAGATCGTCGAGCGCGGGTTCTTCGAGGACGGCTGGCGCGCGCCGGGGTTCTGAGGGGCGTCCGGCGCAGGGCCGCCGCCGTGGCACGACCGGACTCCGCCCGGCACGATGCGCGCATGGCCCGCGCCCTCTCCGCCGTCGCCCCGTTCGCCGCCACAGCGCTGCTCGCCGCCCAGCAGCAGCAGTCGCTGCAGCTGCAGCCGATCGACATGTTCCGCCTCGACTACCTGATGGTGGCCGGGGCCGAGCAGCCGAAGGGCTGGATCGACGCCGAGCGCTACCTCATGTTCGACGCAGGGCCCGGGA
>VGXW01000100.1 GCA_016873195.1 Planctomycetota bacterium | reverse complement strand
GCGATCGCGCTGGCCACCGCGCGCAACCACCAGAAGTTCACCGGCGAGGTGCCGCGCCTCGCGTTCCTGTCGTTCTCGACCCGCGGTTCGGCCGAGCACCCGCACGTCGACAAGGTCCGCGAGGCCACGCGGCTGTTCCGCGCGAAGAACCCGTCGATCGTCGCGGACGGCGAGATGCAGTTCGACACGGCCTGGGTGCCGTCGGTGGCCGCGCGCAAGGCCCCCGACTCGCCGGTGCAGGGCAAGGCCAACGTGCTGGTGTTCCCGACGCTCGACGCCGGCAACATCGCCTACAAGATCACCGAGCGCCTCGGCGGGTTCACCGCGATCGGCCCGATCCTGCAGGGCCTGGCCAAGCCGTTCATGGACCTGTCGCGCGGCTGCAAGGCCTCGGACATCTCCGACTCGGCCGTGGTGGCCTCGGCGATGCTCTGAGGCCCCGAACGCCGCAACGCGGCGACACGTCCAGGGCGAAACACGCACTCGGCGCCGCGGCGGCGTTCCCGTACGCGCCGGAGCTGCCGCGGCTGCGCCACCTCGTCGCGCACGTCTACTGGCAGCTCGGCAACAAGGAACGGGCGTGGCCGTGGCTGCTCGCGGTCGCGGAGAACGGCGAGCGCGACGGCTTCTGGGCCCACCTCGCGCGGCTGCGCATGCAGCAGTGGCGCTGAGCGCACGCCCACGGGGAGCGCCGGCAGCCGCCCGGCGTCAACCGAGCCACAGGATGTGCGCGTCGTCGAGCGCGCCGAGGCCCGCTGGGTGGTGCGCGACGATGCGCGGCGTGTAGTGCGACGCGGGGCGGTCGGCGGGCGCCACGGCCGCGTAGAGGAAGCCGTTCACGGCGCCGGGGATCGGCCCGCGGCGCGACATCGGGATCACGACCGGCGCGGCTCCCGGCAGCGGGTCCGCGTAGAGTTCGACGCGCACGTCGTCGGGGCGCAGTTCGCCGTGGTAGACCTGCAGCTCCACCTCGTGGCCCTCCCCACCCTGCGCCACCCGGTGGCGGTGGCAGCGCAGCGACGACCAGCCGTCGGCGAGCCGCGCGCGCCACGCTTCGATCTCGCGCGCGACGGCGGCGCCGTCCGCGGCCCGCCGGCGGAACGACGCCGCCGCCGGCAGGTAGGCCCGCTCGACGTAGTCCTGCACCATGCGGTCGCTGCTGAACGTCGGCGTCAGCGCCACCATGCTGGCGCGCACGCGCTGCACCCAACGGCGTGGGATGCCCTCGCGGTCGCGGTCGTAGAACTCCGGCACGATCGACCGCTCGAGCAGTTCGTAGATCGCCGCCGCGTCGGCGGGGTCGCCCTCCGGTCCGTCCAGGTCGGTGTCGCCGATCGCCCAGCCGTAGTCGGGCGCGTAGGCCTCGTCCCACCAGCCGTCGCGGATCGAGGCGTTGAGGCCGCCGTTGACCAGCATCTTCATGCCGCTCGTGCCGCACGCCTCGGCCGGCCGGCGCGGGTTGTTGAGCCACACGTCGATGCCCGCGGCGAGGTTCTGCATCAGCGTCATGTCGTGGTCCTCGAGAAACACGAGCCGGTCGCGCAGGTCGTCGCGCATCGCGAGCTGGGCCATGCGCTGCACCATCGCCTTGCCGATGCCGTCGTTGGGGTGCGACTTGCCGGCGACGACGAACTGCACGGGCCGTTCGGCGTGCAGCAGGATGCGCGCGAAGCGCTCGAGGTCGTGCAGCACGAGGTTCGGCCGCTTGTACTCGGTGAAGCGCCGCGCGAAGCCGAGCGTCAGCACGTTGGGATCGAGCACGTGCCGGCAGCGGTGCACCGCCGCGTCGCCCGCACCACCCTCGCGCAGCTGCCGCGACAGCCGCGCCCGCACGTAGCGCACCAGCGTCGCGCGCGCCCGGGCGCGGTGGTCCCAGATCGTCGGATCGTCGAGTTCGGCCACCGCCGCCGCCGCGGTCGGCAGGTCGGCGAGCCAGCGGCCGGGGCCGCGCCAGGCCTTCGACCACAGCTCGTTGGCCGGCGCCGAGTCCCAGGTCGGCACGTGCACGCCGTTGGTGACGTGGCCGACGGGCACCTCGGCCTCGGGCCAGTGCGGGAACAGCGAACGGAACAAGGTGCGGCTGGTGCGGCCGTGCAGCCGGCTCACGCCGTTGACGAAGCCCGCGCCGCGCAGCGCGAGGTAGGCCATGTGGAACGGCTCGCGCGCGTCCGCGGGATCCTTGCGGCCCATCGCCAGCAGCCGATCCATGCCGATGCCCGCCGACTCGAGCCACGGCGACGCGTAGCACCGCAGCAGGTCGGCGTCGAAGCGGTCGAACGCGGCCGCGACCGGCGTGTGCGTCGTGAACACGTTGCCCGCGCGCGTCGCCGCGAGCGCCACGTCGAACGGCACCTCGTGCTCGTGCGCGAAGCACCGCGCGCGCTCGAGCACCGCGAACGCGGGGTGGCCTTCGTTGAGGTGGCAGACCTGCGGGTCGACGCCGAGCGCTTCGAGCAGCTGCCAGCCGCCGACGCCGAGCACGATCTCCTGCAGCAGGCGCTTGTCGGCGCCCGCGGCGTAGAGGTCGGCGGTGATGCCGCGGTCCCAGGGGCCGTTCAGCGGGTCGTTGCTGTCGAGCAGGTAGAGCGTGACGCGGCCGACGCGCACCTGCCAGGTGCGCAGCCACAAGGTGCGGCCCGGCAGCGGCAGGCGCACGCGCAGCCGCTGGCCGTCGGGCAGCACCACGGGGCGCACCGGCAGGTTGCCGGGGTCGTTGAACGGCAGCGCCTCGAGCTGGCGGCCGTCGCCGGCGATCACCTGACGGAAGTAGCCCTGCTGGTAGAGCAGGCCGACGCCGACCAGCGGCACGTCGAGGTCCGACGCGCTCTTCAGGTGGTCGCCGGCGAGGAAGCCGAGCCCGCCCGAGTAGATCGGCAGCGCCTCGCTGAGGCCGAACTCCATGCTGAAGTAGGCGACGGTGCCGAGCGGCGAGCCCTGGTGCTTGCGTTCGAACCAGCCCTCGGTCTCGAGCGCCTTCTGCCGCCGCGCGAGCCAGTCGGCGAGTTCGGCCTGCAGCGCGCGGTCGCGCGCAGCCTCCTCGAGGCGTTCCTGCGGCACGTGCAGCAGGATCGTGTAGGGGTTGCGCGTGCGGTCCCAGGCCTCGGGATCGAGCCGTTCGAACAGGCTGCTCGCCACGTGGCTGCCGCTGAGGCGCAGGTCGAAGGCGAGTTCGGCGAGCGGTTGCAGTTGTTTGGGAAGAGGCCGCTCCGCGAAGGCTTCGCTCAT
The DNA here is from genome assembly GCA_016873195.1 of Planctomycetota bacterium. Classification (GTDB taxonomy): domain Bacteria; phylum Planctomycetota; class UBA1135; order UBA1135; family UBA2386; genus VGXW01. The sequence goes on along the minus strand of VGXW01000100.1, from coordinate 10,726 downwards.
GGCTCTGGGCGGGCAGTCTATCGCTGCGGCGCAAGGCGCCCTACCGATTCCCGGCGCGGCGCGGCGCCGAGCGGGCACGGCGGCGGGCGGATCGCCCGGCCCGCGGCCGCGGTAGCATGCCGACGATGAGGCTCGGGGTCCGGTCCGCGGCGTGTGGCGCGCTGTTCGCGTTCGCGGCGGCCGCGCACGCGCAGGAGCCACCCCGCCTCGAGGTGCTGCGCGAATGGCGGTGGGCGGTGACGACCACCGTGCGCTGCGGCGCGGGGGACGCAGCGCGGGGTCTCGTGGCGCTGGGCCTGCGCGAGACCGAGGCGTCCGGTTGGCAACTCGTGCTCTACGCCGCGAGCGACGGGCGCGAGGTGCGGAGGTTCGCGCTCGCGAAGGAGCCCGCGGAGGTGCGGTTCTTGGTGCCGGGATGCGTCGACGTGCGGCTGCGCGACCGGGACGCGATCCTGTCGACGTCGCACTGGCATCGGCTGCGCTGCGAGGACGGCAAGCCGGTCGGCGAGCCGTGGCCGCGCGATCGGCGCGACGAGGATCCTGTGCTGGCCAGGAAGCTGCTGCGCGGCGAGGAGTCGCCGGGCGAGACGCCGTGCGTGTACGCGGACCGGGAAGGCGTCGTGTCCTGGTTCGACAGCGCGCGGTCCCAGCCGCTCGTCGACCGCCACGCGCGCGGGCTCGCGCTGACGCCCGATGGTCGGTTCGCCGTGGTCTGGCTGGCTACCCGCATCGTCGTCGTGCCGGCGGCAGGCGGCGAGCCGCAGCGCATCGACCTGCCGCGCGAGGACGTGCGCGCGCTGCTTCCCGGGGACAGTGCCGACGAGTTCTGGATCGTCACGACCGGCGACCTGCGCCTGCTGCGCGCGGGCTCGCGGCGCGAGGTCCGGCGGCTGCCGCACGAGGTCGAAGGCATCACCCGCGCAGCGCTCGCTGCGGGCGGCGGCCCGTTCGCGTTTGCACGCGGCGTGGAGCGCGCGGTGCTCGTCGATGCCGCGCCCGGGCGCGTGCAGGAACTCGATGCGCGCGGCGACACTGTCGTCTGGAGCCTCGACGGGAAGCGGGTCGTGGTCGGCGGCGGCTATCAGGGTCGGAGCGTGCACGAACCGGACTGGCATTCGTTCTCGCGTGACGGCGCCTTCCGGTTCGCGCTGCGCACGAGCAACCCACCGTGGTCGGAAGAACCCGAGATGGTGCTGCCGCTCGATGAGCATGTGGACTGGGTGGCCGGCTCGGAGCAGCAGGTGCGTGTCGATGGCGAAGAGCGGCAGGCCGGACCTGCAGCTTGGCCCCAAGCCACGATGGCGTTGGGGCCCCGCGAGGTCGTGCTGTGGACCGAGCACTACAACCACGACCCGCGCCCGGCCCGGATGCTGCGCGTGGAACTCGTCGAGCTGCCTTCGTTCCACCCGATTGCGCGCTTCGAGACGCAGGACGATTCGAACGACGGGGGACGTCAGGAGGTCCGGCTCTCGGTCGCCCCGGCCGCGCGCCGGATCGCGTTCACCGTGGACGGCGTGCTGCGCGTGCTCGCCGTGCCGGCGGCGCCGCCCAAGAAACCCGCTGGCCAGGGGTGACGCATCGGCCGGCGCCGCCCCTCACCGCCCCGTCGCCGCCGGCATCGTCGCCTTCTTCAGGAACAGCACCGCGAAGCTCGTCGAATCGATCGCATACCCGCTCGGCGTGTCGCTGGGGAACGCGCCGTTGCGCTGCTGCCGGCCGAGCAGCTGCAGCGCCCCCTCGTAGTACCAGTCCCGGCCCTGCACGAGCGCCACGCCGGACAGCTCGCAGGCCCGCTCGAGCCCGTAGAGGTAGTAGTACCAGTGCGCGTGCGCGCGGCCGACGAAGCCCGGATTGCTGCGCACGTGGAAGTTCGCGGCGAGCCAGGCGAACCCACCCTGCAGCGCCAGCTCGAGCTTCGGCATCACGTCGGCCTTCGGCAGCCCGCGCCGCACGAGCCCGGCCTTCGCCAGCGCCAGTCCCGTCAGCCCCGCCGTCGTCATGCTGCCGTAACCCGGCGCCGCCGGACCCTGGTAGGCATAACCGCGCGCCTCGATCCGCGGCACGGCCGCGCGCGTCGTCTTCGCCGCCGCGTCGCCGGCGCGCAGTTCGCGGTGCGTCACGAGTTCGAGCTGCAGCTCCGGCCCCGGGCGGCACTGCACCTCGATCAGGTGGTTCGCCGCCGCGCGCCACAGCGTGACCGGCACGTCGAGCCGGCACAGGTCCGCGGCGTCGAGCCCGAGCAGGCCGTACTGATGGACCGAGTTGTCCCAGCGCGGGCCGGGCACGTAGTTGAACCGCAGCCGGTAGGCCGCATCGACGCGCGTGTCGAGGTTCTGGCGCAGCCGCTCGAGCCAGCGCGCCGCGAGTTCCTTGTCCTCCGGCGACAGCACGCGCGGTGCCGGGCCCGGCAGCGTGCCCGAGCGCACGAGGTCGATCTCGCCGGGCGGCGCGTACTTCGCCGCCATCGCCATCAAGGCGACCCCGAGCGTGTAGCTGTCGATCAGTTCGCGCCGCCGCAGCTCCGCGAACGCGCCGACGACGACCGGGTCGTCGCGCGGCAGGTCGGCGTGCAGCATCGTCAGGAGACCGAGCGCGATGCGGCCGCTGCCGTAGCTGCGCTGCCGGCCCTTCGCATCGGCCATGTAGTTCTTGCCGAACGCGCCGAACTCCTTGTGGATCCACTTCGCCCCGTCGCGGATCGCCTTGGCCACCGCGGCGCGGAACTCCGCATCCTGGTTGTCGTGGACCGCGACCAGGTCCCACTGGTCCTTGACCACGAGCTTGCGCCACTGGTTCTTGCTCTCCTCGAACCAGAGCGTGAGTTCGCCGCGGAACGACGACACGACCGAGCGCGCGGGATCCCAGGTCCGCGTGATCGTGACCTCGCCGCTCGCGTCGTACTTGCAGAGCGGCCGCACGTAGGTGCCGAGTTCGCCCTTGCCTTCGCCCGGTGCTGGCTCCGGCTCCGCGGTCGCGACCGCGAGCACGAACTGCTGCAGGCCGGCCGCGTCGGGCGGCGGCACCTTGCCGGTGAGCACGAGGTCGCCGAACGGCACGAGCCGCGGCAGCCGCATCTTCACCTGGGCACCCGTGCGCAGGTCGAAGGCGACGTGGCGCAGCACGTCGCGCAGGTCGCGCACCGGATCGCCGATCGAGGTGCGCTCCGCGGTCAGTTCGCCCTCGCAGAGCCAGGGAGCCGGCAGCAGGTGCGCGAAGAAGCCGGGCGGGACCTTGTCGCCGGGGACGAGCGCCTGGGCGGCGCGGCGGTCCGGCGCGACGCCGCTCGCCGCGCCGAGCTGGCGGCGGTACTCGGCGGCCCCGCGCGGGGGCAGCTTCCAGACCGGATCCTGGCCGAGCACGGTGCTGGCCAGCACCGCGGCGATCGTTGCGCGCACGAGCATGCGTCGATTATGGGCGCTGCCGCACGGGAACGCACCGGCGGGGCGGCGGCTGTGCCCTTGCACCTTGCGGCGGGCCGCGCGAGGCTCCGCGCATGCCCGGCATCCTCGACCTGCTCGCGCTGCGCCCCTCCGCGGAGTCGCTCGACTACGTGCAGCACAAGACCCAGTTCCACCTGCACACGCTGCTGACCGAACAGCGGCACCCGCGGACCTGGGACCTCGGCGGCCTGGCCGGGCGCGACGCCGCCGCGGCGCTGCGCGCGGTGCTGTCCGTCGACGACGACCTCGAGAAGAAGTGCGAGGAACTCGCGCAGGCACCGCAGGCCCTCGAACAGGCCGCCGCGGCGATCGCGGACGCGGTGCTCGCGGGCCACCGGATCTACGTCTACGGCTGCGGCGCGACCGGGCGGCTCGCCAAGCAGATGGAGAGCACGTTCTGGCGGCCGTTCTGGCGCAAGGCGAGCAGCGTCGGCGCGCCCGCGGACTACGCGGACCGGCTCACCGGCGAGATGACCGGCGCCGACCGCGCGCTGGTGTCGTCGCTGGAGGGCTTCGAGGATCTGCTGCAGCTCGGCAGGTTGCAGCTCGAGGACCACGGCATCCGGCGCGGCGACGTGGTTGTCTGCGTGACGGAGGGCGGCGAGACCTCGTCGGTGATCGGCACGATGCTGGCGGCGCGCGCGCAGTACGGGCCCGACGAAACGGCCGCGGCGCGGCGGCACCTCTACTTCCTCTACAACAACCCCGACGAACTGCTGCGGCCGTTCGACCGCTGCCGGCTCGTGCTCGACGAACCCGGCATCACGCGCATCCCGCTCGCGACCGGGCCGCAGGCGATCGCCGGATCGACGCGCATGCAGGCGACCACGATCGAGACGTTCGTGCTCGGCGCGGTGCTCGAGGAGGCGGCGCTGCGCGTGCTGCGCCACCACCTGCCGCCCGCGGCCGTCGCCGGACTCGGCTTCGCCGGCTCGCCCGGCATCCCGGGCCGGCTGCGCGACTTCGCCGCCGTGCGCTCGGCGGTGACCGCGGCCGTGCCGGACCTCGCGCGCTGCACCGAGCTCGAGGCCGCGACCTACGCGGGCGGGCACTTCAGCACCTACTTCGCGCGCGCGGCGATGATCACCGTGTTCGTCGACTGCACCGAACGCAGCCCGACGTTCCGGCTGTACCCGCTCGACAAGCAGCACGCGGCCGAACGCCGCTGCTGGGTGCAGGTCTGGACCGAGGGCGAGGATGCGCGAGCGGCGTGGACCGCGTTCCTGGGCCGGCCGTTCCGCGGCCTGCAGCGCGCGCGCTACCTGCCGCACTTCGAACGCATCGAGGATCCGTGGCTGCGCCGCGCGGCGCTGAAGAGCCTCGCCGAAGCGACCGACGAACAGGAGTTGCACTACGACTTCGGCTTCTCGCCCGGCAACGTGGAACGGCGGGGCCCCCGCCGCGGCGACCTCGGCGTGCTCGCGCTCGTCGACGGCGAGCGCCGGGCGCTGACCGAGCCAGGCAGCCGGGAACACGGCTTCGCCGCGCTGTGCGCGCAGCGCGGCGCTGCGCTGGCGGTGATCCGCGTCGGCGACCGCGCTCCGGCGAACCGGCCGGCGGGTGCTGCCGTCGTCGACGTGGCGCTCGGCTCCGGCCCAGACCCGCTGGCGCTGCGGCGGCAGATCGCGCTGAAGATCCTGCTCAACGCGCACTCGACGGTCGTGATGGCCCGGCTCGGCCGGATCGTCGGCAACACGATGACCAACGTGAGCCCGAGCAACCTCAAGCTGATCGGCCGCGCGACGTTCCTGGTGCTGAGCCACGTCAACGACACGGCGGGCCGCGTCGACTGGCCCGCGGCGAAGAGCGCCGCGCCGCTGACGTTCGCGGAGGCCAACGCGGTGCTCTACGACGCGATCGACTTCGTGCAGCAGGCGCAGCTCGGCCAGACCGCCGAGGTCGCGCTCGCGATCGTGCGCGTGCTCGAGACGCTGCGCACCGGGGTTCCGGTCGGCTGGCCCGCTGCGCGCGCGATGCTGGACCAGCAGGGGCTGCAGGGCTGGCTGGCGCGGCACAACCCGGCGCTGTCGGGCCGCGGGTAGGCGGCCGCCCCGATCTCGTCGCAGGTGTGCCGCCGGCACCGGCGGCGCCGGTCACGGCGCTGTCGGGCACGCGCCACCGGCCTGCGCGACGAGGTATCCTCCCGCACCGTGATCCCCGCCTCCCCCACGCCCGACGAAACCACCCGCTGGTTCGCGGAGCAGTTCGCGGCGCAGGCAGCGGCGCTGCACGCGTGGGCGGCCTGCCGCATCGGCCGGGCCCTGCGCGCGCGGCTCGCTCCCGAGGACCTGGTGCAGGAGGTCGGCCTGCGCGCCTGCCTGCGCGCGCGCGACTTCGACCCGCAGCGCGGCACCTTCCGGCAGTGGCTGTTCGGCTTCGCGAACCGGGTCTGGCTCGAGGCGCTGCGTGAGCTCGGCCGCGATCCGCTCGGCCCGGTGCGCCGCAGCGGCGGCGACTCGCAGCTGCCGGGCGTGTTCGACACGGTGACGACGATCAGCCGGCGCACGGCGAACGACGAGGCGGCGCAGGCCTGCCGCGCGCGCATCGATTCGCTCGACGGCGACGACCGGGCGCTGCTCGCCGCGGTCGGCCTCGAGGGCCTCGCGCACGCCGAGGCCGGGCTGCTGCTCGGGCTCGGCGAGGACGCGTGCCGCAAGCGGTGGCAGCGTCTGCGCGAACGGCTGCGCAGCGACCCGGTGCTGCGGCTGTGCGCCGAGTGAAGGCGGCTACTCGATCGCGCGCGCCGGCCGCACCCCGGCCTCGGGGCCGCTCGTGTTCCTCGGCACGCCGCCGCGCGCCGAAGCGCGCGCGTCGTCGATCCAGCTCGAGAAGCTGCCGCCGCGCACGATGCGGTACTCGTCGTAGCTGCCGCGGCGCAGCCCGTCGCCGGCCCGCGGCGCGACTGCGGCGTAGTCCTCCCACGAGTCGTCGCACCACTCCTTGACGTTGCCGCCCATGTCGTGCAGGCCCCACGGATTCGGCGCGAACGAGCCGACCGGCGCGTGCACGAGGCAGCCGTCGTCGAGCCATTCGACGAAACGCAACCGCCGGTTGCTGCCGCGGTCGCGCGCGGTGACGTCGGCGAGGTTCTCGTGGCCGCGCAGCGACTGCGGCTCCGGCCCGTACGGGAACGGCGTGCGCGTGCCGGCGCGGTAGGCGTGCTCCCACTGCGCCTCGGTCGGCAGGCAGAGGTCGAGCTGGCGCATCACCCGGTCGCACTGCTCCCACGTCACGAGTTCGACCGGGTGCCGCACGCTGTCGATCTTCGTGAGTCCGCCGCCGGGCCGGTAGCACGATGGGTTCTGCCCCGTGTGCCGCTGCCACTGCGCCTGCGTCAGCTCGCAACGCGACAGGAAGAACGGCCGCATCGCGACCGTGAAGCACGGCCCGTGCTCGGCGGGTGCCTCGGCGTCGACGTTCGCGGCGCGGCCGTCGGCGGGCGCTGCCGGCTCGGCACCGAGCACGGTGCTGCCGCCCGGGATCAGCACGAGCACCAGCGCGCTGTCGTCGCCGAGGCGCAGGGCACCGGTCGCCGGGTCGCGTTCGGGCACCGTGCCCGACGGCGCGTGCGCGAACTCCTCGAGCCGGCTGTGCGGGTCGGGGCCGAGCGGCACGAGGCCGAGCTGCGGCCGCAGCGCGAGGCCGGCGAAGCGCGGGTCGGCGGCGATGCGGACCGCCGCGGCGGCCCAGGCCGGACCGGGGACCTCGATCGTGTCGTGCGCGAGCGCCGCCGCGCGGGCGCTGCGGCGTTCGACGTCGGCGCCGAGCGCGGCGAGCTGCGCGTGGGCGGCGAGCAGCAGGTCGAGCTGCTCGGCCTCCCAGCTCGCCGCCGGGTCGGCCGAAGCGGCGGGCAGCAGCTGGCGGCGGCGCTGGTGGTCCGGCAGCCGTTCGCGCAGCGCCAGCAGTTCGCGGCGCCAGGCAAGCAGGGCGGGCAACCGTTCGGGTCGCGCCGGCCACAGCGTGTCGGCCCGCGCGATCAGTTCGCGGGCGAGCTTGAGATCGGCCAGCCGTTTCACGTCGCCGAGCGCGCGCTCGCTGTGGCGCCACAGCCACGTCGTGACGAGCAGGCCCGCGACGAGCACGAGCAGCAGCGCCGCGATACTGCGCGCGAGCCCCGGGTTGCGCTGCGCCCAGCGCCAGAGCCGCAGCGCGGCGGAGGCCGGCCGCGCGGCGACCGGCTGCAGGGCGAGCACGCGCGCGAGGTCGTCGGCGAACGCGGCGGCCGTCGCATAGCGGTCGCGCGGCGAACGCGCGATCGCGGTCGCGACGACGATCGCGAGGTCGTTGGGCACCGCCGGGTTGTGCGTGCGCACGTCGGGCGGCTCCCGTTCGACGATCGCCTGCAGCTCGTGCGCCAGCACCTCGGCCGCGAACGGCCGGCGCAGCGCGAGCATCTCGAACAGCACGACGCCGAGCGCGTAGACGTCGCCGCCCGCGTCGGACGGTGCGCCGGCGAGCCGCTCGGGCGGCAGGTAGACCAGCGTGCCGAATACGGCCCCGGGCGCGGTGATCGTCGGCGTCGTCGCGCGCGAGTCGGCGGCGAGGCCGAAGTCGACGAGCACCGGCTCGTCGGGTGCGGCCAGCAGCAGGTTCGCGGGTTTGACGTCGCGGTGCACGATGCCCGCGTCGTGGGCTGCGGCGAGGGCGCGCGCGGCGCGCTCCGCGAGCCGCACGGCGGCGGCGATCTCGCCGGCGGTGCACGGCGGCCCGGCCCCGGCGGCGCGCCGTTCCGCGAGCCGCTGCTGCAGGCTGCCGCCCGCCACGTAGCGCATCGCGATCCACGCGGTTTCGCCGGCCCGACCGGTCTCGTAGACGGTCGCGAGGCCTGGGTGCTCGAGCCGCGCGATCGCCTCGGCCTCGCGCAGGAAGCGCAGCGTCGCGGGGCCCGCCAGCGCGGCGACGTCGGGCGCGAGCACCTTGAGCGCGACGCGCCGCTGCAGCCGCGCGTCCTCGGCGAGGTAGACGGTGCCCTGCGCCCCGCGCCCGAGCTCGCCGAGCAGCCGGTAGGGGCCGATCTGCCCCGCTCCGTCGGCCGGCGGCGGGCCGGCTGGTGCGGCGGCAACGGCCGCGTCGGGCGCCTGGCCGGTCAGCAGCAGCCACTCGTGCGCGATGCGGGCCTCGAAGGCCGGGAAGTCGGCGAGCCACGCGGCGAGCGACCGCCTGCGACCGTCGGCGGCGCCGGCGACGAAGCGCTCGAGGAAGGCGATCGCGGCGCGCTCCTCGAGCGCTTCGGGCGAGAGCGTGCTGGGCGGGCCGGACACGGTGTCGGGACGTTCGTCGAGCGCGTGCGGATCGTCAATGGCCGGAGCACCCGGCCGGTGCTACTGCGCGGCGATCACGAGGTCGACGCCGTTGCTGAGCGCGGCGACCCCGAGATAGGGTCCGCCGTTCTCGAACACGCCCCACTGGGCGGTGAGGCGCAGCCCGGCGAAGGCCGGACTGCCGGGGATGCCGGCGCCGAGCTGGCCTTGCCCCTGCGCGGAGGTCACCGTGACGAGAGTGAACAGCGGATTGGCGAAGCGCACCTCGCAGGGCGCCTGCGACTGGTCGGCCGGGAAGCCCAGCGCGAGCACCGCGAGCGTGTTCGGCGTGCCCGACACGCGCAGCGCGAACGCCGCGTTGCCGAGTGCCGGCGCACCGACGCCGCGCGCGAGCGGCACGTCAGCGAGCGCCGCGGCGCACGGCGAGCCGACCGGCTCGGCGGTCGCCATCGCGGGCATCGCGAAGAGCTCGCGGCCGACCGGCGCCGCCGCTTCGGTCTGCGTCGCGGCGAAGACGAGCTGGGCGCCGCAGCGCGCGGGTTTGCCCGGCCACGAGCCGAGTCTTCCGGGTTGCAGGTCGGCGAGCAGCGCCGTGCCGGCGGCCGTGCCGTCGGTGCGCCAGAGCTCCATGCCGGTCGCGCCGTCGTCGGCGACGAACACCGCGCGCGCAGCACCTCCCGGCGCATGGACGAAGCCGTCCCCCGTGGTGCCGTTCCAACCGCTCGGCGGGCAGCTCGACGCGGCGCCCGGCCGCAGGTCGATCACGAGCTGCGTGCCGGCGGCCGTGCCGTCGCTCTTCCAGAGCTCGAAACCGTGCACGCCGTCGTCGGCGACGAACAGCACGCCGTCGCCGAACGCGCACAGGCCGTAGAGGTCCGAAGAGGCGCTGCCGGGCCGGACGTCCTTGACCAGGGTGATCGCGGCACCGTCGCAGACGAACAGCTCGACCCCGGTGCCGCCGCCCGGCACTTCGCCGGCGAGGAACAGCCTGTCGCCCGCGACGACCCGTTCGTGGTTCCCGGCGAAGGAACCCAGCGGCACCGAGCCGGCCGCGGTGCCGTCGCTGATCCACAGCTGCGGCGCGAGGCCGAGGCTGAACACGACCTGGCGGCCGAACGCGCGCAGGAACTGCGGTTCGGTGCCGGGCAGACCGTGCGTGAACACGCGCTGCGTGCCGGCCGGCGTGCCGTCGCTGACCCACAGGTTGCCGTAGCCGGGCTGGCTGGTCGGGTCCTGCGCCGAGAAGAACAACCGGTTGCCGGCCACGGTGAGCTCGCGGATCGAGCCGCCGCCGCCCGGCATCGCGTCCTTCAGCAGCACCGGTGCCACGAGCGGGCTGTCGAGCATCCACAGCTCCTCGCCGGTCGCCATCGTGCTCGCGTCGAAGTAGAGCTTGCCCGCGAACGGCACGAGGTCGGCGTAGGCGACCTGCACGTTCGGGATCTGGTTCGTGCTCGGCACGGTGCCCGCGGTGCGCCACAGCCGCGAGCCGGGCAGGTTGTTGAAGAACGTGTAGTTCTGCCAGCTCGCCGCGCGCGTGCTGGGGCCGAGGCCGCCGACCGAACCGGCGTAGGTGTCGACGAGGAACAGGGCACTGCCCGGCGAGCCGTCGCTGAACCAGGCCTCGCGGCCGAGCGCGCCGCGGACGCCGGAGAAGAAGAAGCGGCCGTCGGCCTGCGCCGTGATGTGTTGGGGCGCGCTGCTGCCGTTGTCGCCGCGCCGCAGGTCGCGCACGAGCTGCGAGGCGGTGCCCTGGCTCCGGTAGAGCTCGACGGCGTTCGGACCGTGCAGCGCCGTGAACACGCAGGAGCCGCCGGCGAAGCCGAGCACCACCGGGAAGGAATCGTGGACCCCGGGCTGGACGTCGCTGCAGCGCTGCGCGACCGTGCCGTCGGTGCGCCACAGCTCGTAGCCGGTGCTGCCGTCGTTGGCGCTGAAGTAGGTCCATTGGGCGCCGTCGAAGGCGAACCCGCTGGCGCCGCTCGAGGGTGTGCCGGGCCAGATGTCGGCGACCTGCAGCGTTTT
>VGXW01000099.1 GCA_016873195.1 Planctomycetota bacterium | reverse complement strand
TACCTCAGCAAGCTGCTGCGTGTACTGACACGCGCGCAGCTCCTGGTCGGCAAGCCGGGCGCGAAGGGCGGCTACCGGCTGAAGGCCTCAGCCGCGCGCATCCGCCTGGTCGACGCGATCGTGGCCTTCGACCCGCAGGTCACGCAACCGATCTGCGTGCTGCGCGGCACGAGGCTGTGCGGCCGGTCGTCGCCCTGCCCGGTGCACGACCGCTGGAAGCTCGTGCGCGGCTCCCTGAACCGCTTCCTGGAGACGACCACGGCGGCGGACCTCGCGCGCCACGGTTGGCGAGGATGGTCGGCCCGATGAGCGCTGCGCCGCTGCAACTCGCGGTCCCGACGGAGCGGCATCACCGGGATCTCGTGTCGTGCCAGGCGGCGTGCCCGGTGCACACGGACGCGCGCGGCTACGTGCGCGCGATCGCGGACGGACGGTTCGAAGAAGCCTACCTGATCGCGCGCGGCCCCAACCCGTTTGCGTCGATCTGCGGCCGGATCTGCGGCGCCCCGTGCGAGACCGCCTGCCGCCGCGGCAAGATCCCGCGCACGGACGCCGACGGCGCCTTCGTCGCGGCCGACCGGCCGATCGCGATCCGCGCGCTGAAGCGGTTCGCCTGCGAGCAGGGCGGCATCGATACGCGCGAACGCGATCAGGTGTGGCGGCAGCTGCAGGCGCACGTGCCCGAGGTCGGCGCCGACGCCGAGGAGATGGCCGCGCTGCTGCGCGCCTTCGCCGGCACGTTCCCGAAGGTCGACGGCATCTCGGTTGGCATCATCGGCGGCGGCCCGGCCGGCCTGTCCGCCGCGCACGACCTCGCGCTGATGGGCTTCCGGCCGGTCGTCTACGAGGTCGAGCGCGTGCCCGGCGGCATGCTGGCGGTCGGCGTGCCGGCCTACCGGCTGCCGCGCGAGCTGATCCGGCGCGAGGTCGCGGTCATCGAGGCGCTCGGCGTCGAACTCAGGCTCGGCGTCACCGTCGGGAAGGACGTGACGTTCGAGGCGCTGCGCCAGCAGCACAAGGCGGTGCTCGTCGCGGTCGGCGCCAAGCGCAGCCGGGGCCTCGCGCTGCCCGGCGAGGCGGGCCCCGGGGTGTTCGGCGGCGTCGACCTGCTGCGTGCGGTTGCGGTCGGCGAGCCCGTCGCGCTCGGCTCGGACGTGGTCGTCATCGGCGGCGGCAACGTCGCCTACGACGTGGCGCGCACGGCCATCCGCCAGGTCGCCTATGACGCCGCGCGCACGGCGAAGCGGCTCGGCGGCGGCCGCCGCGTCCGGCTCGTCGCGCTCGAGACGCTCGAGGAGATGCCGGCCGACACCGTCGAGATCGTGGAAGGCGACGAGGAAGGCATCGAGCGGCTCAACGGCTGGGGCCCGCTCGAGATCGCGCGCGGCAGCGACGGCAGGGTGACCGGCGTGTCCTTCCGCCGCTGCTTGCGTGTCTACGACGAGGACCGCCGGTTCGCGCCCGTCTACGACGATGCGCAGCGCCTGCCGGTCGCGTGCGACACGGTGTTGATTGCCGCGGGCCAGACCACCGACCTGTCGTTCCTCGAGCGCGGCGGCCAGGACGTGCAGCAGTTCCGTCCGGGCTGGCCGAAGGTCGACCCCGAGTCGCTGATGTCGACCGCACCGGGCGTGTTCGTCGCCGGCGACCTCGCGACCGGCCCGCGCCTGGTCATCGACGCGGTCGCGTCGGGCAAGATGGCGGCGCGTTCGATCTACGCCTGGGTCACCGGCCGCAAGCTCGCCGCGGCGGCGCTGACGGCCCACCTGCCGCTCGAGCGCTACGACCGCGAACCCGGCTACGAGAAGATCCGGCGCGCCGAGATCCCGACGCTCGAGCCCGCGCAGCGCCTCGTGTCCGCGGCGACCCAGGTGGAACTCGGTCTCTCGCCGGCGTCCGCGCAGCGCGAGGCGTCGCGCTGCCTCGACTGCGGCGTGACCCCCGTGTTCGACGGAACGCGCTGCGTCCTGTGCGGCGGCTGCGTCGACGTCTGCCCGACGCTGTGCCTGAAGCTCGTGCCGCTCGCCTGGCTGGCACCTACCGGTGAACTCGACGCGGCGATCGCCGGCACGCTGGGCGCGGACGCGGACCGCGCCGAGAACTCGGCGATCCTCAAGGACGAGGATCGCTGCATCCGCTGCGCCCTGTGGGGGCAGCGGTGCCCGACCCAAGCCATCAGCATGGAACGTGTGCAGTTCCGCGTGGACTGGAGAACCCGATGAGCCAGGAACCGAAACCGTCCGCGACTCCGTCGCGCCTCGATCCCGAACTCACCGCGCGCCGCGACTTCCTCGGCACTGCGGCGACGACGCTGGCCTGCGGAACCTGCGGGTTCGCGCTGCTGGGCTCTGCCCGCCTGCCGAAGGTCGCGGTGTTGCCGTCGGCGTCCAAGAAGTTCAAGGTCGTCCTACCGCCGTCGCTGCTGCCCGGGCAGCCGTTCGTGCCGCCCGGGCGGTCGGTCGCGATCTTCAAGGACGGCGACTCGGTCCACGCGATCTCGACGATCTGCACGCATCTCGGCTGCGTCGTCAAGCCGGTCGAGTCCGGCTTCGACTGCCCGTGCCATGGCTCCAGGTTCGCCGCCAACGGCGACGTGGTCCGCGGCCCGGCGCCGAAGGCGCTCGCGTGGCTGTCGGTGTCGTCGGCCGGCGGCGGCGCGGTTCTCGTCGACGAAGGCAAGGTCGTGCCGGCGGGCACGAAGGTGAGCGTGTGAGCGGCTTGCCCACCGAGACCGATGGCGGCCCGGCGTTGGGGCGCTTCGCCGACAACCTGAAGCGGATCCCGCGCCGGTTCCTCGAGACGATGTTCCGCGGCGGCCGGCCGGACTCGGACCGCGGCCGCTCGAACTTCGTCTTCCAGAACGTCTTCCTGCACCTGCACAGCGTGCGCACGCACCGGTGGAGCCTGAAGTGGTCGACCACCTGGGGGCTCGGGATGATCACGCTCGGCTCCTTCCTGGTGACCGTGGTGACCGGCGTCCTGCTGATGTTCTATTACAAGCCGTATCCCGACGTCGCCTACCAGTCGATCAAGGACATCCACTTCGTCGTTCCGACCGGCCACTTCCTGCGCAACATCCATCGGTGGGCGGCCAACATCATGGTCGTGGGCGTACTGCTGCACATGGCGCGTGTGTTCTTCACGGCGTCCTATCGCAAGCCGCGGGAGTTCAACTGGGTCATCGGCATGCTGCTGCTGCCAGTGACGCTGGGATTGAGCTTCACCGGATACCTGCTGCCGTGGGACCAACTCGCGTACTGGGCGATCACGATCGGCGCCAACATCGCGCAGTCACCGCGAGAGGTGACCGACGCGTTGGGCATCACGCAGCAGTTCGATCCGGGCGGCCTGCAGAAGCTGATCCTGCTCGGATCCGACGAGGTCGGCGAGGAGGCGCTGATCCGGTTCTACCTGCTGCACGTGCTGATCCTGCCGCTCGTGCTGTGCTTCCTGGTGGCCGTGCACTTCTGGCGCGTGCGCAAGGACGGCGGCCTGGCCCGGCCCGCGGACGTCGATGTGCGGTTGCCGCCGCCCGAGCGAAGGACCTTCCCGGTCTTCACCGAGGCGCCCGCCAAGACCTACTCGCTCGCGGCAGTCGTCAAAAGCCGCACGCCTGCCGTCGGCAATCCGCCCGAGAACACGGTGCCGTCGATGCCGCACCTGTTCTACGCCGAGGCCGCGGTGTTCATGTTGACGATCTTCCTGTGCGTCCTGCTGAGCCTGTTCATCGACGCGCCGCTCAAGGAGATCGCCAATCCGCTGGTGCCGGAGAACCCCGCCAAAGCGCCTTGGTACTTCCTGGGCCTGCAGGAACTCGTCGCGCACTCGGCGTTCATGGGCGGCATCGGCATCCCGATGATCACACTGCTCGGATTGGCGCTGATCCCGTATCTCGACCGCGAGAAGGCTGGCACGGGTCTGTGGTTCGGTGGCTCCGGCGGCGGCCGGCTCGTCGCGATGTCCGCTGCCTACGGGCTCGCGGCGGTGCTCGTGGTCGAGGCCGTTGCGATCCGCTTCGGCTGGCTCCAACAGTGGTGGCCGGGGTGCCCGCAGCTGCTGATCATACTTCTCAATCCGGGCACGGTGTTGACCGTGCTCTACGGCATCTGGTCCGTGTGGGTCGTGAAGCGCTTCGATTCGACGCGCGCAGGCGCGCTCGGTCTGTTCGCCTGCTTCATGGCCGGGTTCATCGTGCTCACGGTGGTCGGCACCTGGTTCCGCGGGCCGAACTGGGAGTTCTACTGGTCGCCGAGCCAGTGGCCGGGACACTAGGCCATGCAAGCCAACAAACATCTCCTGCTCTGGTCGAGCGCAGGCTCGCTGGTGGTCCTCGTCTGGGCTGCCCTCACCGAGACCATCTTCGCGGAGTGGCGGCAGTCGCAGGTCCACGTGGCGGAGAACCTCGCTGGCCAACCGCTCGACATCCAGCTCCGACAGATCGTCGTCAAGGAACTGGACGCAACCGACCGCTGCATCAGCTGCCACGTCGGGATGGCGCCCGGCGAGACGGGATTGCCGCACGATCCGGTCTACGGCCGACACCCCGCGGTCGTGCACGAGGCCAGCGAGATGGGCTGCACGGCCTGCCATGGCGGCCAGGGCCGCGCCACGACGCGCGACGACGCGCACGGCAACGTTGCCCACTGGCCCGAACCCATGATCCCGCCTAGGTATTTCTATGCGGGCTGCGGGTCGTGCCACACGCACCTCGAGGTCCCGAGCCAGTCGAGCCTGGAGGTCGGCCGGCGCCTGTTCGAGCAGTACGACTGCCTCGCCTGCCACCGCATCGATGGTCGCGGCGGGACGCTGCGGCCGGGCGGTGCCGGTGGCGGCGAGGGGCCGGACATCTCGCGCATCGGCACGCGCGGCGTGCCGGCCGACTGGTACGACGTGCACCTGCGCAACCGGCAGCTCGCGGCGGCCGGCCAGCCGGTCGGCGGCCTGCCGTGGCAGGTGTGCTTCGGCGAGATCCCGGCCGACCACCGCGGCGCGATCGACGCCTACCTGCAGTCACGCATCGGCGCGCCGGGCCTGCTCGAGGCGAAGGCGCTGTTCCATTCCCTGGGCTGCCGCGGATGCCACAAAGAAAACGGTGTCGGCGGCGACGACGGTCCCGACCTCTCGTTCGTCGGCACGAAAGACCCCGGCCAGACGGACTTCCGCGGCGTGCGCGGCGAGAAGACCGTGGCCAACTGGCTCGCCGAGCACTTCCGCGATCCGGCGCGCGTCGTGCCTGGCTCGCAGATGCCGGCGCTCGGTCTGACCGAGCCGCAGATCGAGCTGCTGACGCTCTACATGCTGTCGCTGCGCAGGACCGCGGCGCCCGAGGCCCTGTGGCCGCGCGACCGCGTGCGCGCCCTGCGCCTCGGTGGGCGCGAGTTCGCGCGCGATGGCGCGACTCTCTACGGGACCTTCTGCGCGGCCTGCCACGGCCCGGCCGGCGAGGGCAGGCGCTACGACCCGGCTGCGGCGCCGTTCCCGGCGATCGGGAATCCCGACTTCCTCGCCGTCGCCAGTGACGAGTTCCTGGTCGATACGGTGACGCACGGGCGGCCCGGACGGCGCATGCCGGCCTGGGGCGAGAAGGAAGGCGGCCTGCGGCCCGACGAGATCCGCGAGGTCGTGGCCTTCCTGCGCACGCTGGGTGGCGTGCGGCAGGAGCCCGACCCGAAGCCGCGCCGCTGGGCCAAGGGCGACGTCGCCGCGGGGCAACGCCTGTTTGCCGCGAGCTGCGCCTCCTGCCACGGGCCAGAGGGCCGCGGTGGCGAAGGGCTGGCGCTGCGCAATCCCGCGCTGCTCGCCAGCGCCACCGACACCTACCTCTTCGAGACGATCCGCCGCGGACGGCGCGGCACGACGATGGTCGCCTTCGGGACGGGTTCGCCGACCCAGCGGGCCCTGTCGCCGCAGGAGATCGAAGACCTCGTCACATTCCTCAGAACCTGGGAAGGGAAGCCATGAGCGATCTCAGCCGCCGGAAGTTCCTGCAGGGTATCAGTGCGGCCGGATACGGGGCGTTCGCCGCGTCGGCGATCGACACCTGGGGTTTCGGTCAGGAGACGCAGAACCCGCTGGATCACTACCCCAACCGCGACTGGGAGAAGGTCTATCGCGACCTGTGGAAGTACGACAGCAGGTTCACCTTCCTGTGCGCGCCCAACGACACGCACAACTGCCTGCTGCACGCCTATGTGCGTTCGGGCATCGTCACACGCATCGGTCCCAGCATGAAGTACGGAGAGGCGACCGACGCCGACGGCAAGCAGATCGCTTCGCACCGCTGGGACCCGCGTGTCTGCCAGAAGGGGCTCGCCCTGACGCGCCGCTTCTACGGCGATCGCCGCGTGCGCCATCCGATGGTGCGCGAGGGCTGGAAGCGCTGGGTCGAGCAGGGCTTCCCGCGCGGCGAGGACGGCCTGCCGCCGCGTGAGTTCTTCAACCGAGCGCGCGACAACTGGACGCGCGTCTCGCACGAGGAGGCGGCGGCGCTCGTCGCCAAGGCGCTCGTAAACATCGCCAAGACCTACAGTGGCGAACCGGGCGCCAGACTGCTCGAGAAGCAGCACTACTACCCCGAGACGATCGCGGCCGCGAAGGGGGCCGGCACGCAGATGCTCAAGTTCCGCGGCGGCATGCCGCTGCTCGGCATCACGCGCGTCTTCGGCCACTACCGCATGGCCAATGCCATGGCCCTGCTCGACAGCAAGCTGCGCGGCGTCGACGCCGAGCAGGCGATCGGCAGCCGGGGCTTCGACAACTACTCGTGGCACACCGACCTGCCGCCCGGCCACCCGATGGTCACCGGCCAGCAGACCGTCGAGTTCGACCTGAACGCCGTCGAGCACGCGAAGACCGTCGTCGTGTGGGGCATGAACTGGATCGCGACGAAGATGCCGGACTCGCACTGGCTCACCGAAGCGCGCGCGAAAGGCACGCGCATCGTCGTGATCGCGTGCGAGTACTCGTCGACCTCGAGCAAGGCCGACGACGTGCTGGTCGTGCGGCCCGGGGTCTCGGGCGCGCTGGCGACGGGGTTCGCCCACGTCGTCATGCGCGACAAGCTCTATGACGCCGACTACGTGAAGCGCTTCACCGACCTGCCGCTGCTCGTGCGCATGGACACGCTGAAGCTGCTGCGCGCCGCCGACGTGTTCGGCGGCGAGCTCGCCGCCCTGTCCAACCAGACCAGGGTCCTCAAGGCCGGCGAGAAGGCGCCGCCGCCCGGTCTGCAGAAGGACATGATCATCACCGAGGAGATGCGCAAGGACTGGGGCGACTACGTGTGGTGGGACGCCGGGACCAACGCGCCGAAGGCGATCACGCGCGACCAGACCGGCGCGCAGTCGCCGATCGGCGACCCGCAGCTGACCGGCACCGTCGAGGTCGCGCTGCAGGACGGCACCAAGGTCAGGTGCCGGACCGTCTACGACCTGACCTGGGAGTACGTGGCCCACTTCGATCCGAAGACCACCGAGGAACTGACCTGGGCGCCCGCGGCGGCGATCGAGTCGCTGGCGAGGCGGTTCGCCGAGAGTCCGGGCACGACGCTGTTCGCGGTCGGCATGGGACCGAACCAGTTCTTCAACAACGACAACAAGGACCGGTCGATCTTCCTGCTGGCCGCGCTGACCGGCAACGTCGGCCGCATCGGCGGCAACGTCGGCTCGTACGCCGGCAACTACCGCGTCGCGATGTTCAACGGCGCGCCGCAGTACATCAACGAGAACCCGTTCGACATCGAACTCGATCCCGCGAAGCCGGCCCGCCCGCGCCAGTACTGGAAGGCCGAGTCGGCGCACTACTACAACCACGAGGACCACCCGCTGAAGATGGGTGAGACGATGATCACCGGGCAGAGCCACATGCCGGTCCCCACCAAGTCGATGTGGTTCTCGAACGCCAACTCGATCCTCGGCAACGTCAAGTGGCACTACAACACGGTCGTCAACGTGCTGCCGCGCATCGAGATGATCGCCGTCAACGAGTGGTGGTGGACGGCCTCGTGCGAGTGGGCCGACGTGGTGTTCGCGGCCGATGCCTGGAGCGAGCACAAGTTCCCCGACATGACCGCGTCGGTGACCAACCCGTTCCTGTGCGTGTTCCCGCGCACACCGCTGCCGCGGCCGTTCGATACGCGCGGCGACCACGAGATCCTGGCGCTGGTCGGCAAGGCGCTCGCGGCCGAGACCGGGGACGACCGCTTCGCGAAGATGTGGAAGTTCGTCGACGACGGCCGGGTCGACGTCTACCTGCAGCGCATCCTCGACTTCTCCTCGTGCGGCAAGGGCTATGAGTTCCAGGCGCTCGAGCAGAAGGCCAAGGAGGGCATCCCCGCGCTGATGATGACGCGCACCTACCCGAAAGCCGTCGGCTGGGAGCAGACCAGCGACTCGCGTCCGTGGTTCACCAAGACCGGCCGGCTCGAGTTCTACCGCGAGGAGCGCGAGTTCATCGAGGCCGGTGAGAACCTGGCGGTGCACCGCGAACCGATCGACTCGACCTTCTACGAGCCCAACGTCATCGTCGCGCCCGCGCACGAGGCGCTGCGCCCGAAAGGGCCGAAGGACTACGGCGTGGCCGAGGACGACCTGTCCAACGAGGTGCGGCAGGCGCGCAACGTCGTCAAGACCTGGAGCGAGACGAAGGCGACGCAGCACCCGCTGGCGAAGGACGGCTACCGGTTCGTGTTCCACACGCCCAAGTACCGGCACGGCTCGCACACCACGCCGGTCGACCTCGACGTGATCGCGATGCTGTTCGGGCCGTTCGGCGACATCTACCGCCACGACAAGCGCTCGCCCTGGGTCTCGGAGGGCTACGTCGACATCCATCCCGAAGACGCCAAGGGGCTCGGCGTCGAGGACGGCGACTATGTCTGGATCGACTCCGACCCCGAGGACCGGCCGTTCCGCGGCTGGCAGAAGAACCAGAAGGACTATGCGTTCTCGCGGCTGATCTGCCGCGCCCGATACTACCCCGGCACGCCGCGCGGCGTGACGCGCATGTGGTTCAACATGTATGCGGCCACGCCGGGCTCGGTCGAGGGCCATACGACGCGGCCCGACGGCATCGCGCGCAACCCGCGCACCAACTACCAGGCGATGTTCCGGTCGGGCTCGCACCAGTCGGCGACGCGAGGCTGGCTCAAGCCGACGTGGATGACCGACTCGCTGGTGCGCAAGGACATCTTCGGGCAGACCATCGGCAAGGGGTTCATGCCCGACGTGCACTGCCCGACCGGCGCGCCGCGCGAGGCGATCGTCAAGATCAGCAAGGCCGAGCCCGGCGGCCTCGGCGGGCAGGGACTGTGGCGGCCCGCCGCGCTCGGCTATCGCCCGCGCTACGAGAACGACGCAATGAAGAACTACCTCGCCGGCGGCTTCGTCGCCGGCGCCGAAGCCCAGAAGGGAGGGTCCAAGTAATGGCACGCGTCAAGAACTGGCAGCTCGGCCGCGAGATGTCCTACTGGTATCCGGAGGCGCGGCCGCAGCGGCAATTCGCGGCCGTGTTCGACATCAACAAGTGCATCGCCTGCCAGACCTGCACGCTGGCCTGCAAGACCACGTGGACCAGCGGCCGTGGGCAGGAGTACATGCTCTGGAACAACGTCGAGAGCAAACCGTACGGCTTCTACCCGCTCGGCTGGGACGTGCGGCTGCTCGAACTGCTCGGCGCGCAGGACTGGAAGGACGGCCGCTACGAGGGCCGCACGCTGTTCGAGTCGGCGGCCGCCGGCGAGCGCGTGCTCGGCTGGCGCCCCGAGGAGATCGACTACGCGAATCCGAACGTCGGCGAGGACGACTGCGCCGTGGGCGTCGCCAAGGGCGCGCACATGACGCTGCCGCACATGAGCTGGTTCTTCTATCTGGCCCGCATGTGCAACCACTGCACGTATCCGGCGTGCCTCGCCTCCTGCCCGCGCGGGTCGATCTACAAGCGGCCCGAGGACGGCATCGTGCTCGTCGACCAGGGCCGCTGCCGCGGCTACCAGGAGTGCGTGAAGGGCTGCCCCTACAAGAAGGTGTTCTTCAACCCGGTCACCAAGACCTCGGAGAAGTGCATCGCCTGCTATCCGAAGCAGGAGCAGGGGCTCGCGCCGCAGTGCTTCGTCAACTGCATCGGCAAGATCCGCATGTCCGGCCACCTCTCGCGGCCCGACGCGGTCCGCGCCGACAACCCGATCGACTGGCTCGTGCACGTGAAGAAGGTCGCGCTGCCGCTGTTCCCGCAGTTCGGCCTCGAACCCAACGTCTACTACATCCCACCGGTCAACGTGCCGCTGCCGTTCCTGCGGCAGGTGTTCGGGCCGGGCGTCGACGCCGCCGTGCAGGCCTACCGGCACGCCGCCGAGGACCCCGACCTGTCGGGGCTGCTCGCACTGCTCGGCTCGACCGAGCTGATCGTGCCGCGTTTCCAGCGGCGCGGCGAGACGATGGTCGGGCTCGGCGAGAACGGCCTCGAACTCGTGCGCGTGCCGACCCGCGAGCAGGTGCACGTGCGCGAGTACGCCAATGCGAGCCGGAACGTCATCCAGACCAACGTGCCGTAGGCCAGAGGAGACCACGATGAATGCCAGGACGATGATCGCGGTGGGGCTCGTGGCGGCACTCGGTGCTGGCTGTCAGAAGCCGCAGTCCGCGCCGCCGCCGCAGGAGGTGCGGGCCGTGCAGGTCACGGCCCTGCCGGCGAAGGCCGACGACGCGGCATGGGCGCAGGCGCCCGTGTTCGCTGGCGACCTGAAGCCGCAGGACATGGTCGAGCCGCGCAAGTTCACTCCCGGCGCACGGCAGGTGCAGGTGCGCGCGCTGACCGACGGCAAGTCGATCGGATTCCTGCTCGAGTGGGAAGACGGCACCGCGGACACGGCGCGCGCGCCGGGCCGGTTCGGCGATGCCTGCGCCGTGCAGATGCCCGAGACGGCGTCGCCCGACGTGCCCGCGCCGCAGATGGGCGAGCAGGGCAAGCGTGTCGCGATCAGCTTCTGGTCGGCCGCGCTGCAGGAGGCCCTGTCGCGCAAGGGTGACGAGGTGGATGCGCTCTATCCGAACGCGAAGATCGACCACTATCCGTTCACCGCTGCGCCGCTCGAGCAGAACCCCGCCGCGAGGGAGGCGATGGAGGTGATGTACTCGCCGGCCGTTGCCGCCGGCAACATCGTCGCCGCGCCGCCGACCAAGCCGGTCCAGGACCTCGTCGCCGAGGGACCGGGCACACTGGCTGCGGCGGCGGAGAGCCCGTCCAACGGCAGTGGCCAGAGGACCGGGAAGGGCTGGAAGGTGATGCTGACGCGGCCGCTGCCGAAGGGCATCGGCCTCGGCAGCCATGGCACCGTTGCGTTCGCGGTCTGGGACGGATCCAAGGAGGACGCCGGCTCGCGCAAGATGTGGGTTCCCTGGACCAAGGTGGCGGTCGGCTGGTCCGCCGCCGCTTCGCACTAGTCGCGGAGGCGCACCGTGACCGACGCGATCGACTTCGAAGCGGCCGGCGTCCGGGAGGCACTCGCGTCCGGCGCCGAATTGCGGTTGCTCGGCCTGCTGCTCGAACGGCCGACCGACGTCGCTCGCGCGCGGCGCTGCGCGGTCGCCGCCGAGGTCGGCGACCCATTGCTGCGCGCGCTCGCCGAGCGCCTGCAGCCCCTCGAGGAGACGACCTACGTCGGCCTGTTCGGCCCCGGCGGTCCGGTGTCGCCGCGCGAGATTGCGTACCGGAAGAACCTGGACCCCGGCTGGATCCTGTCGGAAATCTCCTGCAGCTACGAGGCCTTCGGCTATCGGCCGCTGCGAGAGGACCCGGTCGACCACGTCGCTGTCCAGACGGGCTTCGCGGCGTTCCTGCGGCTCAAGCAGGCGTATGCACGCGCGCGCGCCGATGGCGAAGCGGTCGAAGTGACCGCTGCGGCCTTCGCCAGCTTCGCACGCGAGCATCTGGCCGTGACGGCCGCGGGCATGGCGACGCGGCTGCGCGCGGCCGACGCGCCGGATCTGGCCGAGGTCGCCCAGGGAATCGCCGCGCGGTGCGGTGTCGGCGCAGTCGTGGCGCCGCAAGACGGCGATGCATGCGACCAGGACGAGATCGTCTGTGGGCGTTGCGCGGGCCAGGCCCCGCCAGCAGCGGAAGGGCGTGCCGGACCTCCGCTGCCGGCTTGCGATGGCTGACGAGTGCACCGCCGGCGGCGCCGACACGGCCACGTCCGGCACACCCTCGCGGCAGCCCGCCCGTCAGATCCCGTAGACCGCCGCGTCGCCGAGCATCTCCTCGATGCGCAGCAGCTGGTTGTACTTCGCGACGCGGTCGCTGCGGCACGGCGCACCGGTCTTGATCTGGCCGGTGCCGCACGCCACCGCGAGGTCCGCGATCGTGCTGTCCTCGGTCTCGCCGGAACGGTGCGACATCACCGCGCGCATGCCGGCGCGCCGCGCCAGGTCGATCGCCTCGAGCGTCTCGGTCAGCGTGCCGATCTGGTTCACCTTGATCAGGATCGCGTTGGCGGCCTTCAGCTCGATGCCCTTCTCGAGGCGCTCGGTGTTGGTCACGAACAGGTCGTCGCCGACGATCTGCACCTTGCCGCCGATCGCCGCGGTCAGCGCCTGCCAGCCCTTCCAGTCGTCCTCGGCCATGCCGTCCTCGATCGAGAAGATCGGGAACTGGCTCGCCCAGCCCCGGTAGAGCTCGACCATGCCCTTGCCGTCGAGGGTCTTGCCTTCGCCCTCGAGCACGTACTTGCCCTTCTCGAACAGCTCGGTCGACGCCGCGTCGAGCGCCAGCATCACGTCGCTGCCGGCCTTGTAACCGGCCTTCTTGATCGCGGTCAGGATCACCTCGAAGGCGGCCGCGTTGCTGGTCAGGTTCGGCGCGAAGCCGCCCTCGTCGCCGACCGCGGTCATCAGCTGCTGCGCCTTGAGTTCGGCCTTCAGCGCGTGGAAGACCTCGACGCCCATGCGCAGGCCCTCGCGGAACGAGGCGGCGCCGACCGGCATCACCATGAACTCCTGGAAGTCCACGTTGTTGTCGGCGTGCACGCCGCCGTTCAGGATGTTCATCATCGGCACCGGCAGCCGGCGCGCCGCGGCACCGCCGAGGTAGCGCCACAGCGGCAGCCCGGCCTCGGCCGCGGCGGCCTTGGCGCAGGCGAGGCTCGCGCCGAGCACGGCGTTGGCGCCGAGCTTCTGCTTGTTCTTGGTGCCGTCGACCTCGCGCAGCAGCGCGTCGACGACGTACTGGTCCTCGGCGGGCTGGCCGAGCAGCGCCTCGGCGATCACGCCGTCGACGTTGCCCACGGCCTTGGTGACGCCCTTGCCGAGGTAGCGCTTCTTGTCGCCGTCGCGCAGTTCGACGGCCTCGTGCGCCCCGGTGGAGGCGCCCGACGGCACGATCGCGGTGCCGCGCGCACCGGATTCCAGTTCGACGTCGACTTCGATGGTGGGGTTGCCGCGCGAGTCGAGCACTTCGCGGGCCTGCACTTGGACGATGGAGCTCATGGCGCGGGCAAGGGATACCGGGCCCGCGCGGGTCGAGGCAAGGCCGCAGAGTGCGCAGCGGCGGCCGGCGGCCCGGCGCGCGGGGGCACTTCGTCGGCGTCGCCGGCGCGGCAGGTCGAACAGCCCGTCGCGGCGCACAGGGACACGGCCTCGCCCTCGCCGTCGTCGACGAGCGTCGGCCTCTGGTGGCGGTAGCGGAACATGGCACCTCCTGGTTTCCGGCCGCAGGCGCGGCGGCCACCAGCAGTGGCGCGCGGAGGTGCACAAACGCGGGGAAATCCGGCGCGGCCGCGCCTAGACCCAGCTGTTGGTCAGCAGTTCGCCCATGCCGCCAGCACCCGGCACGATGTACTGCACGTCGTTGAGCCCACGTTCCTCGCCGGGGAAGGCGCCCGGCACGCTCTGCAGCGCGCGCGGCGTCGACAGCCCGCGGTCGAGGCGGCCCGCGTAGAGGCGCACGCCCGGGTGGCTGGCGGTGACCCGTGCGATCGCCTCGGGCG
>VGXW01000098.1 GCA_016873195.1 Planctomycetota bacterium | reverse complement strand
CCCCCTCGGTCGTGCTCCAGGCCGATCATCGGCAGCGGACCGGTCGACTTGAGAGCCGCAGGCGAAAAACTGTCGCGGGATGCAGCGCGAGGTGCATTCGCCGCCACCGGCAGTTCCTGCCAGCGCCGGCAGGACCTGCCGGACCGCCGATCGGCAGGAACTGCCGGCCCGGACCGGGGCTGACCACGGCCCGGCGCGCCCCGCCGATCCCATCGTGCGAAGCCAGCCGCGCGGTGCTGGCACCGCGCCTGGCACGCGCCGTGCTCCCTGGTCGGCGAAGGGATCGAAGGAACCGAGGCGATGCTCACCACCCTGCGCGGACGTGTCGAATCCGACCCCATGGGCGTGCCGGCGCCGGCCACCATGGCGGCGGGGCGCGACGAGTCGTTCGCGGCGGTGCTGCAGCAGACAGAGGCCGACGCGCCCGCCGCCGAAGCCGAGCCCGAGCCCGCGGTGGCGCCGCAGGAACCGGCAGCCGCCTCGCCGGAGCCCGGACCCCGGGACGCGCGGGAGTTGCCGCCCGAGCCCGCAGCCGATCCCGCACAGGCCGCGGCCGAGACCGCGGCCCCGCGCGAGGCGGCGCGGCAGGTCGTTGCGGGCGCGGACGCCACCGAGACCATCCGACGGGGAGAGCCGGCGCGGCAGGAAACTGCAGGCAAAGGAACCGACTCTCCCCGCGCTTTTTCCCCCAGCGCCGAACCGCTGCTGGCCGCGATCGTCGCGCACGGCGCCCGGCAGGCGCCCGCGGCCGCCGGCCCCGCGAACCCAGGCGTGCCGGGCGTCAACGCGACCACGGCCGCGGGCGAGGCCCAGGGGCGCGGCGCGGCGGCGAGCTGGCAGACCGCGGGCACCCAGGCGCGCGCGGCCGCGGTCGCGGCGGGCTACCGCACCGACCCGGCGGCGAGCGCGCGGCTGCTCGAGCACGCGCGCGACTCCGTGTTCAAGCAGATCCTGATGCAGCTGCACGAAGGCGGCGGCGAGATGCGCGTGCGCCTCGAACCGCCGGAACTCGGCGAGCTCGACCTGCGCCTCGTCGTCGAGGGCGGCAACCGCCTGAGCCTGTCGATCGCCGCCGAGCGCCAGGAACTCGCGCAGCTGCTGCAGCGCCACCTCGACGGGCTCAAGCAGACGCTGCAGGCGGCCGGCCTCGAGGTGACCGACGCCGAGGTGCACACGCGCGACGGCGGCCGGCGCGACCGGGGTCGCGACGGCTGGGACGGCGCGGCCGGCGAGCGGCGCGACGAAACGGCGCCCTTGCTGCCGCGGCTCGGCGGCTACGTCGGCGCCGAGGGACTCGACTTCTGGGTTTGAGGGACAGACATGACGACCACGACTTCCACCATCAACTCGCTGACCGGCGCCGGCGGCGCCGGCGGCATCGGCGTGCTGTCGACGAGCAGAGCCAGCTACGGGGACAACCCGTTCCTGCGCCTGCTGACCGAGCAGCTGAAGAACCAGACGCCGCTGGAGCCCGTCGACAACGAGAGCTTCATGAACCAGATGGCGAGCTACACGACGATGCAGGAGCAGCGCGACCTCAACACGAACCTGTTGAAGCTGCTCGACTACCAGGGCGTGCTGGCGCGCGTGCAGGGGCTCGGCCAGGGCAGCGCGCTGCTCGGCAAGCAGGTCGACTACGTCGGCGGCGACGGCAAGACGGCGAGCGGCGTGGTCCAGTCGGTCTACGTCGGCGAGAACGGCGACGTGCGGCTGAAGCTGCAGGACGGCGCGGACATCGACATGCGCAAGGTCACCGGCATCAGCGCCGCCGCCTGAGCGCGGCCCCCGAGACACCACCGATCCCACCATGGTCAGCACCGCACTCTACACGGGCCTGTCGGGACTGCGCGTCCACCAGACCTACATCGACGTCATCGGCAACAACCTCGCGAACGTCAGCACGCCGGGCTTCCGCGGCTCGCGCGTCACGTTCAGCGACCTGCTGAGCTTCACCGTGCGCTCGGGCAGCGGCCCGAGCGGCAGCTTCGGCGGCCAGAACCCGCTGCAGATCGGCCACGGCGCGATCATGGCGACGGTCGACACCGACCTGAACCAGGGCACCTTCCAGGACACCGGCCGCTCGCTGGACGTCGCGATGCAGGGGCGCGGCTTCTTCACCCTGTCCAACGGCACGCAGACGTTCTACACGCGCGTCGGCTCGTTCGGCATCGACGCCGACCGCACGCTGATCGACCTGCGCAGCGGCCTGCGCGTGCTGAACAGCTCGGGCGGCGACATCACCGTGCCGGTGTCCGACACGCTGCCGGCCTCCGCGACGACGCGCATCGACTTCCAGGGCAACCTGCCGGCGCGCGTCGGCGGCCCGCTCGAGGAGATCGTGCAGAGCAACGCCGTGCTGAAGCAGGGCACCGCGGCGCAGAAGCAGGCGACCGGCACCGCCGGCAGCGGCGCGCAGTTCGACCTGACCGCGTTCGCGGGCGGAACCGTGATGGTGTCGGTCAACGGGCGCGCGCAGCAGAGCGTGTCGTTCCCGAGCACGGTTTTCGGCGCGGGCCCGGTCGACGCACAGACCGTCGCCGAGGCCTTCGACCTCGATGGCCTCGACGTGACCTTCGACAACGCGCTCGGCACGGTCACGTTCGCGACGACGCGGCTCGGCCAGAACGCCCGGCTCAAGTTCGACGATGGCCCCGGCGCCGCCGGCCTGCTGCAGGCGCTCGGCATGGACGCGCTGCTGAAGTCGGGCACCGAACAGACGGCGACCGCCGCGACCGGTCTCGCGCAGCTGACCGCGCGCAACGAAGCCTACGCGATCGACGACAGCCTGACGATCAGCGGCACGAACCCCGACGGCTCGGTGTTCTCCGACACGTTCGTCTACGGCCCGACTCCCGGCCGCGACGGCACGACGCTCGGCGACCTCGTGGCCTTCGTCAACGGCCTGCTCGCGCCGGCCGACCAGGCCTACGCCGAGCTGACCCCCGACGGCAACCTGCGCATCGTCGCGCGCGAGAAGAAGGAGGCGTCGCTGAGCCTGTTCATCGGCGACGCGAGCGGCAACAAGGGCACCAGCAGCTGGCCCAACTTCACGGTCGCGCAGCAGGGCACCGGCCCCGACACGGCGGTCACCTCGATCGACGTCGTCGACGCGCAGGGCCGCACGCACCCGGTCACGCTGACGTTCACGCGCAGCGCCGCCGACCCGACCGTGTGGGACCTCGTCGCCACGTGCGACAGCGCCGAGGGCTCGGTCTCGCAGGGCTCGATCGGCCAGATCCGTTTCAACGACAACGGCTCGTTCAACGTGATCGGCGGCGGCACCAACTCGCTGGTGTTCGACTGGAACGGCATCAACGCCGCGCAGACGGTGGCCGTGAACCTCGGCACGTCGGGCCGGTTCGACGGCGTCGCGATGCTCGGCAACTCGACCACCGTCGCGGCGACCAACCAGGACGGCTACGCGGCCGGCACGCTGCTCGAACCGGGCTTCGACGCGCGGGGCCAGCTGGTCGGTTACTACAGCAACGGCCAGACGCGCGTGCTGGACACGCTGCGCATCAGCATGTTCAGCAACGAGGGCGGCCTGCTGAAGGTCGGCGACACGATGTTCGTCGAGTCGCCGAACAGCGACGACGCGATCGCGACCACCGCCAACGCGGCCGGCGCTGGCACCGTGCGCTCCGGCCAGCTCGAGAACAGCAACGTCGACATCGCGCGCGAGTTCGTGAGCCTGATCGAGGCGCAGCGCGGTTTCCAGGCCAACTCGCGCGTCATCACGACGACCGACGAGATCCTCGCCGAACTCATGAACATCGTGAGGTGACCGTGCCCGGCTACGGAGAGACCGCCCTCGTCAGGAGCCTCGGCTACCTCGCCGAGAAGCAGGCCGCGATCGCCAACAACCTGGCGAACGTCGACACGACCAGCTTCAAGCGCCGCCTGTCGGTCGCGCAGGAGGCGCCGAGCCCGTTCGAGGCGCTGCTCGACGCGCAGCTGCCGACGGTCGCCTACAGCGAGCGCTCGGACCTCGGCCGCGGCATCGTGCGCGAGACCGGCAACCGCTTCGACGTCGCGATCGACGGGCCGTACTGGCTGCGCGTGCAGGACGCCGCCGGCAACCGCTACTACACGCGCGACGGCCGCCTGCAGATCGACGGCCAGGGCCGCCTCGTCACGCGCAACGGGCAGGCCGTGCTCGACCAGGCCGGCCTGCCGATCGCGCTCGGCGGCGGCGACAGCCTGCCGAGCGACCTCGACATCTCGCCGAACGGCACGGTGCAGGATCCGTCGACCGGCCGCACGCTGGGCCGGCTCGCGCTCGCGTCGCTGCCGCGGCCCGAGGCGCTGCAGCCGGTCGGCCGCGGCCTCTACGTCGACCCCGAGAACCAGGCGCCGGGCCAGGGCGGCGACGGCTTGCAGCAGGGCTATCTCGAGGGCAGCAACGTCGACAGCCTGCAGGAGCTGGTCCAGATGATCACCGTCGAGCGCACCTTCGCCGCGTCGCAGCGGGCCCTGTCGGGCCTCGGCCGCATGCAGGAGAACCTGATCGCCAACGTCCTGAGGTAGTCACCGATGCTCAAGAGTCTCTACACGACCGCCACGGGCATGAAGGCCCAGCAGACCATGGTCGACATGATCGCGAACAACATCGCGAACGTGAACACGGCGGGGTTCAAGAAGTCCCAGGCCTCGTTCGAGGACCTGTTCTACGTGACGCTGCAGGCGCCCGGCCTCGCGCGCGGCGCGAACGACAGCCCGGTGCCGATCGGCACGCAGATCGGCTCGGGCACGCGCCTGAACGGCACGACCAAGGTGTTCACGACCGGCACGCTCGAGATCACCGACCGCAGCCTCGACGTCGCGATCGACGGCGACGGCTTCTTCGCGGTGATCCTGCCCGACGGTTCGACCGGCTACACGCGCGACGGGACCTTCCACCTGAACGCCGACGGCAAGCTGGTGACGGCTTCCGGCAACGTGCTGACGCCCGAGATCACCGTGCCCAACGACACGCTCGAGATCTCGATCGACCCCGAGGGCCGCGTCAGCGGCCGCACCGCCGGCAGTCCCGACACGTCGACGCCGTTCGGCCAGATCACGATCCACCGCTTCGTGAACCCGTCCGGCATGCTCGCGGTCGGCGCGAACGTCGTGCGCCCGACCGAGGCGTCGGGCCAGCCGATCACCGGCACGCCCGGCGACAACGGCCTCGGCACGCTGAAGCAGGGCTTCGTCGAGCGCAGCAACGTGCAGATCGTCAACGAGCTCGTGAACCTGATCGTCGCGCAGCGCGCCTACGAGGTGAACAGCCGCGCGATCCAGGCGAGCGACCAGATGCTGTCGACCGCGACCAACCTGTCGCGCTGAACCACGACCACGCGGGAGGAGAACCATGCACGTCTTCGCGATCGCCTGCCTGTGCCTCGCCGCCTCCGGCGGTCCCGGCGGCGACGAGGGCCGGCTGCAGCTGCGGCTCAAGCCGTCCGTGTCGGCGCGCGGCGTCGACGTCACCGTCGGCGAACTCTGCGAGATCGCGCCGCCGAACGCCGAGGCGGTCGCCGTCGCGCAGGTGCGCTTCGGTCCCGCGCCGAGCGGCGGCCACGCGCGCACCGTGACGCGCACCGAGATCGTGCAGGCGCTCGCGGCCGCCGGCCGCGACGTCGGCGCGTTCCGCTTCGAGGGCGCCAGCGAGGTCGTCGTGCAGTCGCTGCAGGTCGAGGTCCCGGCGCAGGACCTGCTCGACAGCGCGACCGCCGCGCTGCAGGCCGTGCTCGCGCTCGAGGGCGGCGACGTCGAGTTCACGCCGCCGCCGCGGCTGCGCCACGTGCAGGCCCCGCCCGGCCGCCGCTCGCAGGAGCTCGTCGCGCGGCTGCGCGGCGACCGCACCGGCCCGACCGCGGCGGTCGTCGACGTCGACGTCGTCGTCGACGGCGTGCCGTTCCGCAAGGTCCCGGTGCAGTTCCAGCTGACGCGCTACCAGCCGGTGCTGAAGACCCTCGGCGTGCTGCGCGCCGGCACGCCGCTCGGCCCGGAGAACCTCGCCGTCGCGCGCGAGCCGGTCGCGCAGGCCCCGGGCCTGTTCCTCGGCTCCATCGACCAGGTGCAGGGCCTCGTCGCCGCGCGCAACCTGCAGGCCGACCAGCGGCTCACGCTCGGCGACACGGCGCTGCCGGCCGTGATCCACAAGGGCGACGTCGTCACCGTCGTGCTGACCCGCGGCCGCGTGAAGGTCACCGCCAAGGCGCTGGCCAACCACGACGCGCCGCTCGGCGGCCGGCTCACGCTCACCAACCCGCAGTCCCGCGCGCAGCTGACCGGCACGGTCGCCGCGCCGGGGCTCGTCGTCGTCCAGCAATGAGGTCGCCCGCGATGCAGCCCACCCGCCGTTCCGCCGCCGCCGCCGCCGCGGCGCTCGCGTTCGCCGCCGCCGCGGCCGCGCAGAATCCCTACGTGCGCGCCGGCGCCAGCGTCGCGATGGTCGCCGACCAGCGCGCGCGCAACGTCGGCGACATCCTGACCGTCACGGTCGCCGAGCAGACCAGCGTCAAGAACGAGGAGAAGGTCGAGCGCCGCAACGACACCTCGCTCGCGGCGCGGCTCGAGGCCTTCAGCCTCAGCGACAAGACCTTCCAGAGCAACACGCTGCCGAAGATCGACATCCGCAAGGAGTCCGACTTCCAGGGCGAGGCCAAGCAGAACTCGGGCTCCGAGGTCAGGGCCAGCATCGCCGTCGTCGTGATCGACGTGCAGCCCAACGGCAACCTCGTGATCGCCGGCACGCGCACCGTCACCGTCAACGACGAGACGCGCACGCTGAAGATCAGCGGCCTCGTGCGCCCGCTCGACGTGACGCCGAACAACACGGTCGGCTCGGCGCAGGTCGCCGACGCGCGCATCGCGATCACCGGCGAGGGCGGCAACACGCGCCAGGTCACGCGCGGCCCCGTCGGCCAGCTGTTCGACACCCTGATCTGGGCCGCCTGGCCCTTCTGAGCCCGAAGCCCCATGCGCCACGCCGTCCCGCTGTTCGTGCTCGCCGCTCTCGCCGCGCAGGAGCCGCCGCCCGCGGCCCCGCAGGCCCAGCCGGCCCAGCCGCCGGTCCAGGCCGGGCCCGCCGCGCCGGCGCCGCCGCCGGTCGCGCAGAACCCGCTCGGCGAGACCGTGCTGTCGCCGCGGATCCGCAACATCACGCGGCTGCACAACAGCATGCCGCACCTGCTGGTCGGCATCGGCATCGTCACGGGCCTCGCGGACACCGGCGCGAGCGACCGCGGCACGCGCCAGGCGCTGCTGAACGTCGTTCGCCAGCTCGGCCTCAACCTCGCCAACACCGACGTGATCGGCGGCACCACGACCCTGGTCACGCTGACCTGCACGCTGCCGGCGTTCGCCAAGGAAGGGGGGCAGCTCGACGTCAAGTGCGAGGTCATGACCGACGCGAAGTCGCTGCGCGGCGGCGATCTGCTGCGCGCGGAGCTCAAGGGCGTCGACGGCCAGACCTACGTCGTCGCGCAGGGCACGCTGACGGTGCCGGGCTTCACGGCGACCGCCAACAACGCGCAGGTCAGCAAGAACCCCTCGCCGACCGGCTGGGCCCTCAACGGCGGCCTCGTCGTGCGCGAGCAGCCGTGCTCGTTCTACAGCGAGTCGGGCATGCTCGAACTGCAGCTGCTGAACCCGAGCCCGTTCAACGCGGCCTCGGTCGCGGCCGGCATCGCGGCGACGCTCGACGGCACCGCCGCCAGGGTCGCCGCCGTCGACACGTCGCTGGTGCGCATCGAGCTGCCCGAGGAGGAGCGCACCGACGAGAACGCGATCCGCATCCTGAACCTCGTCGGCAACACGCGCGTCGCCGTCGAGAACCCCGCCAAGGTCATGATCGACCAGGCCAGCGGCACGGTGCTCGCGGGCGAGGGCGTGCTGATCAGCCCGTGCGTGGTCGGCCTGTCCGACCTGACGATCGCGATCGTCAACGAGGAGGAGGTCGCGCAGCCGAACCCGTTCTCCCAGGGCACGACCGAGCGGGTCGGCAGGAGCCGCATCGAGGTGCAGAACAACAGCACGCCGCTGGGCAAGGTCGGCGGCGGCGCGACGGTCAGCGAGCTGCTGGCGAACCTGAAGACGCTCGGCCTGACGCCGGCCCAGCTGGTCTCGGTGTTCCAGGCGCTCGACCAGGGCGGTTTCCTGCACGCGGTGCTGGAGGTGCGCTGATGGAGTCGACCCGGCTCGAGCAGCTGTCGCTGCGCCCGCGCTCGGCAGCCGAGACCGGCCGCCGGCACGCCGCCGACGTCGCGCGGCAGTTCGAGACCATCTTCGTGCGCACGATGGTGCAGAGCCTGCGGCAGTCCGCGTCGGTCGGCGGCGACGGCGGCATGTTCGGCAGCGGCGCCGGTTCGGGCACCTACGCCGACTGGTTCGACCAGAACCTCGCCGAACGGCTCGCCGCGACCGGCGACCTCGGCATCGAACGCGCGCTGCTGGCGGACTTCGCGCGCCGCGGCCAGCTCGATCCGGCCGGCGGCGAGCCCGGCGACCGCGACGCGGGCGCGGCAGCCGCGGCCCGCGCGCGCGCCGGCCACGGCGAACCGGCCCTCGTCCGCACCGGCGACCGCACGCCGCGCATGGCGGGGCCGGCCGCGACCACCGCGGGCGGCGCGCCGGCGATGGCGGCCCGGCCGAAGACCAAGGGAGGCATCGATGTCCTGCGCTGATCTCGCGGGCCGCCTCGAGCGGTCGTTCCGCACCAGCTCGGCCCTGCTGCGCCGGCTCGCCGCCGGCCTGCAGGCGCGCCGCACGGCCTGGGCCTCGGCCCGGCCTGGCACGCTGCAGCCGCCGGCCGAACTCGAACAACTCGCGCTCGACCTCGCCGCCGAGGCGAAAGCGCGCGCGCAGCTGCTGGGACAGCTCGCGGCCGTGCTGCCGCTGCCGCCCGGTGCGGCGCGCGGGGACCTGCACGTCAACGTGACGCGCATCGCGGCCGCGGTGCCCGGGCCCGCCGGCCGCGCGCTGCGCAGCGCCGCCGACGAGGCCGTGGGCCTCGCCAGGACCGTGCGCGTGGAGGTGCAGCTCGGCGCGCGGCTGCTGCGGTTCACGCAGCGGGCGCACGACCGGCTGCTGGGTCAGGTGGCGGCGGAGGCCGCGGCGGACGGCGGGGCCCAGGGCTACGACCGCAGCGCGCGCGCGCGCGGCGGGCTCGACGGCAGCGGCGGCGCGGGCCGGTTGGTCGACGGCAGGATCTGACGAGCAGGAGGCGACGATGACGTTCGGGTTCGGACTCAATGCAGGGTTGCGCGCGCTGACGGCGGCCCGTCTCGGCATGCAGACGGCGGGCAACAACGTCGCGAACGCGAACACCAGGGGCTACTCGCGCCAGCGCGTCGACCTGTCCGCGGCGCTGCCCTACTCGATCGGCGCCGGCCTGCAGATCGGCAGCGGCGTCGAGGTCGGCGGCATCTCGCGCATCGTCAACGAAGGCCTCGAGCGGCGGCTGCAGCTGCAGCTCGGGCTGGTCGGCGCCGCCGAGATCGACCAGGCCCGCTTCGACGAGATCGAGGGCATCCTCGCCGAGCCCGACGGCGGGCTGTCGGAGAGCCTCGCGAGCCTGTTCGGCGCGATCGACAACCTGCGCACCGACCCGGCCGACCGCGCGCTGCGCGGCGGCGTGCTGCAGGCCGGCAGCCTGCTGAGCCAGGGGTTCCGCCTCACCGCGCAGCGGCTGGGCGAACTGGGCGGCAGCAGCTTCGAGGAGATCCGCGGGCTCGTGCGGCAGGTCAACGAGCGCGCGGTCGCGGTCGCGGAGCTCAACCGGCAGATCGTCGCGGTCGAGGCGAACGGTTCGTCCGCGAACGACCTGCGCGACGCGCGCGACCAGCACACGAAGGAGCTCGGCAAGCTGCTCGACACGCGCGCGATCGAACGCAGCTCCGGCAGCGTCGACCTGCTGGTCGGCGGCCACCTGCTCGTCGCGGGCGACCGCGCCACGGCACTCGCCGTGGACAAGGACGCCGCGGGGCGCACGTTCGTGAGCATCGGCAGGTCCGCGGCGCCGGTGGCCGTGCGCGAGGGCCGCATCGCCGCGCTGTTGGCGCAGGAGCAGGACGGGCTGCCCGGCATCCGGGACCGCGTCGACCGGCTCGCGCGGCAGACGATCCTCGAGTTCAACCGGCTGCACAGCACCGGCATGCCGCGCTCGGGCCCGTTCGCCGCGCTGACCTCGGCCTACGGCGCCCTCGACGGCGACGGCGACGGCCGGTTCGGCGACGAACTGCTCGCGCAGAGCGGGTTCCGTTTCGACGTGTCGGCCGGCGAGCTCTACGTGGCGGTCACCGAACGCGGCACGGGCGCCGTGCAGCGGACCCGCATCGACGTCGACCCGCGCGCGATGACGCTGCAGGACGTCGCCGACGCGATCTCCGCGATCGACCACCTGACCGCGAGCATCGACCCGACCGGCCGCCTGCGCATCGCGGCCGACGAGGGCTTCGGCTTCGACTTCACCCCGCAGCTCGACCCCGACCCCGACGGGCTCGGCACGTTCGGCGGCACCAACCCGTCGATCGGCAGCTCGGGCGCGGGCCCGTTCGACCTGTCGGGCCAGACCTTCCCCGTGGTGTTCACCGTGACGACGGGCACCGCGACGGCGCCGGTCGTCACGAACGTGACGCTCGGCCCGGGCGACTTCGTCGACCCGGGTGCGGCGACCGTCGACGAGCTCGTCGCCGCGGTGAACGCCGACCTCGGCAACGCCGGCCGCGCCGTTTCGGTCGGCGGCCGGCTGGTGATCCAGAGCGCGCTCGGCGGCGTGGACTCGGTGCTGCAGCTCGCCAACGCCGGCGCGGGCAGCCCGCTCGGCGCGCTGGGCCTGTCGACCGCCGCCGCGCGCGGCAACGACCGCGCCGTCGCGGTCGCCGTCGAGGGCAGCTACTCGGGCGCCGCGAACCAGCAGTTCGTGTTCGTGCCGCAGGGCGACGGCCAGATCGGCCAGACGCCCGGCCTGCGCGTCGCGGTCTACGACGGCTCCGGCGGCCTCGTCACGACGCTCGACGTCGGCCAGGGCTACGAGCCGGGCAAGCGCATCGCGGTCGGCAACGGCGTCGAGATCTCGTTCGGCCCGGGCAGCGTCTCGGCGACCGACGGGCAGGTGTTCGCGCTGCAGGCGCTGGCCGACAGCGACACCAGCGACCTGCTCGTCGCGCTCGGCATGAACGCGTTCTTCCTCGGCGGCTCGGCCAGCGACATCGAGGTCAACCCCGAGCTGCTCGCGACTCCGGACCTCCTCGCGGCCGGGCTGGGCACCGCCGACGGCGACGCCGGCAACCTCGCCCGCCTGACGGCGCTGCGTGCGCGCGACCTCGCGGGCCTCGACCAGAACACGATCGAGGACTTCTACGCCGACCTCGTCGGCGACGTCGGCTTCGACACCGCCGCCGCGCGGTCCGCGCTGGAGACGCAGCAACTGCTGCTCGATCACCTCGAGACCGAACGCGAGAGCGTGTCCGGCGTCGACCTCGACCAGGAGATGGTCGACATGATGCGCTTCCAGCAGTCCTACGACGCGGCGGCGCGCTTCATCAGCGTCGCGCAGGAGATGACGGACACCCTGATCAACCTCGGGAGGTGACCATGAGCATGCGCATCACGCAGGGAATGCTCTACTCGCGCGCGCTCGCCGACGTGCAGAGCGGGCTCTACCGCTACTCGCGGCTGCAGCAGGAGGTGGCGACCGGCAGGCGCATCAACCGCATGTCGGACGATCCGGCCGAGGCGCTGCGGATCCTGCCGCTGAAGAACGACCTGCGCAACCTCGCGCAGCTGTCGGGCAACGTCTCGCTCGCCCGGGAGACGCTCGACACCGGCGCGGCGGCGCTCGAGGACGGTTCGGCGCTGATGCAGCGCGCGCGCGAGCTGACGACGCAGGCGGCGAACGGCACGCTGAGCGGCAGCGACCGCAAGAGCATCGCGGCCGAGGTCGACCAGCTGCTCGCCCAGCTCGTCAGCATCGCCAACAGCAAACGCGGCGACCGTTTCCTGTTCGGCGGCACGCGCAGCGCCGCCTCGCCGTTCGAGCTCGTCGAGGACGCCGGCGGCGCCCGCGTCGTCTACCGCGGCAACCACGACAGCCTGTCCGTCGACGTCGCGCCCGGCGTCACCACGGCGCTGAACCTGCCGGGCGACTCGATCTTCCAGCAGCGCGACCGCGGCGCGACGACGTTCACGCCGGCGCCCGGCGGCGCCGCCACGGGCGCCCTGCCCGCCGGCCGCGGCGACACGGCCGTCGGCTTCGACGAACTCGCGGTGACGTTCGCCGGCCTGCACCAGGACGCTCCGGCCACCGTCGTCGCCGGCAGCGGCGCGACCACCGCGCTCGGCAAGCTCGCCTACGTGTTCACCGCCGCGCCGCCTACCTTGAGCGTCGGCGGCGGCCCCGCGCTGAACCTGCCCGTCACGGACGGCGCGTTCACGACCGCGGACGGCCGCACGATCTCCCTGACGGTGACCGGCGTGCCGGCGACCACGAGCGGCGTGTTCACCGCCGTGGCCGGCCTGTCGATCGACGGCGGCGAGACGGTGACCGAGGTCGCCGACTTCGGCACGGCACCCGTGCAGGTCGCCGACTCCTTCGATGGCACGGTGCTCGTCGTCGACGTCGAGCACCTGGCGCGCACGGGCGCCGAGACCGTCGAGTACGCGGGCACGTTCGACGCGTTCACGTCCCTGATCACGCTGCGCGACCTGCTGCACAACGACGCGGGTCTGCCGGACGAGACCGTGCGCGGGCGCATCGCGCGCATGCTGGTCGAGGTCAGCGGCGCCCACGACGCGGTGCTCGACGGCCTGCGCGAACTCGGCTTCCGCTCGTCGAGCATGACCGTGCTGCAGAACCGCGTCGATGGGCTGCGCGTGTCGCGCACCGAGTCGCTGTCGAACGTGCAGGACAGCGACCTCGCCGAAGCGATCCTCGAACTGCAGCGGCAGGACCTGTCCTACCAGGCCGCGCTGCAGATCGGCTCGCGCGTGATCCAGACCAGCCTGCAGAGTTTCCTCTGATGAGCACGGCCCCGCTCGATCTGCTGCCGCTGGGCACCAGCGCCCTGGCGCCGGCCGGCGCGACACCGGCGCCCGGCGCGCGCGGTCCCGACACGCCCGGCTTCCGCACGCTGCTCGAGTCGCTCGAGAAGCTCGCGGCGGCGCACCGGCAGGCGCCGCCGGTGCAGGACGCCGACCAGCTGCAGGACGCGATGGCGCGCGCCGACTCGGGCTTCACGACCGCGATGGAACTGCGGCGGCTGCTCGAGGCCGCGTTCCGCGCGCGCACGCCATGATCGTCGGCAGCGTTGCCGGCACCGATGTCGTGGTGCTCGACCGCGCGGCGATGGCGCCGTGGTTGCGCGACCTCGACGCATGGCTGCTGCCCGGCGCGTTCTACGGCGTCGCGCACACCTGGCCGCAGATCTACCGCAGCGACGGCGACGGGCGCTCGTTCGTCGTGTTCCACGGCGGCCGGCCGGTCAGCCACTGCGCCACGCGGACCGTGGACCTGTTCACGGCCGCGGGTCCGTGCCGCGGGTCGCTGCTCGGCAGCGTCGCGACGGCGCCGGACCACCGCGGCCGCGGCCTCGCGTCGGCGGTGCTCGCGGCCGCGGTCGCCGATGCCGCGGTCACGGCGGACCACGTGCTGCTGTGGGCCGAGCGGCCCGACCTCTACGCGGCGCACGGTTTCGTCGCCGGCCCCGACGAAGCCTGCCTCGTGCTCGCGCGGCTGCCGCGCCCCGACCTGGGCGGCGTGCGGCTCGCCGAGGTGGGCGACCACCTCGCGCTGCACGCGCTGCACGAGCGGAAGCCTTGGCGCGTGGCGCGTTCGGCCCGCACGATGTCGGCCCTGCTGACGACGCCCGGCATGACCACCGTGGTGCGCGAGCGCGCCGGTGCGGCCGTCGCCTACGCGTGCTGCGGCAAGGGTGCGGACCTGCAGGGCCACTGGCACGAACTCGGCGGCGACGACGCGGAACTCGCGACGCTGCTGCCGGCGGCCATGCACCTGGCCGGGCAGACCGAGGCGGTGCTGCTGCTGCCGCCCTACCGGCCGGAGTTGCCTCGACTGCTCGGCCGCAGCGTCGTCGGCACCGCCGAAGTGGCGGGGCCGATGGTGCGGTCGTTCCGGCGCGCGCTGGGGGCGTGCTGGATCGACGGGCTCGACTCGGTGTAGGTGCCGGCGGTCCTTCCGCCGCGTTCCAGGCCCGAAAAGCAGTCCGGCATCGCCACCCGCCCAGCTAGACTCCTCGCCCTCGTTCCCGGCCCCGCGCCCCCGCGCGCCCCCACCACCCCATGGACATCGTAGTCTGCGTCAAACGTGTTCCCGC
>VGXW01000097.1 GCA_016873195.1 Planctomycetota bacterium | reverse complement strand
GGGGCGCGGCGCCTCGTCGGGTCGCGCGGCGACGGCGAACACGAGACTCCGCGCGGTCTTGCGGCGCAGCAGCCGGTAGGGGTTCGACTCGGCGGTGAGCTGCTCGCCGTCGATCGCGAGCACGTAGTCGCCCTCGTGCAGCTCGACGCCCACCGCGGTGGCGGGGGACCGGTAGAGCGGATCGTCGTTCTCGCCGCGCAGCACGGCCGCGACGCGGTAGCGGCCGCTGGCGGCGTCGAAGGAGAAGCGCAGGCCCGGCAACGCCGCGGCCGGCCGCGGCGGCGCGCCGAGGTCGCCGCCGGCCACGTAGGCGTGGCCGACGTTGAGTTCCGCGATCATCTCCCCGAGCACGTAGTTGAGGTCGCTGCGGTGGCGCACGTGCGCGACCAGCGGCGCGTACTGCTCGCGCAGCGCCTGCCAGTCGTGGCCGTGCATGTTCGCGACGTAGAAGAAGTCGCGGTAGCGGCGCCAGACCTCCTGGAAGATCTGGTGGTACTCGTCGGCGGGCACCTTGGTCACCGGCAGGCCGCGCAGGTCGAGCGCCTGCTGGCCGTCCTTGCCCTTGGTCGTCGCTTCGGCGACCGTGTACTTGCCGCCGGCGGCATACAGCACGTGCGTGAGGTCGGGCGACAGCACGAAGCCGGCGACACCGCTGCCGAGCTGCTCCTCCTTGCGGTCCTTGGCCGAGAACGCGTGCAGCGTGGCGGGCCGGTCGCTGTCGCGCCCGTAGTAGTTGCCGCCGCCGCGCGCGTAGATCACGCCGCCCGCGGTCGCGGCGAGCCCGCGGTAGTTGTCGAACGGCACGGGCAGGGCCTCGACGCGGTCGGCGAGGCCGTCGAAGTCGATGCGGATCGGCTGCTCGAACTTCGGCGGCGCGGGCGGCTCGGCCGGGGCCGCGTCGGCCTCGTCGCTGCGGACCGGCAGCCAGGGACCGAGGTCGCCGCGCAGCGCGAGGCAGAACACGCCCTGCGCGCGGTCGACCTGGAAGTCCCACTCGTAGTCGCTGGCCAGCCGGGGCTGGAAGCCGCGCAGGCCGAGGAAGAACAGCCGCTCGCCGCGCGGGTCGAAGACCGGCGAGTGGTCGTTCGCGAGCGGGCGCGAGATGCGGCGCAGCCTGGCTTCGGCGAGCGTGTAGATGCAGAGCCCGCGCAGCTCCGTGCCGCCGGTCGTCGCGAACGCGAGGTGGCCCGAGCACGGCGACCACGCGACGGCGCCGAGCTGGCCGCGGCTCTCGTCGGCGACGGTGGTCAGCGCGCCGGTCGCGACCTCGCACAGGCGCAGCACGCCGTCCTTGTCGCCGAACGCGAGCCACTTGCCGTCGGGCGACCAGCGCGGTGCGTAGAGCATCGCCGCGAGGCCCTTCGTCAGCTGGCGCGCCTCGTTGCCGAGGTGGTCGACGAGCCAGATCTGCTCCTCGCCGGAACGGTCGCTGACGAATGCGACGGTCGTGCCGTCGGGCGAGAACGCGGGGTGCTTGTCGTGCGCGCCCGGCGAGCGCGTCAGGTTGCGCACGTCGCCGTGCTCCTTCGGCACGGTCAGCAGGTCGCCGCGCGCGGCGAACACCGCGCGGCGGCCGCCGGGGCCGAGCGCCCAGTGCTCGACGTGGTCCGCGCCGTCGACGACCGTCGGCCGCAGCGCGAGCCCTTCGTCGGGCACCCAGATCGGGATCGCATGTTCCTGCTCGGCGCGGCAGTCGAACCAGCAGAGCTCGCCGCCCTTCTCGTAGACGATGCGCTGTTCGCCCGGGCCGCCGGCACTCGGCCAGCGCAGGTCCCAGGTGGTGCTCGTGGTCGCCTGGCGGAAGGTCCGGCGGCGCACGTCGCAGGCCCACAGGTTCAGCGTGCCGGTGCGGTCGCTGGTGAACCAGATCGCGTCGCCGATCCACATCGGGTCGCGGTCGGTGCGCGGGTGGTTCGTCAGGTTCTCCGCCTGCCCGGTCGTCGGATCGAACACGAACAGATCCTGGGCCCAACCGCCCTCGTAGCGCTTCCAGGTGCGGAAGTCGCGGAACAGCGGCGAATAGACCAGGCGCTGGCCGTCGGGCGAGAACTCGCCCGCGCCGGCGCTCGGCATCGGCAGGGCGACCGGCAGGGCGCCGCGCTGGCGCGCCGCGCCGGGCATCCCGACCGTGTAGAGCCGGCCCTGTGCGGGGCTCCACGAGTCCATCAGGCTGCGGAACAGCACCGCGCTGCCGTCGGGCGTCCAGCCCTGGACCTGGTTGTCGTAGCCCCAGCGGTCGGGCAGCGGGCCGCGCGCGGGGTACCAGGTCAGTTGCCGGATCTCGCCGCCGTCGGCGGGCACCACGCAGACCTGCTCGTCGCCGTCGAGCTGGCCGGTGAAGGCGACCCAGCGCCCGTCCGGGGAGAACTTCGGGAACAGCTCCACGCCCGGCGCGGACGTCAGGCGCACCGCGGTGCCGCCGCGCAGGGGCGCCTTCCAGAGGTCGCCGCCGTAGGAGAACACGACCTGCTCGCCGTGCAGGTCCGGGAAGCGCAGCAGGCGGGTCTGGGCTCTGGGTGCGGCGGCGAGCGCGATGGCAACGGCGATGGCGGGCGCGGTGCGAGCGGGGGACATGGAGCGTCCACTCAACGACCGCGCGCGCGCCGGCGCAAGCGCAGGGGCTGCGAATGCCCCTCGTGCGCGGCCCACGGCTCGGCAGTGCTGCGCGGCAGTGCGTCGGCGGCACCCTGCCTAGCACTTCGGCTCCGCCGCGCTACGCTCTTGGGTCTCCCGCGCGTCACCTCCGGCCTGCCCAGAGCCGGGCCTGCCTCACCTTTCCCCGCAAGCACCATGACGAGATCCTCCCTGCTCGCGCTGGCGGCCGCGATCGCTGGCCATCTGGCTGCCCAGTCCAACACCGTGCCCGGGCTCGACGGCCGCCTCGACGTCG
This sequence comes from Planctomycetota bacterium, assembly GCA_016873195.1. Lineage (GTDB taxonomy): Bacteria > Planctomycetota > UBA1135 > UBA1135 > UBA2386 > VGXW01. The sequence goes on along the minus strand of VGXW01000097.1, from coordinate 11,442 downwards.
TCGACCAGTTCACCTACCAGGGCCGCCGCGGCGCCGCGCACCCGAACGGCGAAGTCGGGTTCGCGATGCTGAACACGATGTGCAATCCCGGCACCGTGAACATCCCGTGGTACGCGGCCATGCAGCCGAACCATCCGAAGTTCGGGTTCCTCGCCGTGCGCGAGAGCAACGGCCGCATGGAGCAGATCAGCGACCGCAGCTACTGCAAGCACGCGTTCACGTCGACGAACTTCAGCGGAGCGTGCGGCACGTGCCAGAACCCCGGCACCGGCTCGCTGATGGGCGTGCACTGCTCCGACACCTACGGCGTCGGCAACAACGCGGACCGCCACTGGCTCGGCCCGGCCGAGGAACTCGATCCGTGGCTCGGCACCTGGAACCCGGTCGGCAGCTACTTCGACCGCGGCGACCCCGACGTCGGTCCGCCGCTCAACAACGACGGCCAGCGCAGCCCGAGCTACTCCGGCACCGACCCCGTCAGGAACCGCGTCACGATCAAGGAGAGCGACCTGCTGGTGACGAACGCCCGCTACTTCTACGGCATCCACCTGATGCACCAGGGCGAGGCGGTCGCCAATCGCGGCGACAACCTCGCCTCGCGCGGCTTCACGCCGACCTGGAACGGCAGTTCGTGGAGCACGCCGAACAACTCCGTGGGCCAGGCCTGGGGCTCGGTGCTGCAGCACTGGCAGGGCGCGACCCTCGACCTCGGCGGCAACGGCAACGACGACGGCCGCTTCTGCGTCGCGGTCGTGGCGACGCCGCTCGGCGGGGGCCAGTACCACTACGAGTACGCGGTGCACAACATCGACAACAGCCGCGGCGGTGCGTCGTTCCGCGTGCCGACGGGCGCGGGTGCGATGGTCACGAACTTCACCTTCGGCGACATCGACGACGTGGTGCTGAACGACTGGACCGCCTCGTTCACGGGCAGCGAGGTCGTCTTCCAGGCGCCGGCGAACAACGCGCTGGAGTGGAACACGATCTACAACTTCGGCTTCGACTGCAACATCGCGCCGGGCGGCGGCGGCGTGTTCCTCGACCAGGCCCGAGTCGGCCCGGGCGCGCTGACGGTGACCGTGTTGAGCCGGGTGCCCGGCGGCGTGCCCGTGGCCACCGCGACCAACGTCGGCACCGGCTGCGGCGGCACGGCCTGCGTGGCGCGGGCGTTCTACGAGCGGTTCGCGACCGCCGCTGCGTTCGACCTGTCGAACAGCGGCCTCACGATGACCCCGTCGGGCACGACCTACCAGGTCGGCGACGGCACCGGCACCTTCGTGCCGGTGTCGGGCTCGAGCACGCAGCTGAGCCTCGGCGACGACGCGCGCGTCTCGGTCGCGCTGCCGTTCGCCCTGCCGGTGCTCGGCGGCACGACGAACACCCTGTGGGTCTGCTCGAACGGGTTCGTGTCGACGACCGACAACGGCGCGTCCTACACGGCGACGGTCAGCGGGCTCCTGTCGGGGGCCTACTGCTGGTACGGCGGCTGGATGGACCTGAACCCGACGGCCGCCGGCAGCGGCAAGATCTACGTCGACAGTTCGCCGGGCGACGTGCGCGTGACCTTCGACGGCGTCTACCGCTACGGCACGACGAGCCCGTGCACGTTCCAGTTCCAGTTCCTGGCGAACGGCACGGTGCACCTGATCTGGCAGACGATGAACGTCGCCAACGGCACGATGGTCGGCTGGTCGCTCGGCAACGTCACCGTCGACCCGGGCAACCGCGACATCTCGGCGACGCGCGGTGCTGGCTGGACGGTCTGCAGCATCAGCGCGCCGGACCTCGCGCTCGCCGCGTCGTCGCGACCGGTGCTCGGCACCACGGTCGATCTCGTGACGTCCGACATCCCCGCGGGGTCCCTGTTCGGCGCCGTGCTGTTGTCGCTGCAGCAGGCGGTGCCGCCGCAGAACCTCTCGGGCATGGGCATGCCCTTTTGCTTCGGCTACCTCGTGAACGGCATCACGCACCTGTTCATCGTGACGGGCACCACGAGCACGCTGCCGTTCGCCGTGCCCAACAACCCGACCTTCGCCGGCCTGTCCATCGTCGGCCAGTCGTTCACCTACGGACCGCCGCTGACGCCGATCGGCGTCATCGCGTCGAACGGCGTGGTGCTGCTGCTCGGGCAGATCTAGCTTGCTGCGCGCCGCGCCGCGGCGGCGTCGCCGCGGCGCCCGGCCCGCCGGCTCACCGGGCCAGCAGCAGCACGAGTCCGACCAGCGCCGCGGTCTCGGTGCGCAGCGTGTGCGGTCCGAGGCCGCGCGGCTCGAACCCAGCGGCGGCCGTCGCCGCGAGTTCGGCGGCGGTGAAGCCGCCTTCGGGGCCGACCAGCAGCACGGTCTCGGCCCGGTCCGGCGCGGCTGCGAGCGCTGGAGCACCCGGCGCGGCGACCACGCGGGGCGCCGGCAGGTCGGGCGAGGCCAGGAAGTCGCCGAGTTCGCGCGCGGGCATCACGCGCGGCAACCAGGCGCGGCCGCACTGGCCGGCGGCGGCGCGCACGATCCTGGCCCAGCGCTCGGGGCGTTCGCCCTGCGGCCGCGAGCGGCTGGTCCACAGCGGGTGGAACGCTGCGGCGCCGACCTCGGTCGCGTGCTCGAACAGCCACTCGGCCCGCGGCAGCCGCGGCGGCGCGAAGGCGACGTGCACGGCCGGCAGGGGGGCCGGAACCCAGGCGCGCTCGAGGACCTGGACCGCGAGCGCGGTCTGGCCGGCGCGCGTCACCTGCACCGTCGCCGTGGCACCCCGGCCGTCGCCCAGCTGCAGCAGAGCACCGGGGCGCGCGCGCAGCACGGTGCCGGCGTGGTGGGCGACGTCCGGGGGCAGTTCGAACCGTTCCTCGGCGGGCAGGCGGTCCAGGAAGTAGCGCTGGGCCATGGCGGAAGCGGCGCCCCGCGGCGCCCCGGCGGGCGTTGTAGCGGGGAGCCGGGCCGATGTCCGGGAGGAAGTCCCGCACTGACGGCTTGCGGGTCAGGGCAATGCAGGTAGCTTGTGTCGGTCGGCGCGGCCGCCTCCCGTCCCAAGGCGCCGCGGCGACGCGCCGGCCCACGAGGCTTCCCGGCCCCGCGGCGCGCGGAACCGGGCCGCCTGCCTGCCGGGCCGGCCGACAGACCCCTCACCAGAGACCCAATGGCCCAATACGTCCTCGAGATCCTCGATGGGGATCGCGCCGGTGACGTTCTGCCGCTGTCCGACCGTCCGCTGCGCATCGGCCGCAAGCCGGGCAACGACCTGGTGCTGCACGACGAGAAGACCTCCGGCGTGCACGCGGAGATCGTCGGCGAGAACGACCGCCACGTGCTGCGCGACCTGGGTTCGACCAACGGCACGTTCCTCGACGGCCGCCGGATCACCGAGATCGTGCTGACGCCGGGCGACACCGTGATGCTCGGCCGCGTGCGCGTGAAGTACCGCGGGGCGGGCTCGGCGGCGGCGGCGGACGGCGACCTCGCGGTGCACCGGCTGGACGCCTCGCGCGTGCCCAAGCGGGCCGGCGCGCTGGGTCTGCTCGCCGCGCTGCTCGTGCTGGGGCTGCTGGCCGGCGGCTACCTGTGGTGGCAAGGGCGCACGACCGGGGCGGGCGACGGCGCGCCGCGGCCCGCGCGCACCGAGCCGATCGTGCTGGCCGGCAACAAGGTCGCGCAGGCGCTGGCGGCGTGCGAGGCCGAGGAGGGCTGGAACCTGCGGGCAGCGGGGGCCGGGTTCCAGGTCACGTCGCGCGCCCACACGGGCAGCGGCGGGTTCGAGGCCGCCCGCGGCGCCGTCGCCGAGGCGCCGGACTTCGCGGTCGCGACCTTGCAGCAGCCGCTGTCGGTGCTCGGCGGCCGCACGCTGACGGTCCAGGCGTTCGCGCGGACCGAGGGCGACGGCAGCGCCGCGGTGCGGGCCGCGTTCTTCGCCGCGAACGAACAGAACCCGTTCCGCTTCCGCAGCGGAGCGCCGCCGCAGCAGTTCTCCGGCTGGAAGGCGATCGACGCGGTCCTCGCGGTGCCGCCCGGCTGCGACCGCATGCAGCTCGAACTCGTCGCGCTGCTGCCGGCCCCGGGGGCGGCGGTCGTCTTCGACGACGTCGCGGTGATCGAGGCCGGCGCGGCCCAGCCGACGGAACTGCGGCTCGAGGAGTCGAAGCAGACCGCGATCGGCACGTTCGCGGCGCTGGCGGTGCGTTCGACCGACGCCGACAACCCGGCGACGCTGCTCGGCGTGCTGCCGGCGCGCGTGCGGAGCGGGCTCGCGGGGCTGCACGCGGCCGGTTTCGGCGCGCTCAGCGACGTCGGCGTCCGGTGGTCGGTCCAGGCCAGCGAACGCAGCTTCGCGATCGCGGCCGAGGGCGCCGAGGCGCTGCAGCTCGTGTTCCCCGCCGAGGCCGCGGCCAGCGTGCTGGTGCGGCGCGAGGCCAGCGGCCCGTTCGAGCCGGCCGCGGCCGAGGCGCCGGGGCAGGCGCAGGCGGTGCTGCTCGGCGACCGCGCGACGCGGGCGCTGGTGCAGTTCGCCGCGCCCGTCGCGTGCAGCGCGCGTCTCGGCGGCGGGCTCTACCGGCTCGAGGCGGGCGCGCCGGCGGCCGAACTGGTGCTCGGCTTCCGCAACGAACGGCTGCAGGCGGGCGAACTGCTGCGGCAGGCGCAGCGCCACGCGCAGGCGGACGAACCGGGCCAGGCGCTCGCGGCCCTGCGCGGACTCGCCGCGGCGGTGCCCCACGACAGCGAGATGCTGGCGGAGGCGCAGCGGCGCCGCGCCACGCTGCTCGCGGCCCAGGCGGAGGCGATCCGCGTCCTGCAGGAGCAACTGGCCGAGGCGACGTTCTTCGACACGCGCGGCGGCTTCGCGCGCGTCGTCGACGGCCTCGACGAGGTCCGCCGGCGCCACGGCGAGGAGAACCTCGAGGACGCGCCCGCCGTGGCGGCGCTGCGGGCGGCCGCGCGGCGGCGGCTCGACGAACTCGACGCGGCGCTGCACGGCAACGAACGGGCGCGGCTCGAGGAACTCGGCAAGGCCCTCGACGAGTCGAGGCTCGGCGGACTCGCCGGCCTCGTGCGGGACTACTGCAAGCGCCACCTCGGCAAGTAGGAGCGAACGAACCATGTCCAAGAGAGCCACGGCCGTCGATCTCGGCAGCCACTCCGCGAAGGTGCTGGTCGCCGAGGCGCAGCGGCACGGGATCCGGGTGCTGCGGTTCGCCGGGCTGCCGCGCGGCGAAGGGGCGGTGTCGCTGGCCGAGGCCGGCGTGGGACTCGCGGGCGCCGTGTGCGGCCTCGCCGGCCGCGACATGACGCTGCGCTACAGCCAGGTGCCGCCGACGCCGGACTGGCAGTTGCGCAACCTGATGGACCTCGAGATCCAGGACCTCGCGCAGCAGTCGGGCGGCACCCTGTCGGCCGACTACAACCTGCTGCCGGTGCAGGACCCCGAGGCCGGCGTCGAGACCGTGCTGCTGGCGCTCGCGAAGGACGAGGCGCTGGACCGCCTGCAGCGCGAACTCGGCGACGCGGGCGGCTCGGTGGCCGCGTTCGTGCCGAACTGCACGGCGCTCTACAACGCGTTCCTGAAGTGCGGGCCGGTCGAGGCCGACGCGGTCACGTGCCTCGCGAACATCGGCCACGAGACGATCGACGTCGCGCTGGTCAAGGGCACCGACCTGCTGTTCGCGCGCAACCTCAGCGGCGGCAGCAAGGTGATCGACGACGCGATCGCCGCGGCGTTCCAGGTCGGCGGCCGCAAGGCCGAGGCGCTGAAGAAGGACCTGCTCGACCTCGACCCGCAGAGCCGCGGCCGCTACGCGAGCGGCCAGGTCGAGAAGGTCACGCTGGCCGGCAGCGGCGCTGCGGCGGCGATCACCGCGGCGATCCAGAGCTCGCTCTCGTTCTGCAAGGCGCAGACGAAGGTCGCCGACCTGCGCATCGACAAGATCCTGCTGTCGGGCGGCGGCGCGCGGTTGCGCGGCCTGCGCGGCATGCTGCGCGAGGCCCTGCGCTGCCCGGTCGAGCTGTTCGATCCGTTCGCGAACCTGGACCTGTCGGCGCTGCCGCCGGCGGACGCCGAGCAGCTCCAGGCGATGCGCCACGAGGCCGTCGTCGCGCTGGGGCTCGCCGCGGGGCGCCTCGACGACACGCTCTACACGCTCGAGATCCTGCCCGAGGCCGTGCAGCGGCGGCAGCGCTTCGCGCAGCGCACGGTCTGGAACGTGGCGGCCGCGCTCGTCGCGGCCGGGCTCTTGGTGCTGGTGGCGCAGGACCGCCGCGAGCAGGTCGCGGCGGCGGCCGCGAGCGCGGCCCGGCTCAGGCAGCAGCACGATGCGGCGACCGGCGTGCACCAGAGCGCCGCCGAGGCGATCGAGGCGAACAAGGTCGAGCGCGCGCTGGTCGAGCACCTGGCGGCGCAGGCGATGCCCGGCAACAACGTGCTGCACACGCTGCGCGCGGTCGGCGCGCACCTGCCCGAGCAGCTGTGGGTGACCAAGGTCGACGTCGGCGGCGGGTCGGTGGCCGGCGGACTCAAGAAGCGGCCGACGATCACCGTCGAGGGCGCGGGCAAGGAACTGAACGGCGCCGACGCGAACCGCACGTTCCAGCAGGACTTCATCCCGAAGGTGCGCGCCGACCTCGAGCGGGCGGGGTTGTCGATGAAGATGACGCCGACCTCCTCGCCCGACCTGCTGCGCTGGAAGCTCACGATCGAGTACGGGGAGGGCAACTGATGGACGTCGGCGTGTTCGTGCAGGAGAACAAGCGCTGGCTGATCGGCTGCGCGGTCGGCGCGGTGCTGTTCCTGGTCGGCCGGGCCGTGATCGGCTCCATCTACGACGCGGACGCCGACAACGCGGCCGCGCTGCAGGCGATCAAGGCGATCAACAAGGCGGAACTCTATTCGCGCGCGGCGCTCGAGGCCGCGCGCACGGAGGGCGAGCAGCTGCTGCGCGAACGGGAACGGCTGCAGCGCGAACTCGCGTTCGTGCCCTCGGCGAAGTACCTGCTCGCCGGCCACGGTCCGCCCGAGGACTACCTGTTCCAGGTCGGCCACAAGCTGAAGAAGTGGGTGCTGGCCGCGGCCGACGAGCGGGACGTGCAGGTCGCCGACAAGGACGTCGCCTGGCCCGCCGTCAGCGGCGTCGACGAGATCCGCGGCGTGCTGTTCGGGCTCGAATTGCTCGAAGAGGCGGCGCAGCGGCTGTTCGCCGCGCACGACGCGGTCCGCGCGCGCGACGCCGAGGCGACGGGCCTGCGCGCGATCGGCCAGCTGAAGACCGACGACCGGCGGCTGCAGCGGGCGCCGGCGCGTTCGGCTCGCGCGGGCGAGATCGACCTGCGCGACCACGTCGTGCAGGAGCGGCTGTCGTTCCAGTTCCAGTGCGACGCGGCGACGCTGATGGGATTCCTCGAGGCGTGCCGTCGGCCGGACCGCACGCTGGCGATCGAGAGTCTGCAGGTGCAGCAGCCGCAGCGCGCCGGCGACCCGCTGCTCGTCAAGGGCGTGCTGTCCGGCATCGCCATGAAGCCGAAGGAGGAGAAGTGACCGTGGCGATCCGCAAGGAACAGGTGCTGTGCCTGCTGGTGCTCGGCATCGGCTGGCTGGTCTGGAACGGACTCGGCGGGGCGTCCGGCGGCGGGCGCGCGTCGCCCAAACAACTCGACCACACGCCGGCACCGGTGCCCGCCACCGCGCTGGCCGGCGCGCCCGGCGCGGGGTTCGCGCGCGCGGAGATCCTCGCCGAGCCGCGCGAGACGCGTGGCCTGCCGCCGCGGGACCTCGAGTTCCCGGAGCCTCCGCCGCTGTCGGTCGCGGCGTTGCCGCTCGATCCCGGACCCGACTTCGCGCACGCGCTCGCGCTGCGCGAGGACGGCCGGATCGTCGAAGGCGTCGCGTTGGCGGGCGCTGGCCCGCCCGCGGCGCCACCGAGCCCGGAGCCCGCGGGCGGCGGGCAGGAGCCGGCCGCGGGCCGCGCGGCGCTCGGGCGCACCTACGACCGGCTAAACCTGCAGGGGCTCAGCGAGCCGTTCTACGGCTTCGTCGAGGTCGACGGGATGGACCCCTTCGACGCCGAGAGCCTGAAGTCGTTCGAGGGCAGGGTCGTGCGCTTCCGGCGCTATCGGGAGAAGGAGCAGCGGCTGGAGCCGCAGTCGGTCTTCGAGAACGTGCGCGAGATCAAGCTCGCGGCGACGCTGCGCAACGAGGTGGCGCGGGCCGCGCGCGCGGTTCCGGCCGACGCGGCCCACCTCGACCAGCGCGCGCAGTTGATCGCGTGGCTGCTCGGCAAGGCGCGCGAGGCGGCGTGGGTCTACGACGAGGCGCTGGCGCAGGCGGAACTGTACACGCAGACCAGCGGCGGCAACCTCGAGGGTCTGCGCTGGCAGGTGCGCGTGCTGCGGGCCAGGGGCGACCTCGCGGGCGAACACCAGCTGCTCGCCGGCATCGTCGGCGAACACCGCGAGACGGCCTTCCGCTACGAAGGGCTGGGCCGCGTGCTGTTCCAGCTCGGCCTGCACGCCGATGCGGAGCGCGACCTGCTGCGCGCCGTCGAACTGGGGCGCAACGATCCGCGGCCGCACGGCGCGCTGGCGGCGTTCCTGCTCGCGCGCGGCCGCAGCCGCGACGCGCTGCGGCACGCCGCGCGGGCCGAACAGACCCTCGGCGGCCTGATCGACCCGGGGGAGCGGGCCCAGGTCGTGCGCACGATCGTGGCCTGCCACCTGGCGGTGGCCGACTTCGCGGCGGCGCGCACGGCGCTCGAGCCGTCGTCCGACGACGGGTCGCGGGCCTACCTGCAGGGCTGCGTCGCCTACGCGGCCGGCGAACTGCCCGCGGCGCTGGCGGCGTTCCGGCAGGCCGCCAGCGGCCCGGACGGCCCCGCGGCGCTGCTGGGCCAGGGCGCGGTGCTGCTGCGCCAGCAGGACTGGCAGGGCGCGCTCGACGCGTTCGCCGCGGTGGCCGACCAGGCGCCGCTGCTGCGCCACCGGGCGCTCTGCGGCACCGGCCTGCTGCACCTGCGGCTCGGCCAGTTCGACCAGGCGACCGCCGCGCTGGACCGCGCGCTCGAGTGCAACCCGCTGGATCCCTACGCGCACTACCTGCGCGGCCGCGTGCTGCGGCTGCAGGGGCAGGTCGCCGGCGCCGTCGAGGCGCTGGCGGGCGCGCTGCGGCTGCAGGACGACTTCGTGCACGCCGTCGCGGAGATGGCGGCGGCCCACTCGAGGCGCGCGCGCGACGCCCGCGGCGACGACGCCGCGACCGCGACCCTGTGGGCGACCCGCTACGGCGATCGCGCCGCCGCGATGGCCCACGCGCCGAGCGTCGAGCTGTACTACTGGCAGGGTCTCTACCGGTTCGCGGCCGGCAACCCGCGCGGCGCGGAGGCCAGCTTCGTGCGGGCGCGCGAGACGGCGCAGCAGGAGGCCGAACGGGGCCGCGCGAACGGCGCGATCGCCGTGGTGCAGTACAGCCGCGGGCTGGTCGACGACGCCGTCACCGTGCTGCAGAAGTTCGCGGAACTGCCGAAGGACGACCCGATGCGGGTCTGGGCCGCGGCCAGGGTCGCCGAGATCGACGACCACGCGCAGAAGGAGATGCTCGAGGATCGTTTCGAGCGGGTCGAACTCGGCGGCACCTGGTCGGTCGAACGCGAGGAAGGCTTCGGCGTCGGCGGCGCGCTCGCCGGCAACCGGCTGACGTTCCGCGGCAGGGTGTCGAGTTCGGGCGAAGTACGCGCCGTGCGCACCGGCGCCGTGCAGCAGGGGCGCAACTTCCTGGCCGTCGGCTGCGCGCTGCAGCTGGCCGGCGGGTCGCTGCGCGCGGGGTTCGCGGGCCTGCGCATCGAGATGCAGCGCGATCGCTCGGGACGACCGGACCTGCAGGTCCAGGTCGGCGTGCGCGACGGCCGGCCGCGGCTCACCGTGATCGACAACCGCGAGGAATCGCAGGGCTTCGACCCGGCGATCGACGGATTCGACGCCGCGGCCGTGCAGCAGCTCGAACTCCGCGCCGTGCCGCGCGGCGACCAGCAGGCGCGGCGGTGCTGGTTGCAGGTGCGGTGGAACGGCGCGCTCGTGCACGAACAGGAACTGAAGAGCCTCGGCGGCGGCACCGGCGGCGAACTGCGCACGGTGCTGTTCGCGCAGGGCAGCAGGGGCGTCGAGGCCGACGTCACCTTCGACGACTACCGGCTCGAACGCCGCAAGGAGCGATGAACGATGGCCGACCACGGGCACGGTGACCGCGCGCGCGGCTTCACCCTGATCGAACTGCTGATCGTGATCACGATCCTGGCCGGGCTGATGGCCGTGCTGCTGCCGAACCTGTGGGGGGTCAGCGAGAGCACCAAGGAGACGACCACCGAGACGACGATGCTGCGGCTCGAGAGCGGGTGCCGGACCTTCGCCGACAAACACGGCTACTTCCCGCCCGACGACCTGCGCTGGCCCGAGCCCGAGAAGAAGGCCCAATGGAAGAGCGACAACGGCCAGAACACCGGCATCGAGTCGCTGGTGTGCTTCCTGAGCCAGTCGCGGCAGGACGGCCAGGACCTCGGCGACCTGACGAACCAGCTCGTCAACACCGACAAGGACGACCACGGCGTCGACCTGCCGCTGCTCAAGCGCAAGGACCGCGTCGAGATCGCGGACGCGTGGGGCACGCCGCTCGCCTACTTCGGCAAGTTCGGCCTCGACCGGCAGCAGACCATCGCGATCGACGAGAACGAGACGACGGTCGCGAAGGCGAAGAAGCGCGACGACGGGCGCGTGTTCGGCGAGGGCAGGGGCCAGTTGCTGAGCGCCGGCCGGGACCGGATCTTCGGCACGGCCGATGACCTCGTCAGTCCGAAGAACTAGGAGCGTGGAGCCCGCCCCAGGGACAGAGCCATGGTCTTCCAGAACGGCAAACCTCCCGCCGGCGGGTTCACGCTGATCGAACTGCTGGTGGTCAGCACCGTGCTCGCGGTGCTGCTCGGGCTGTCGGTCGGGTTCCTGGGCCGCACCGATCCGGACGGAGTCGCGGCGTCGGTGCTCGCGGGCGAACTGCGCGCGGCCCAGCTGACCGCGCGCGCCGAGGGGCTCCCGACCGAAGTGCTGGTGCTGCCCGGCGCGGACGGGGCGGTCGCCACGGTGCAGTCGCGCGTGCTGCAGCCGGTGGTCGCGTTCCACTTCGAGCCGGGATCGGCCGCGCTCGACGACTCGCTGCGGCCGACGCTCGGCGGCGAGGGCGTGCCGGCGGGGCGGTTCGGCCACGCGCGGCGCAACCGGCCCGGCGAGCGCACGCCGCTGCTGCGCTGGGCGGCGCCGCCGGAGGTGGCCGATCTCGGCGAGGGCGGCGCGCTGCGGGTCGACCTGCGCCTGGACGCGCGCGGTTCGTGCGTGGTGCTGCGCCTGGGCGGGGCCGTCGACCTGCAGCTCGACGACTCCGGGCGGCCCAGGGCGCGCCTGCGTCTGTCGGGCGGCACGGCGGGCGCGTCGA
>VGXW01000096.1 GCA_016873195.1 Planctomycetota bacterium | reverse complement strand
TTTTAGGGCTGCGAACCGCACCCCTGTTCGGGGCCCACCCTTCGTTGCGGTCGCCGCAATCCTCCGCCTCTTCGGGGCTCACCGGCATCAGTACGTGCCGGCCGTCAACACGAGGGCGTTCGAACTGCCGAGCCACGCGATGCCGCCCGTTGGACCGAGTTCGGCCTGCAGAACCTGATCGCGAAGCACCACCCCGGCGAAGACCGCGCTGGGGGGAACGAATCTTGATTCGGCAGATATCTTGAGCCGCCGGGTTCCAGTGCTCACGAAGTCGCGCTGGACCGCTTTGCCTTCTCACGGCAGCGCGCACGCCGCGGGTCTGTAGGTGGTTGCTCCCCGATTCGACTTCGATCGGCACGGTCCCGTCTGCGTCGAGCCCACCGCGTCAACCGTTCCCAGGCCGCTCGTCGACCGACAACAGCCCGTGGCGACGCCATCCCCGCGACAGCAGCCACGTGCGGGGTCGCGCGACCGGCGCTGGCGCGTCCGGCAGGCCGCGGACGCGGACTTCTTCGCGGAAGCCGTCGAACCACGGCGCCGACGAATAGACGTCGATCGGTTGCTCGACCCTGATCTCGCGGCCTTCGGCCGCGTGCTTCCTGCCGTTCTGCAGCACGTAGACCAACGCGTTCCGCACCTCGCGCGGCGTCTTCAGCACGCGGTCGTGGTACCGATCGGCCCACACCCTGCCCTTGCGGGTCCACAGCTTGTTCAACGTGCGCGCGATGCGGATGGCGAGCCCCTGCAGGCCGCGCGCCAGTCCGCCGCGGTCGGCGGCCTCGACGAGCAGGTGCAGGTGGTCGTTCAGGATCGCGAAGTGGACCACGCGGAAGCGGGCGTCGGGCCGTTCGCCGGCGGCAGCGAACGCGGCGAGCAGCACCCGGCGCGCCGCCGCCTCGCGCAGGCGCGGCAGGCCGCGCAGCAGCTTCATCGTCACCAGCGCCGGGAACCGCGCCGCCAGCACTCCGCGCGGCCCGTGGCCCACCCCGGCGACGCCGTGCTTCGGCTTGCGCCCGGCCCCGGCGCGGCGGCCGCCGTGCCGGCGGAGCGGCAGTTCCGCCTGCCGTGGCGCACGCTGCCGCTTCGCCGTCGGGATGCTGCTGGTCTTCGCCATCTTGATTCGGCAGATATTACCGTGGCCCACCACCGCGTTCTCCCCTCCCTCACGCGCCGCCGAGCCGCGGCAGCCCCAGCGCCCCCAGCAACTCGTCCGGTTCGCCGTTCCAGACGAACTCCGCGTCGTCGATGCGGCAGCGGTCGTTGCGCCGCCACACGAACGGCCAGCCGAGCGCGCGCGCGGCCTCGTGGTCCGGTTCGCGGTCGCCGACCATCACCACGCGCGTGGCCCCCGCGGCCTGCCGCGCGAGCAGCAGCATGTCGGTCTTGTGGCTCACGCCCTCGCTGTCGAGGCAGAACTGCCAGTCGGTCAGCGCGCCGAGCCCCTGGCCCTCGCGCACCGCGCCCATGTAGGTCTTGCGGCAGTTGCTCGCGAGCGCCGTCTTGACGCCGACCCGCCGCAGGTGCTGCAGCAGCGGGCGCACGCCCGCGAACAGATGGTCGACGCCGCGGCTCACCTCGGCGACCTCCATCGGCAGCACGGTCGCACGCAGTTCGGGCCAGCGATGCTTCAGTCCCTCGGGCAGGAACGGCGACCAGACGCCGGCGTCGCGCATGCCGACGACCGCCTCGGCCTCGGGGTCGCTCGGCATCGGAAGCGACAGGCCCTGCTGGACGGCGAAGCGCTGCAGGCCCGCGCGCAGGATCGGCCCCCACCAGCGGAACGTGTCGTGCAGCGTGCCGTCGACGTCGAAGACCACGAGTTCGGGCGGCAGGTGGCGCTGCAGCAGCGTGTGGTCTGGACCTGCCTTCACAACAGCCGCACTTGTTTGACGCCCATGATCTCGAGCTCGTGCATGAACCGCGCGATGTCGCGCTGCGCCGCCTGCGCGGCCGGGCTGCCCGCCACCTGGGGCGTGGCCAGCACGTGCACGACGAGCCGCAGCAGCTCCTCGGCCGCCATCGCGCGGGTCTGCTGGCGCAGTTCGAGCACGAACGCCTCGAGCGGAACGCGGCGTTCGCCCGCGCGCACGAATCCGTCGCCGAGCACGGTGACGGTGACGGCGCCGGCGCTGGCGTCGAACACAGTCCTGCGCTCGAGCTCGGGCGCGTCGCTCGCGCACGCGCCGCACAGGAACAACGGCAGCAGGTGGATGGTCTTCATTGTGCGGCGATGCCCTGGATCTCGATGCGTGCCTCGGGGTCGAACAGCGACACCACCTGGAACATCGCCATGCCCGGATAGTGCCTGCCGCAGTGCCGGCGCCAGACCTCGCCGAACGCCCGGCGCGCGGTCGAGCTGCGCGACCAGGTCGCCCGGGCTCTCGATGCCGCCGTGCCGCGCGCGAAGCCGACCGGGGGCGCCAGTTCCGCGGGATCGATCGCTCGTCTGCTCATGGTCGTGGCGGCGACGGCGGTGGCAGATCGCGCAGGATCGCGCGCACGGGGCTGCTGTCGCCGTTCACGATGCGCAGCGGCAGCGCAATCAACTCGTAGTCGCCCGGCGGCACGCCGGTGAGGTCGAGGTTCTCGAGGATCGCGACGCCGCCGGCGTGCAGCACGTGGTGGCCTTCGAGCCTCTGGTCGGCGGCCGGGTCCATGCTCGGCGTGTCGATGCCGGCGAGCAGGATGCCGGCCCGCACCAGCACCCGCGCGGCCTCGGGCCCGAGCGCGGTGAAGCCCGGATCCCACGTGCGGTGGTCGTGGCGGTCGCGCGTGCGGAGCAGGATGCGCTCGGCGCCGGCGAGCAGTTCCGTCGTCAGCGCGGCGGCCGGGATGCGCGGCGGGTCGCCTTCGCCGCGCACGTCGACGACGCGGCAGCGGCCGAGGTAGGCCCGCAGGTCGGCCGCGGCGATGTCGTTGCCGGCGAGGTCGAAGTGCAGCGGCGCGTCGGTGTGCGTGCCGACGTGCGTCGACATGCGGATCGTGCTGACGTTGCACGGACTGCCCCGTTCCTGCCGCAGCGGCCATTCCTGGCCGAACGGCGTGTCGCCGGGGAACGGCGCGGTCGCGGGTTCGATCGGTTCGCTGATGTCCCAGATGCGCATGGTCGGAGCCGGCGCCTAGCCGGGCTTGCGTTCCTGCTGCAGGAACCGCTCGTGCTCGCGCGAATCGAGGATCTCGCGCACCGCGCGCACGCACGCGCGCACCTCGTCCTCGCTGTTGAAGAAGTGCGGCGCCACGCGCAGGCCCGCGTCGGGGCGATAGTCGACGACGATCTCGCGCGCCGACAGCGCCTGGCAGACCGCGTGGCCGTGCGGCACGTCGATCGCGACGTGGCCGCCGCGGCGCGCGGCCTCCGCCGGCGAGTTCACGCCGAGCCCCGCGCGGCGGGCCTCTTCGACCAGGAGCGCCGTCAGCCGCTGGCTCTTCGCGCGGATCGCGGGCGGCCCGACCTCGGCGACGAGGTCGACGCCCGGCAGGCCCGCGTGCAGCGCCGCCACGTTCGGCGTGCCGGTGGCGAAGCGCCCGCCGTCGTCGCGCAGGTCCTGGCCCGCCGCCGAGAACAGGAACGGCTGTTTGTGCGCGGCCCAGCCGGTGAACGCGGGCCGCAGGTGCACGGTCTCGACCGGGTCGACGTAGAGGAAGCCGTTGCCGGGCCCGCCGCACAGCCACTTCAGCGCGCCGCCGACCGCCGCGTGCACGCCCCACTCCGCGAGCTGCAGCGGCAGCACGCCGGCCGAGTGGAACACGTCGAGGATCACGAACGCGCCGACCTGCCGCGCCTTGTCGACGATCGGACGCGGGTCGAGGATCGCGGCGCTGCGGAACATCACGTGGTCGACCGCGACGAGCAGCGTCGCGTCGTCGATCGCGTCGACGACCTGCTGCACGTCGGTCGAGATGCCGTCGCCGGCCGCGGGGACGCGCACGAGCCGGGCGCCGTGCGGCCGGCGCGCCTCGTGGATGTACTGGTCGCTCGGGAAGTTCCGGTCCAGGTAGACGACCTCGTTGCGCTCGCCGTCGAAGCGGAAGCACGACAGGATCATCTCGAGCGCGACCGCGACGTTCTGGTGCATCGTCACGGTGCCGGGCCGCACGCCGAGCAGGGCCGCGATCCGGTCCGCGACCTGCTCCTGCAGGGTCCACCACGCGTCGCCCCACGCGCGCACGCCGCGCACGTCCCACGCGTCGAGGAACCGCTGCACGGAGGCCCGCGCCGCCGCGGGCATCGCGCCGAGCGAGTTGTTGTTCAGGTAGTTGCACTTCCCGGTGATCGGGAAGCGGTCGCGGTAGGCGAGCAGGGGATCGCTCTGGGTCATGCGGCGCGCGTGGCGACGGTTCTAGCGCATCGCGCGGGTGGGTGCACGGCGCAGCACCGCCGCCGGCCCGGGCGCGCCGCCGGCGATCCGGCCCACGAATCCCGGCTCCCCCCTGTCGGCGGCGCCGCCGGTCAGGTATCCCGCTGCGCATGCCGCGGAGATCACGACCCTCCGTTCCGCCGCCCAAGGAGCCGCTGTCGCCCGCCTGGCAGCACGTGGTCGAGATCGCCGTGACCGTCGGCGAACTCGCCCCGTGGCAGCACTTCGCGCCGGACGCGCTGGTCGGCGTGCTGGACCCCGCCAGCGGCGAGACGGACTGGTGCGTCGCGATGGGCCATGACGGCGAGCTGTACGGCGTCGCGATCTACGCGGGCGACGCCGGCTACGCGTCGTGGCTCCGCGTTGCCCGCGGCGAGGTCGACGAGTTCGACGCGCCCCTCGTGCAGCGCGCGATCACGCTGACCTTCGAGTCGGCCGCGACCGTGCTGCCCGCGACGAAGCGCATCCACCAGGCGCTCGGCCGGCGGTTCCGCGGCGCGCACGCGTGGCCCGAACTGCTCGTGCACGAGCCCGGCTACTTCCCGATCCCGCCGTGGCACGACCGCCAGCTGCACCGCGCGGCGAACGCGCTGGCGGGCGTCGCGGCGCTGCTGCCGTGGGCGCACGGTGATCCCCACGGCGGGCGCTGCCCGGTCGAGGGCAAGGCGTGGTGCACGCAGCCGCCGTTCCGCGACCGCGACCTCGCGCAGGTGGCGCTGCCCGAGGTCCACGAACGGCCCGCCGCGCCGCCGCCGTTCGACCAGCTCGCCACCGCGCGGCTGCTGAACGACGGGCGGCCGCGCCAGGGCCCGTGGCTGCTCGACTGGTTCTGCGGCCCGAGCGTCGTCGACGGTCCCGAGGCAGAGGGGCGCCCGTTCTTCCTGGTCAACCTGCTCGTGATCCACCTCGCGAGCGAGATGATCCTCGGCGTCGACGCGGTGCGCCTCGACCGGGTCGCCGCGGGCCTGCAGGAGCTCGTCGCAAGCACGGTCACGAAGGTCGGCCTGCCGCAGGAACTGCTCGTGCGCCGCGGCGATCTCGCCGCGCTGCTGCAGCCGTTCGCGCAGGCGCTCGGCGCGCCGCTGCGCCACGACCCGCACCTGGTCGAGGTCACGCGCGCCGTGCACGACGAGTTCGTGCGGTTCGTGGGCGGGTGAACGGCCGCGCGGGCCCCTACGCCGGCTTCGCGAGCACTTCGCGGCGCACGGCCGTGACCAGCTGCGGGTCGGCGCCGAGCCGTTCCGCGGCGTCGACGTGGCGGGCCGCTTCGTCGTGGCGGCCGAGCAGCGCACAGGACTGCGCGAGGTGCAGCAGCGGCGAGGTCTCGTGCGGCGCCAGTGCGTGCGCGCGCTCGAGGTGGCGGTGGCCTTCTGCGACCCGGCCGCGCGACACGAGCAGGATGCCGAGCCGATTGTGCGCGTCGGCCAGCTCGTCGTCGCGGCGCAGCGCGCGGCGCAGCGCGCGTTCGGCGGCGCGGTCCTGGCCGAGCTTGTGGCGCACCACGCCGGCCAGATGCCACGCCTCGGCGACCGGACCCGCCGCGCGCACCAGCGCACGCAGGCCCCGCAGCGCGGCCCCGAGGTCGCCCGCGGCGAGCGCGCGCTCGACGCGCTGCGTACCGGCCCACAGGCCCGGCACCGAGGCGAGCCGCAGGTAGCGGAGCGCCTGCGGCGCGATCGCGGGCGGCAGGCCGCGCTGCAGCGCCTGCTGCAGCGCCTCGCGCGCGCGGGCCTCGTCGTCGAGCAGGAGGTTCGCGCGGCCGAGCTCGAACTGCAGCATCGCCTGCGCCGGGTCCTTCGCCAGCGCGCGTTCGGCGACGGCGCGCGCTTCGGCCGGGCGCTCGTCCTCGAGCAGGAACGAGACCAGGAGCCGCGCGACGGGCACCGGCAGGTCGGGCATGCCGAGCAGTTCCTCGGTCAGCTGCGCGCGCAGCGCGTGGTCGCCGGTGCGGTCGCAGACGGCCGCGAGCTGGGCCAGGGCCGGGACGCTGGCGACGCCGGACTGCCGTGCGCCTTCGACGATCGCGCGCACCTCGGCGTAGCGCCCCAGGCGGAACAGCTGCGCGGCGGCGCGTTCGACGAGGTCGGCGCGTCCGGGCGCGAGCAGCGCGGCGCGCGCCGCGGCGGTCGCGGCGGCGCCGTCGTCGCCGGCCGCGTGCAGCAGCGCGGCGAGCCGCTCCAGCTGCTCGAGGCGCAGGTGCGGCGCATCGGCGAGCGGCGCGAGCAGCGCCGCGATGCCGGCCCGGCCTTCGCCGGCCTGCGGCTCGCCGGCCCGCAGCACGTGCACCGCGTAGTCGATCGCGAGGGTGCGCGCGTCGTCGTCGTCGGGCGCGAGTTCGAGGCAGCGCCGCAGCGGCCGCAGCGGATCGGGCCCGGCGTCGGGCAGGTTCACCTCGCGGCGCAGCAGGCAGTCCTTCGCCACGAGGTACCAGCCGAGCGCCTCGGCCTGCAGGCGCGGCAGCGGCTGCGGGCGGCCGAGCCAGCCGAGCTGGCCGGTGATCTCGAACTCGAGGCGCGCGAGCACGTCGAGCGGCCGCCGCGGATCGAACGGCGCGTCCTCCTCGCGCAGCACGCGCAGCGACTCGCCGTCGCAGACGCGCCAGTGCAGCAGGCCCGGCCGGAACACGCCGTCGACGAGCAGCAGCGTCGGCCCCTGCTTGTGCAGGACCGCGAGCTGGGCGGGCTCGAACGGTTCGCACAGGCGCAGGAAGTTGCGCTGGCCGTCCACCGG
The DNA here is from genome assembly GCA_016873195.1 of Planctomycetota bacterium. Lineage (GTDB taxonomy): Bacteria > Planctomycetota > UBA1135 > UBA1135 > UBA2386 > VGXW01. The sequence continues at coordinate 7,244 of VGXW01000096.1, read as the reverse complement.
GCCGACGAACGGGAAGTAGCGGATGCCGCGGTCGCCGCCGCCGTTCAGCCGCACGACGAGCAGACGCGGCAGCTGGCGCGCGAGCACGTCGTGGGGTGCCGCGCCCGCGACGGGAGCGAGCTCCTGCGCGACTGCGAAGGTGAACACGACCGCGACCGCCATCGCTCGCTGCTATCGAACGGGCTGCCGGCGCGACCGTCGTCCGGCGCGCTGCCTTCGGTGGCACGGCGCGCAGGGGTCACCGCAGCGAAGCAGGGCACGGCACGCGGGCCAGCATGGGGATGCCCCGCCTCGGCGAGCGCAGCCGAGCGCGCGTTGCATCGATCGGATCGGCAGGCAACGAGCGGCGAGACCGACGCCGGCGATCGCGGACAGGGACTTCGCCGCAACCGGCCTTTCACCCGCTTCCGGGCCAACCCTGAAGCCCGGCGGACGGGCCGGGAACCGCCGGAAGAATCCCCTCAAGGGGCATTGCCTTGACCGGACGAGTCGGTATGCATCGACCGCGTTCCGGGCATCGTCCCACCCCCTGACTCGAATCCCATGGGCAAGATCGTCCGATGCCGCGAGTGCGGCAAGGTCTACCGCGAACTCGACGAACTCGAGGACCTCCGCGACAACGACAGCGTCTGCCTCGTTTGCAACAACACGATCGAAGTGGCGGACTGGGACCGCATCCTGGCCTCCTACGAGGACGAGGAGGGCGACGTCGAGGACGACGAGGACTGGGACGAGGACGAAGAAGACGCGACCGACGAGGAAGAACTCGACGACGCGGGTGACGAGGAGTTCGGCGACGACCTGGGTGAGGACGAAGAAGACGAGGAAGACGAGGACGAGGAAGACGAGGACGAAGAGGACGAGCAGGAGGACGACGAGAAGTGAGCGGGAGTGCCCCCCGCACAAAGCGACGGGGCGACAGGTCGATGGAGCGGGGGCAACGGGCGCCGCTGCGCCGTGCAAGGAGGCCGCGTCAACTTGGCAGCGCGGCCTTGGGGGCGCCTGCCAGATTGGCGCCCCCTGCGCGCAGGCAGCGTCGCCTCCCATGCCGCATCTAGCGTCCGCTCGCCGACTTGCATCAGCCAGCGAACGCGGCACGTGCCTTGCTTGGGCGCGCGGCCCCGGGGCCCACTGCTAGCAACCGCAGCTCCACCGACAACCGCGGCTCCACACCCATGTCCCAGACGTTCCGTGTCCTGCTGGTCGAAGACGACGACTCGCTGAGGTGCTGCCTCGGCGAGTTCCTCGGCAGCCACGGTTGGGAGGTCGCGGCGACGGGGCAGGGGCAGGAGGCGATGCGGTGGGCCATGCGCCACCGGTTCGACTTCTCGATCCTCGACTTCCACCTGCCGGGCATCACGGGCCTCGAGCTGTTCCAGCAGCTCACGTCGATCCGGCCGTTGCCGTCGATCCTGATGTCCGGCCTCGCGACGATCGACGAGGCGGCCGCGGCGCGCCACGCCGGCTTCTTCGCCTTCCTGCGCAAGCCGCTCGAACTCGACCGCCTGCGCCAGTCGGTGCAGCAACTGATCCAGACCCACTTCGGCGGGCCGCTGGCCTGGCACCCCTCGCTGCCGCCCGGCACGATCGCCCGACCGCCCTCTCCGCGCCGGACCGGCCCCGAATGCTGAACGGGACCTCCGGCGCCAGCTTCTCCCGACAACCCACTCCGACCCCCGAGGAACAGCCAATGTCCAAGACCACCAAGTCCGCAACCGTCACCCCCCTGGGCGATCGCGTGCTCGTGAAGCGCGTCGCCGCCGACGACAAGACCAAGGGCGGGATCATCCTGCCCGACACCGCCAAGGAGAAGCCGCGCGAGGGCATCGTCGTCGCCGTCGGCAACGGCAAGATGCTCGAGACGGGCGCGCGCCAGCCGATGTCGGTCAAGGCGAAGGACCGGGTGCTGTTCTCCAGCTACGCGGGCAGCGAGATCAAGCTCGAGGGCGAGGAGCTGCTGATCCTCGGCGAGGACGAGATCCTGGCCGTGATCGAGTGATCGCGAGCGGCTGAAGCCAACCCCCCACCGCACATCCACACCCCCACGGCACACCCCCACGGAGCATTCCCATGACAGTCAAGAAGATCGCATACGACCAGGAAGCGCGCGAGCGCATGCGCGACGGCGTCAGGCAGCTCGCCCGCGCGGTCAAGATCACGCTCGGCCCGCGCGGCCGCAACGTGATCATCGAGAAGTCGTTCGGCAGCCCGGTCGTCACCAAGGACGGCGTCACGGTCGCGAAGGAGATCGAGCTCGCCGGCAAGTACGAGAACCTCGGCGCCCAGCTCGTCAAGGAAGTCGCCTCGAAGACCTCCGACGTCGCCGGCGACGGCACGACCACGGCGACGGTGCTCGCCGAGGCCATCTTCGAGGAAGGCATCAAGAACGTGACCGCCGGCGCCAACCCGGTCGCGCTCAAGCGCGGCATCGAGAAGGCGGTCGAGAAGGTCGTCGAGTCGATCAAGAAGGTGAAGATCGACGTCAAGGGCAAGAAGGAGATCGCCCAGGTCGGCTCGATCGCCGCGAACAACGACGAGGCGATCGGCAACATCCTCGCGGACGCGATGGATCGCGTCGGCAAGGACGGCGTGATCACGGTCGAGGAGGGCAAGAGCCTCGTCACCGAGGTCAAGTGGGTCGAGGGCATGCAGTTCGACAAGGGCTACCTGTCGCCGCACTTCGTCACCAATCAGGAGAAGATGGAGGCGGTGCTGGAGAACCCGTGGATCCTGATCCACGAGAAGAAGGTCTCCTCGATCAAGGACATGCTGCCGCTGCTCGAGAAGATCGCGCAGAGCGGCCGGCCGCTGCTGGTCGTCGCCGAGGACGTCGAGGGCGAGGCGCTCGCGACGCTGGTCGTCAACAAGCTGCGCGGCACGTTCAAGTGCTGCGCCGTCAAGGCGCCGGGCTTCGGCGACCGCCGCAAGGCGATGCTCGAGGACCTCGCGATCGTGACCGGCGGCAAGGCCGTGTTCGAGGACCTCGGCATCAACCTCGAGTCGGTGACCACCGGCGAACTCGGCAGCGCCAAGAAGGTCGTGGTCGGCAAGGACGACTGCACGATCATCGAGGGCGGCGGCAAGACGAAGGACGCGCAGGCCCGCATGGAGCAGATCCGCGCCGAGATCGCGCGCACGACCTCCGACTACGACAAGGAGAAGCTGCAGGAGCGGCTGGCCAAGCTCGCCGGCGGCGTCGCGCAGATCATGGTCGGCGCGGCCACCGAGGCCGAGATGAAGGAGAAGAAGGCCCGCGTCGAGGACGCGCTGCACGCCACGCGCGCGGCCGTCGCCGAGGGCATCGTCGCGGGCGGCGGCGTCGCGCTGCTGCGCGCCCAGAAGAACCTCGACGAACTCAGGCTGGCCGGCGACGAACGCATCGGCGCCGACATCGTGCGCCGCGCGCTCGAGGCGCCGATGCGCCAGATCGCGGTCAACGCCGGCGTCGACGGCTCGATCGTGGTGCAGACCGTGCGCTCCAACAAGAGCGAGACCTACGGCTACAACGCCGCGACCGACGTCTACGAGGACATGATCAAGGCCGGCATCGTCGACCCGGCGAAGGTCACCTACGCGGCGCTGCAGAACGCGGCGTCGGTGTCGACCCTGCTGCTGACGACCGAGGCGCTGATCTCGACCGTGCCGGAGAAGAAGCCGGCCGGCGGCGGCCACGACCACGGCCACGGCGGCGGCATGGGTGGCATGGGCGGCATGGGCGACATGGACTTCTGATCGGGGGCGCGCCGAAGGCGCGAACCCGGTCAGCGGAGTTCCCCTCCTACACGGCCCGGCGGTGCGATGGCGCGGCCGGGCCGGTGTGTTTTCGGGGACGGGCTCGGGCGCTACCGGAAGACCTCCGCTTCGGCGCGCCGGCCGGACACCTTCTCGAACACGCGATCGCAGGTCACGAACGTGGCCCCCAGCGCCTCCGCCAGGGCGAGCCAGGTCGCGTCGTAGGCGGTCAGGTTGTGGCGGAGTTCCCACACGCGTGCCGTGAGTTCGTCGTGGGCGTGCCGCACGAGATCCAGCCCACCGAGGTCCTGCACGACGGCCTCCGCCCGTGCCGCGGTGATCTCCCCGGCCCGGACGAGCCGGCGCAGCACCTGCAGCACCTCGGTGTCGACCAGGCAGGGTACGTTCCACAGCGGGTCCCCCTTGCCCATCCTCTCCTCGAGCCGCAGACCCAGCTTCGTGCGCAGCAGCACCTCGAGCAACGCCGAAGCGTCCACGACGATCATGCCGGGTCGCGCTCCCGGCGGACGAGCGCTGCGGCGGACTTGCCGAGCTTGACCTCGGGCCGGGCGCGCAGGCGTTCGCGCATCTCCTGCCGGGTCGGCAGGGCCGCTACGCGGGTGAGTTCCGCGAGCAGATGCTCCGACAGCGACATGCCGGCCTCGAGGGCCCGCAGCTTCAAGCGCTTGTGCACGGCCGCCGGGATGTTGCGGATCTGGATGGTCGTGGCCATGCAGGGAGCCTGATTGCATGCAGAATGCATGTCAAGCTGCCGGGGAGCCGCCCGGTCGTTCCGCCTGCCGCTCCTATCCCCCGCGCGGCCCCGCAGCCGGCGCGCCGACCGCGCTCCCGGGCGTCCGCCGGGATCGCCAGACCTGGTTCGCGAGCACGATGCCGCCGACGGCCCCCGCCAGGTAGCTTCCCACGTGCGCCCACAGGTCGGCGATGAAGGCTGCGTGCCGCTCGACGGGAACCTCCGCCGCCAGCGGCCCGATCAGGATCACGAGTCCGGTCCGCGCCAGCACGTAGCCGATCAGCCCGGCGAGCAGCGCGACGCCGCCGGTGCACGCGAGCAGCACGAGGATCGGCCGCAGCAGCGTGCGAGCCGTCCGCCGCGGCCGCGGCCCCCGCGTCGCCGCGAACGCCAGCAGGGCGCCCAGCAGCAGGCCGACCCACCAGGTCGCGATCACACCCCAGCCGAGAGCGATGAGGGTGGGCGACTCGGTGGCGAAGATCCGGGGGTGCCCGATGGTGAAGTACTCGAGGCACACGCGCGCGGTCACCTGGTCCTGGGCGAAGCCGTAGACGATGGCAGCGAGCACGCACAGGGCGATGATCTTCAGGGCTTCCATGGCCTTCCTGGGGGCGAGGTCTTCGGCGGCCGGCGGCCGGCATTCGATGTGTCGGTCGCCCTTCGCCGCCAGTCGCCGGGCGCGTCGCCGAAGGACGAACCAGGCCACCGTGAAGGCGGCGAAGCCGGCGCCCACCTGCAGGGCCAGCGAGAGGAGCAGCAGGAACTGGTCCTTGGAGTCGACCAGCAGCCTCTGCAGCAGGTTCCGTGGCTCGAACCCGGCCGCTGCCGCGAACCGGAGCATCCGGACGACCTGGGCCAGGAGCAGACACCCGGTGAGCGCGACCGCCGACCAGCACCAGGACCACGCGCGGCCGAGTGCGGCGGTGGGGATCGCGATGGCCGCCGGCGCGACGAAGTGCACGAGGACGGACCGGAGTTCGGGCGCTCCGGCACCGAGCACACCGCCGGGTCCGGCGTGCGGCAACAGGCCGGCCGCGCCCGTCAGGACGAGCAGTGTCAGGACGAGGAGCAGGCTGAGGAGGATCGCGGCCCGACCGCTCATGGCGCGCGGCCGACTCTACGGCATCGCGCGATGCCGGGCACCGCCGGGGTCCTTCTGCCGTTCCCGCGGCGCGCTGCGGGGGCCTACGGCGGGATCCTGAGACAGGCCTGCGGGCTCGATGGAGTCGACGAGGGGCGGAAGGAGCTCGGGACGCGCCGATGGGAAGACCAGCCATCTCCGCCGATGCGCGTTGGCGCACGGCCGGAGTTCCCTTGCACTCCGCTTCAGGGCCAGGAGTCGGGTCATGGTCGAGCGATTGGCCGCGGGCGCGGCCAACCTGTGCGACCATCCGTCGCCGGCTGCGCGCGGCGCGCGGGTGCCGCCCGAAGGATGGTCGTGCTGCGCGGCGTTCTGCGGGGGAATGCGGACTCCGGAAGCCCCGGCGGATCGGGCCCGTTCCGGCTCAGAGAGCCCGCATGCCGTTCAGGAACATCGCGAACCCGGCGATCGCGACGAGGGCTGCCGGCAGCAGCAGCCAGAGGCACCACTTGATCTCCGTCCCGAGGGGAGTGCGCGGGGCTGGCGGCATCTGGGAGGGTGCGTTCAACGCAGAGGTGCCCGGCCGCGGGCGCAGCTTGGGTCGCTTGGGTCGCTCGCAGGATACTCAGGCTCGTTGGGCCGCAGAAGACCCCGCTTCCCACGGAAACCCCCTCTGCAAACGCGCCAGGCGACAAGGCCACCAACGATCAACTCGACCATCACCAGAAGAGGCCAGTTGTGAAAAAACCAGGCCTCCATGGCGGTGGCCCGGCCTGGGTCCCTCGGGCCTCGGGTCAATCCCGTTGCGACCATGAACCCGATCAAGCTCAGTTGCGGGGCGATGGCCACGCCAAGGGAAAGGACCGCCCACAGGAACACTCCAAGCACCAGCGACAGCACGCGCGGCGAACGACTTGTGGCCCTCGATGACGAATGCGTGTGCCTGGCCAACGTCCTTGACCATCAGCCGCCGCGGGCCCGCTTGGGGGCCCGTCGCCTGCTGCGTCTTGTTGGGCCTCGGTCGAGATCATGATCACGAGCCTCCTCTCCTGCAACCTCCGTGATGCGCGCGAGAGGCTCGGGCTCAAGGAACCGGCGAAGCTCGGAAGCGGAAACGGAGGCGGCGTCCGAATCGTCGTAGCCCGACTCGCAGCCGGCCCACAAGACTCGGATCTCTGCCGCCCGCAGTCCACCAAGATGAGTCTCGATCGCGTCCTCGATGACGTCGACGATTCGGCCGTCGCACGCCCCGTGTTCTCGGAAGCCGGCGACCATCGCGCTCCATACCGATCCCTTGATACCCGTCAGGCGCCGATCACGAACATGATCGATGATGTCAGTGACAGCCTGCTCGAAAGCGTAGTCGCTCACTCCAAACTCCTCGCGAAAGATGCCGAGGGCCCAACGTCTTTGCCGCTCAGCGGCGAGCGCCGCTTTGGGCGCTCGTCCGCTGCTGCGGCTTGTTGGGCATGGCTAGCAGCAAACAGACTGGCTCGGGGTCGCGACGATGCGTCGATGCATCGCTGTCGGCAGCGTAGGTTGCCGGGACCATTCCCGACCAAGAAGTGATGCCGGTGACTCCGTTGCGCCCCATCGACTTGCGGATCCGTTGCTCGTTTATCGGCTCGAGCTTCTTGCCGCGCTGCTCCGCGAGCTCGTGCGCCAGTGAGAGCATCT
>VGXW01000095.1 GCA_016873195.1 Planctomycetota bacterium | reverse complement strand
GGACTCGCAGGACCAGCAGCAGCAGGACCAGCAGAACCAGCAGGGTCAGCAGGACCGGCAGCAGCGGGGCCGCCAGAACCGCCGCGAGAACCAGACGCCGGACATCGTGCCGCAGGGCCAGAACCAGCAGCAGCAGCCCGGCCAGCAGCAGCCAGAGCCCAGGCCCGCGGACGGCCGGCCCGAGGGCCAGGATGCCGGCGTGGGGCCCGGCGAGAACCGGCCCGCCAGAAGTCCCACCGAGTCCGAGACGGGGCCGGGCAGTCCGGGCCAGGGCAGCGAGAGCTGGGGCGAACTGCAGGGCTACCAGAACTTCCTGAAGCACCGCGGCTCGGCGCCGAAGGTGCCCGAGAAGTACCGCAAGTACTGGGAAGCCTACCTGAAGCAGAAGCAGGTGCCCGAGACGGGCGGCGTTTGACGGCGCCAGCGCGATCGCACCCGCCCCCCGTCACGTGAACCCGTCGCCGGCGAGGATCGGTTCGCGCCGCGCGCCGATGTTCGCGCACAGCGCCACCGCCAGCACCGTCGCCAGCGTCGAACTGCCGCCGTAGCTCAAGAGCGGCATCGGCAACCCGGTCGACGGCACGAGCCAGCCGCACACCGCGACGTGCATCAGCGACTGCGCGCCGATCCAGGTCGCGACGCCGACGCAGACCAGCCGGCCGAACCGTTCGCGCGTGCACGTGGCCACGTACAGCAACCCCAGCACGAGCCCCAGCACGAGCAGCAGCACGGTCGCGGCGCCGAGCCAGCCGGTCTCCTCGCCGACGACCGCGAACACGTAGTCCTCGCTGCGGTAGGGCAGGAAGTCGTAGCGGTTCTGCGGGCCCTGGTGCAGGCCGTGCCCGAGCAACCCGCCGCCGCCGAGCGCGACCAGCGCCTGCCACGGCTGGTAGCCGGCCCCGCGCAGGGTCTCGCGCACGCCCGGCGTCTCGAGCGCGGCCCCGTCCCAGCCCCAGTGCTGCCACCACACCTCGACGCGCTGCTGCTGGTAGGCGTGCAGGTGGAAGTAGCCGTAGGCACCGAGCCCGGCCGCGACCAGCAACACCGCGCAGATCGTCCGCGCGCGCGTGCCGGCCGCGTAGCACATGGCGAGCAGGACCGGGCCGAACACCAGCGCGCTGCCGAGGTCGGGCTGGCGGAAGACCAGGAACGCCGGCAGGCCGGCGACCAGCATCGGCACCGCGAGCCCGTCGAACGTGCGCGCGCGGTCCTTGAAGCGCAGCAGCGCCGCCAGCGCGAGCACGACCGCGAGCTTGGCGAACTCGCCAGGCTGCACCGAGAAACCCGGCAGCGTGTACCAGCGCCGCGCGCCGTTGATCTCCGGCGCGAAGAACGGCAGCCCGAGCAGCGCCAGCACCACGACGGCGTAGAACGTCCACGCGCCGCGCAGCACGTGCACGTAGTGCGGCAGCAGCAGGAAGAAGCCGAGACCCGCGCTGCAGAGCAGGAACAGCGCCTGGCGGCCCTGCTGGCCGCCGAACCCGGGGTCGTTCTGGGTCGCCGAGCCGATGAACACGAGCCCGCACAGGGCCAGCGCCCCCGTGCACAGGAGCGGCCAGGGCGGCACTCGCGACAGCGCGCGCAGCCCCTTCACCGGCCGCCTCCCGGCTGCAGGTAGCGCGCCGCGAGTTCCAGGTCCGAGCGCAGCGCCACCAGCAGATCGCCGGCGATCTGCGCCGCGGGCTCGCCGCCGTGCACGCCGTGCGGCACCCAGTAGACCACCGCGCAGAAGCACGGTTGCACGCCGCCGGCCGCTGCCCACGGCAGGTAGCCGGCGAACCACGCGTTGTTCTCCTTGTCCCTCGCGCCGACCTCGGCGGTGCCGGTCTTGCCGTGCACCTGGAAGTCGGCCAGCACCGCGACGTGCCGCGCCGTGCCGGACTCGACGCAGCCCCGCAGGCCCGCGCGCACGACTTCGAGTTCGAGGTCGAGGCCGGGCAGCGGCACGTTCGGCCGCGCCTCCCCCAGGCGCAGCCCCAGCGTCGGCAGGCGGCCGGTCGCGATGCCCGCGTAGGCGCGCGCCACGTCGAGCGTCGACGCCATGGCGCCGTAGCCGATCGCACGCATCGGCAGCAGTTCCGGATCCTCCCACCGTGGCTTCACGCGGGGCAGCCCGGACACGTCCTCCTGCCAGCAGACCGCCGCGGGGTCCTCGGATCCCGCGGGCCGCAGCAGCCCGAAGCGCCGGTACGCGGCGCGCAGGCCGTCCTCGCCGAGACCCAGCGCCGCCTGGAAGAAGAACAGGTTGCACGACTTCGCGAGCGCCGTCACGGGATCGGTGCCCTCGCGCCAGTGTCCACTGCAGCTCAGCTTCCTGCCCCCGTACTGCATGCTGCCGCTGCACTCCGCGAACGTGGCGGTCGCGCGGTGCGCCCGGCCCGCCGCCTCGGCCTGCAGGTGCTCGAGCAGCACGAACGGCTTCACGATCGACCCGAGGTCGCCGTTGGTGAACCAGCTGACGCCCGGCACGCTGCGCGGGTCGTTGCCCGTGACCGGCGCTCCGGCCACCGCGAGCACGTCGCCCGAGTTCGCGTCGATCACCGCGAGCCCGGCCCGCACCCGTTCCTGGTCCTCGGGATCGGCATGCATGCCCGCCATGCGCCGCTGCGTCTCGGCCACGACGCGCTCGGCGACGCGCTGCAGCGCGAGGTCGAGGGTCAGCGTGACGTCGTCACCCGACTGCACGCGCAGGTTGCTCCAGAGCTGGTGCTCGCGCGCGCCGGCGTCCCGCTCGACCAGCCGGAGTCCGAGCCGCCCGCTCAGCGCCGGGTCGAACGCGCGCTCGACGCCGCTCGCGCCGGCCCGCGCCTGCAGCAGCATGGCGCGGTTCAGGCTCGCCACGGCCTCCTGTTGCAGCCGCTCGTAGTCGTCGTCGCTCGCGGCGGCCTCGTCGGGCACGAAGTCCGCCGGCAGTTCGCGCACCACGTGGCCCATCGCGGCCTCCCTGCCGCGGGGCATGGTGCCCAGGTCCTGCACCGTCCCGAGCAGTCCGCGCAGCGCGCTGCCCGCGGGTTCGACCGTGACGCGCTGCAGGGCGGGGTTCACCTCGATGCCCGGGTGCTGGTGCGCACCCGCGCGCAGGCCGGCGGCGAGTTCGAACGGCACGTGGTCGGCGAACGGCCACGCGATCGACTCGTAGGCGTCGCCGGACACCGGCTCGCCGCGCTCGTCGCGGAGCACCTTGCCCGCCGGATCGGTCCGCTGCACGCGCAGGCCCTTCAGGCTCTGCTCGCGCCGCAGTTCGAGTTCACCCAGCAGGATCGACTCCTGCTCGACCGGCAGACCGAGCCGCTCGGGCCGTTCGCGGCGCGCCGCCACGAGTTCCTGCTCGAGCCCGTGCAGCGCCGCGAGGTGCCCGAGCCAGGCGCCGAACAACTTCGTGCGCGGGAACCCGGGCAGCACGTCGCCCACCGCCGTCGCCGGATCCGCAGCCGCCGCGGTGCGCAGCGCCGCGAACACCCGCTTGCGCGGCATGTCGGCGGCCGCCGCCAGCACCGTGGTCACCAGCGTCGTGAGTTCGGCCGCGACGGCCTTCGGGTAGCGACCCGGCGCGACGATGCCGGCCGGCATCGCGAGCACGGCGGCGGCCGCTGCCTCGGGCCCCAGCATTCCCGGCAGGTAGGAGTAGGCGGTGGCTTCGCGCCCGGGTTGCAGCCGCGCCCACGTGGTCGCCGCGTGCACGGCCGCGCCGACCGGATGCCGCAGCCGGAACCGCCGGTAGAGCAGCGCGACTTCCATCGTCGGCTCGTCGTAGGCGAGCACCGCGCCGGTGCGGTCGCGCACCGACCCGCGCGCGCTCGGCACCGACCGGAACGTCCAGCGGTTCCGGTGGCTGCGCGCCGCCCACGCACCGTGGTCGATCACCATGACCGAGAACAGGTGCGCCAGCACCACGCCGGCCCCGAGCAGCAGCGCTCCGGCCAGCGCGCCGATCCGCGCGCGGCTCGAGGTCACGGTTCCTCCGCGAAGCCGCGCAGCGGCGGCAGCGCGCGCAGCACGAACAGCAGCGGCGGCACCAGCAGCGCCGCGGCCGCGACGGACCAGGGATCGGGCCCCGCGGTCTGCGACGGCTGGTCGAACCACCGCCCACACAGGAGGGCGAGCTTCGGGATCGCGACCGCCAGCATGGCGGCCACGAAGGCCTGCAGGATCCAGCGCTGGCCGAACACGAGGCCGCGCAGCGGCAGCAGCACGGCGACCGGGATGCCCAGCACGAGGATCTGCACCGGCAGCCGCGCTTCGTCGACCATGGCGCGGCCCACCGCCGCGCCGAGCAGCAACCACGGCAGCGCGCGCCGTTCGGCGAACAGCGCCAGGAACAGGCCGACGAGCACGTTCGCATCGAGCGACGGCATGCCCGTGTCGCGCCACAGCCCCTCGAGCAGGAAGGCCTGCGGCACCAGCAGGAACCACAGGAGCCAGCGCCTCACCGCTCCTCCTCGGCGGCGACGACCTGGGCCGCCTGCGGCCCCGGCACCGACGGCGTGGTCACCTCGAGCAGCGAGCGATCGAACCGGTGCGGCACCGCGGTGCCGAGCAGCAGTCCCGGTGGGCAGTGCGGCCCGTTGCTGCCCGTGAACAGGTATCCCGGCGGCAGGCGCTGCGACTCGCCGTCCAGCGAGTCGCCGCGCCAGCGCACGAGCGCGGCGCCCGCGTCGCTGCGTTCGACCTGGGCGACGATCTCGCGCGGCCGCAACGCCGGGTCGTCGGGCAACAGCAGCAGGTTCCAGGGGTGGCGCGACGAGGGAAACGCGGTCAACAGGCCGAGCCCGAAGGACAGGCCACGCGCCGTGCCGAGGCAGAAGCCCTCCAGCACCACGGCGGCCCCGTCGGGCACGGCCACGTCGGCCGCGACGAGCCAGCGACCGGCGCTCGCGCCCGGCAGTTCCCGCACGGTCGCCGCGCGGCGAAGCGGCTCCGGGCGGCGGCCCGGCGGTGCTACGCCATCTCGTTTGCGCCAGACGACCACGTGCGACAGCGCGCGCGGCTCGATCGGCGGCACCACGAACACGCCGATCGTGACCGGCGCGTCGATGCCGTCGCCGTCGAAGCCCCAGACCAGCGTGCGACCGAGCCACAGCCCGCCCGGCACCCCGCCGTACTGCGGCGGCAGCGCCAGGGTGCGCACGTCGAATCCGCCGCGGTCGAGGCGCGCGGCGCGGTACGGATCGTCCCAGAGGTCCACGCGCAGCGGCGCCGGGTCGACCGCCGCGGCACCGCGCACGACCATGCGCAAGGCGCCGCCCTCGGGCAACTGCGCGACCGCCGCGACGGCGCGCGCGGCGGGGTGGTTCAGCAGCAGCACGCGTGCGTGGTCGGTGGCCGCGTCGGCGGCGGCGACACCCTGGCCCTGCCGCACCAGCGTGCCGAGCAGCACGTCGCCCTTGGTGACGAACTCGGCGCAGCCGGCCAGTTCGGCGTGGCTGCGGTCGAGCCGCAGTTCGCACGGCTGCCCGCCGCCGCCGCGGCGTTCGCTGGCGACGACGCCGCACAGCATCGGCTCGTGGTCGCGCAGCAGCACGGCCGGCCCCTGCCCGAGGTCGTGCTCGCGCAAACGCTCATCGAGCTGCCGGGCCAGCGCCGCCACGCGCTCGGCGACCCCGGCGTCGGCGGCGGCGGCCGGCTCGCCGCCGAACCCGCCGAGCGCCCACGGCACCAGGCACGCGGTTCCGACCAGCAGCCGTTCGATCGGCGCCGCGATCCCGGGCAGCGTGAGGCAGCACAGGGCGAACAGCAGCATGCCGTAGAGACCGGCCGGGAACACCTCGCGCTTCTGCCGTGCCACGCTGTCCTCCGCCGCCCGCGGGCGGGCCGCGTCAGGCGAGGTCCTCGCCGCCCTCGAGGAACTGCGAGTAGAGCTCGAGGTTCTCGAGGAAGATCCCGGTGCCGCGCGCCACCGCCTCGAGCGGCCGGTCCGCGACGCGCGTCTCGAGCTCCGTCTCGCGGCGGATCAGCTCCGGCAGCCCGCGCAGCAGCGCCCCGCCGCCGCACAGGGTGATGCCCGAGTCGACGAGGTCGGCGGCGAGTTCCGGCGGGGTGCGCTCGAGCACCGACTTGATCGCGCCGATGACCTTGCGCACCGGCTCCTGCAGCGCCTCGCGCACGTCGACCGACGTGATCGTCGTGCGGCGCGGCAGGTTGACCAGCGAGTCGCGGCCGCGGATCTCGACCTCCATCTCCTCTTCGAGCGGCAGGCAGCTGCCGGCCGCGATCTTGAGCCGCTCGGCGGTGATCTCGCCGATCAGCAGGTTGTACTTGGCACGGATGTACTGCGTGATCGCGTCGTCGAAGTCGTCGCCGGCGACGCGCAGGCACTCCGCCATCACCACGTTCGCGAGCGAGATCACGGCGACCTCGCTGGTGCCGCCGCCGATGTCGACGATCATCGTGCCGCGCGGCTCGTGCACGGGCAGCCCGGCGCCGATCGCCGCGGCGGTCGGCTCGTCGACCAGGAACACGCGCCGCGCGCCGGCGCGCTCGGCGCTGCCGATCACCGCGCGCTTCTCGACCATCGTGATGCCCCACGGCACCGCGATCACGAGGCGCGGCTTGATCAGCTTCTTGCCGCCGCAAGCCTTGCGCATGAAGTAGCGCAGCATCTTCTCGGTGATCTCGAAGTCGGCGATCACGCCGCTCTTCATCGGCCGGACCGCCTGCATGCCGGGCGGCGTGCGGCCCAGGTACTCGAGCGCCGCGTCCCCGACGGCCATGCCGTCGAGCAGGACCTCGCTCGTGCCCTTGCGCACGGCGACGACCGACGGCTCGTCGAGCACGATGCCGCGGTCCCTGACGAACACCAAGGTGTTGGCGGTGCCGAGATCGATGCCGAGATCGACGGAGAAACCGCTGAGGAGCCACTCGACCGGTTTGAACATGGATGCCCTCGGGCGGCCCGCCGGCAGGCGCGGGCGTACCTTGACCAGCAGACACACGCCGTGGACCAAACGGCGTTGGCGGCAACGTAGCGCGCGCGCGTCCGGTAGCAACGGATTCTTCGCGCACCGCGCTGTCGCGATTCACGCCAGAAACGACAGCAGCCTCCGCGCGGCGTCGCCGTACGGAGGCTGCAATCCCTGTCGAACCTGGCGGGCCTCCATCGCGGCCAGGATCCCCTTTGCAGGCCAGGACGCCGTCCCGGCCGCTCGGGTGCCGCGACCTACGGCCCACCCGTCAGGCGGCGTAGACCGTCTTGATCGCGATGACGACCAGCGCGATCGCGCCGGCGAGCAGGAAGAAGGTCGTCAGCACGATGCCTTCGTCGATGCCGAGGCCCGGCTTCTCGACCACTTCGACTTCCGGGGCAGGGGCTGGTTTGGTCGGCTTCTTGGCCATGATGGTGATCTCCGGTGGTTGGTCGTGGTTGCGGTCACCGCCGCGGCGTCGCAGAAACGACGAGCGGCAGCAGACCGCGGGCCACGATCACAGGTTGCTGGTGCCGGCGCTGTCGCCCTTCTTGATGGGGCCCTTGGCCACCACGATCAGGTTGCAGGTCATGGCGTTCTCGGCGGGGTGGTACTCGGTCACCACCGCATCGCCCTTGTAGCCGCTGGCATCCCAGATCGCGATCTTGAACTTGTTCTTGCGGACGAACTCGCCGATGTCGACGTTGCCCGGGTTGTCGGTGATCACGATCGTGCACAGGCGGTCGCCGCGCACGTCGGTCACGGTGCCCTTCAGTGGCGGCGCTGCGAGCGCCGGGATGAAGCCGTTCGCAGTCGCGATGCTGACCAGCAGGTCCTTCTCGTTGAGTTCCTTCTGCAGGTCCGCGAGCGTCGTGTCCTTGCCCTTGACGGTCTCCTCGAGCGAGGCGATGGTCGTCTTCAACGTGCGGTTCTCGGCCTCCGCCCCGTCCTTCGCGCGGACCGCGTCGTCCTTGGTCTTCTGGTCCGCGATCGCCATCTTGTAGGCATCCTGCGACTGGGCGAAGGCGGCCTTGGCCTGGTCGTTCGCCGAGGCGAGCGCCGTGTTGACCGACTTGATGTCGCCCTCCATCGAGGCGAGCTGCTGCTGCAGCAGCTTGTTCTGGTCCTCGAGCCTCTGGTTGGCCGTTTCGAGGGAGCCCTTCGCGACCTCGGCCGCGGTCTTCGCGTTCTCGAAGCCGTTGCGGTCGTTCTCGAGCTTCAGGCGATCGGCGTTCCAGAGCTTCTCCTTCTCCGCCGCTTCCTTTTCCTTGTTCTCGAACCTCTCCTTCCAATTGGCCTGCCGCTGCAGGTAGGTGCCGGAGGTGACGAGGAACCCGGCAGCGAGCGCCAGGTTCAGAACGATGAACACGCGACCGATGGGACTCATGGTTACCAGGTGACTCCTGACTCGAGAACTGCCCGAGGGGATTGCCCGGGCAGGTGAGGGCTAGTGCCAGAGGGGTGAAAAAGCGATCGAGGGGGCTGGCCGGGCAGGGCCTGCAGCCTTGCCCGGGAGGGGAATCGCGCCCAGAGCGAGAGGGGCCGAGGGCTGCGGAATCCTAGCCCCATGCCAGGGACGGTCAAGAACCAGTTCCTACGGGAAGATGCGGTGCGGTGGCCCCGGCCGAGGCGGGTGGCATCAGCCCCCCGGCGCGGCGGCGGACGGCACCCGCCCACGAGCAGAGCAGCAGCAGCCCCGCAAGGGATCCGGCGAGCGGGCCGGCCACCGCGCGCAGCCAGGTCATGGGCAGCGGCTCGAGGCCCGGTTCGACCCGGACCCGCAGGATCCGCGCCGCCGGTGCCGGTGCTGGGTGGACGGGCAGGTCGGCCACCACGCGCCCGCGCGCGTCGACGGCGAGCGACCAGCCGTCGGTCGTGCAGCGCACGATCGGCGTGCGCAGTTCGAGCGCGCGGCAGACCGTCATCGCGGCGAGCTGGGCCAGTTCGCCCCCGCCGCGGTACCAGGCCTCGTTCGACAGCACGCACAGGAACCGGGCGCCGGCCTCGACCTGCCCGGCCGCGGGCTCCGGGAACGCGTTGTCGTAGCAGAGCAGCGCGCCGAACGGCACGCCCGAGGCCGTGCGCAGCGGCGGCAGTTCGCGCCCTGGCAGGCAGTCCGGGGGAGTGCCGAGCGCTGCGCGGAAGGCCTCGTGGATCGCGGCCGCGAGGCCGTCCGGCAGCCAGCGCACGAACGGCAGGAACTCGCCGCCGGGCACGAGGCGCTGCTTCTCCTGGTGGCCCAGCACGAGACCGTCGGGTCCCAGCAGCACCGCGGCCGGCGTGTCGCGGCGGTCGCGCTGCACGTTGGCGCCGAGCAACAGGCGCGTTGCACCGGCCGCCGGCAGCCGCCCCGCGAGCAGGCTCCCGCCCCTGCCGATCTCCTCGACGGTCAACCTGGCGAGCAGGCTGCTCTCGGGCCACAGGACCAGTTCCGGCGGCTCGGGCTCGCCGAGCAGCGCGCGCGTCGGCGCGAGCAGCCGCTGCTCCAGCAGTTCGTCGTAGCGGCGCAGGGCCTGCTCGCGCGAGAGGCCGACGTAGGGGTCGAACGGATGCACACCGGGCTCGATCGCCGCGACCGACACGGCCTTGGCACCATCCGCGGAAGCCAGCGGCCAGCCCGCGATCGTCGCGCCGATCGAAACGGCCAGCGCGGCCGACGCCTGCAGCACGGCGCGCGGCCAGGGCAGCGCCAGCAGCCGCCAGCTCCGCCAGACCTCGACGGCCGCGGCCGCGAGCACGCCGAGCAGCGCGTTCGCCAGCGCCTCGCCGCCGAGCGGCAACACGCCCAGCAGCGCGGGCCACTGCCACAGGCTGTGGCAGGGCTGGCCGTGCGGGTACGGGACTTCCGGCATCACCGCGCGCAACCAGAACGACGCCGCGACGGCGACGGCGAACCCAGGCACGCGCAGCGCCCGCGGCGCCGCGCGCAGCACCGCCGCGCCGAACACGAAGTAGAGCCCGCCGGCCACCACGATCGCGACGTAGGCCGGCAGCAGCACGTGCCGCAGCGACCACGAGAAGGCCGCCATGTGCACGCAGCCGAGCACGTAGCTGAGCAACAGCGGCCGCCTGGCCGCGGTGGCGACCGCGAACCACGAGGCGAGGCCCGGGAACACCAGGAACTCCGCGCCCGGGCAGACCGCCGGCGGCGTCGCCGCCGCGAGCGACAGGCCGCCGAGCAGCGCGGCCGGCAGCCCGGTCCAGGGGCGCCCGTTCAAGGCAGCTCCACGCCGCGCGAACTGCCGGCGATCGCGACGGTCGACAGGGAACCGGGCACGGCGTGGGCCGGCACCAGCGCGTAGACGTTGCCGCCGCACAAGCCGAACGGATCCCCGCTCGGCGCGGGCCGCGCGAGTTCGGCCACCAGGGCACCGCCCGGCCCGGCGCCGAGCCGCGCCGGCAACGCCTGCAGCCTGCCGGTCGGCGACCACGGCGCCCCGCCCGGCGGCGCGCTCGCGACGAGCTGCCCCGGGTCGGCGCCCAGCAACCGCAGCAGCAACGGCCGGACCAGCAGGTCGAAGACCGTGAAGCTCGACGCCGGGTTGCCGGGCAGGCCGAACACGAACCGGTCGCCGTCCGCGTGCGCGCGCACGCCGAAGAACGTCGGCTTGCCGGGCTTCAGGTCGATGCCGTGGAAGACCTCGCGCACGCCGAGGCCGCGCAGCGCCGCGTGCACGAAATCGTGGCTGCCCTTGCTGACGCCGCCGATCGTCAGCAGCACGTCCGCCGCGCCGAGGCCGCGCTGCAGCATCGCGCGCAGCGCGTCCGGTTCGTCGGGCGCGATGCCCAGGCGCTCGGCCTCGCCGCCGACCTCGTGCACCTGCGCCGCCAGCGCCCACGAACCGCTCTCGCGGACCTGGTGCGGGGCCGGCTCCCGTTCCACCGGCACGATCTCGTCGCCGGTCGCGACGATCGCCACGCGCGGGCGCCGGCAGACGGGAACGGCGGTGCGGCCGAGCACCGCGAGCGCGCCGATCTCGGCCGCGAACAACCGCCGGCCGGGCGGCAGCAGCAACTGCCCCGGCACGACCTCGCTGCCGCGCGGACGCACGTTCTGGCCGCGCCTCGCCCCGCCGTGCAGGGTCACCGCACTGCCGCCGAAGCCCGTGGTGGCTTCGACGGGCACGACCGCGTCGGCGCCGTCCGGCACGACCGCGCCCGTCATGATCGCGATCGCCTCGCCCGGGCCGAGCTGCCGCGCCGGTTGGCCCGCGCGGCTCTCGCCCACGACGGGCAGCACCGCGCCCGCGGGCAGGCCGCCCGCGCCGGCCCGCACGGCGAAGCCGTCCATCGCGGCGCGGTCCGTCGCCGGCCACGGGCCGTCGGCGTGGATCGGCGCCGCGAGGTAGCGGCCGTGGGCCACGGCGAGCGGCACGTGCTCGACCGGCAGCCTTGCGGGGCTCGGCGCGAGCACCTGCGCGCGCGCCTCGGACAACGACATCGGCGGGGCCATCCGGTCTCCTGCGCCCGGCCGCGGCAGGGCCCGGTGGCGCGCGCCGGATCTGAACGCGGCCGCCGGCCGGGCGCAAGGCGACGGCGCCTCCGGGCCGAGGTTCAGTGCAGTCGGCTGGCCACCAGCAGCGAGCCAGCGTCGGCGGCGAGCACGACCGTCCAGCCGCGCTCGCCGTCGGCGATCTCGTCGAGGCGCGCGTCGACCGCCGCGTCGTCGAGGCACTGCGGCAGCGACAGGCGCACGGGGGCCAGGTCGCCGCCGAGCGCCATCACGAACTCGCCGCCGAGGACGTTCGCGAGTTCGGCGACCGTGGCGTCGCCGTGTTCGTCCGCGTCGATCTCGTCGGGGTCCATGCCCATCATGCCGGCCGCCACCTCGGTGACGAAACCTGCCGTCGCGGACACGAGCAGCCAGGCGCGGTGATCGTCGCCGGTGATCTCGATCGCGGCGTGGTGGCGACTGCGGGCCAGCACTTCGCCGGCGCTCTCGCCGGTCGGTTCGGCGACCACGAACGCCATGCGCTCGAGCGCCCTGGCGACCAGGATCCGGAAGTCGGCGGCGGTGACCGTGGGCATGGTTCAGCTCCGTGCGCCGAACAGCTCGGCGACCAAGGCGCGCAGTTCCTCGGGCGCGAACGGCTTGCGCAGGTAGTGGGTCACGCCGAGCTGCGTCATGCGCTCGAGACGCTTCTTGTTGCCCTCGGTGGTGACGAGCGCGACCTTGATGCCGGCGAGCTGCGGGTTCTTCGCCTTCTGCTCGACGAACTGATAGCCGTCCATCACCGGCATGTTGATGTCCAGCAGGACGAGATCGAACGCCTCCCGCTCCAGCGCGTCCAACGCCTCCTTGCCGTTCTGCGCCTCGCGCACGTCGGCCGGCGCGACGCCGGTCTGCAGCACCGCCCGGCGCGCCGTGGCGCGCAGCAGCGGGGAATCGTCGACGATCAGGATCCGGTGGTTCATGGTTGCCTCGCAGCCGGCGCGGTGACGACCCTGCGCCCCGCCTCCCACAGGGTGCTCTCGCGGTCCCGGGAACGGATGCAGACCTCGCCGTTGGCGAGGTTCAACAGCATCGTGCGCGCCGAGTGACCGCCGGTGTCCTCGGCGGCGAGCACCGTGCCGTCCTTCCAGAAGATCTTGCGCAGGATCGTCCGGTTGCGCTTGCCGATCGCGAACACCCCCGCGTCGTCGATGATCTCCGCGCCGCCGGCGGCGCAGACGACCAACCGCTCCTTGCGCGCGCCGGCGTCCGCCAGCTTCCGGAACAGCAGCGGGATCCCGGTCGTGCCGAACATGTAGGGCTTGAGCTGCCGCGGATCCGCTTGTTCCCCGGGTTGCGGCAGCATGAAGTGCAGGAGCCCGCCGACCTTCGCCTCGGGGTCGTAGGCGCTGACGCCGATGCAGGAACCCAGCGCGTAGGTCACGAGTGGCCCCTGCCCCGCGCGCGCGATCGCCATGTCGGCCACGCCGACCACGGTTCCCTGCAGGAGGTCGGCCATCCGTGGTCAGGCGGCCTGGCCGAGCAGTGCCGGGTCGAGGTCACCGATCACCTTCTCGATGTCGAGGAGGATCAGCACCCGGTCCTTCAACTTGCCGAGCCCGGCGATGTAGTCGCCCGCCGCGTTGGCGCAGCGCGGCGCCGGCTCGAACTGCTCCAGGTCCACCGCCAGCACCTCGCTGACCGTGTCGACGATGCAGCCGACCTGCACCGCGGTCTCGCCCTCGCGGCCGACGTCGACGACGACGATGCACGTCTCGTTCGTGTAGTCGGCCGGGGCCATGCCGAACTTCCGCCGCAGGTCGATCACCGGGATGATCTTGCCGCGCAGGTTGATCACCCCGCGCACGAACTCCGGCGTGCGCGGCAAGGGCGTCACATCGACCATGCCGATGATCTCGCGGACCTTCAGGATCGCGATCCCGTACTCCTCCTTGGACAGGTAGAAGGACAGGAACTTGTTCGACGCGAAGGCCGTGGCGCCCGCCGTCTTGCCCTTGTGCTCGATCGTGCCATTCATCGTTGTCGTGCCTCCCCCCCACACGCTGCCGACTCCACCAGCGACCCGACGTCCAGGATCAACGCGATCCGGCCGTCGCTCATGATCGCGCCGCCGGACACGCCGCCGACGCGTTCGCCCTGCATGCCCAGCGACTTGATGACCACCTGCTGCTGGCCGAGGATCTCGTCGACGAACAGGCAGCTGCGCTCGCCGTCGACCTCGACGACGATCAGGATGCCCTGCGTCAGATCGTCGAGCCCGCCCTGCTGCCCGAAGACCTCCTTGAGCCGGTAGACCGGCAGCACCGCCCCGCGCACGCTGACGCACTCGCCGCGGTCGATCAGTCGGTGCACGTCCGCGGCGACCGGCCGGAAGCTCTGCTCGATGCTCAGCGTCGGCACGACGTAGCGTTCGCGGCCGACGCGGACGACCATGCCGTCGATGATGGCCAACGTCAGCGGCAACCGCAGCCGGAACGTCGTGCCCGCGCCGGCGCGCGTCTCGATCTCGACCTTGCCGCGCAGCGCCTCGATGTTGCGGCGCACGACGTCCATGCCGACGCCGCGCCCACTGAGGTCGGTGACCTTCTCCGCGGTCGAGAACCCCGGCATGAAGACCAGTCCGAAGACCTCGTTGTCGGACAGGTCCTGCCAGTGCGCATCGGCCGGCAGCAGGCCCTTCTCGATGGCCTTCTTCGCGACCCTCTGCTTGTCGATGCCGCGCCCGTCGTCCTGGATCTCGATGACGATCGACCCGCCCTGATGGTAGGCGCGCAGCTGCAGCCGACCCTCGGGGTCCTTGCCCTTGGCGCGGCGCTCCTCCGGCGGCTCGATGCCGTGGTCGATCGCGTTGCGGATCAGGTGCACCAGCGGATCGGAGATCTGCTCGACGACGTTGCGGTCGAGTTCGGTCTCCTCGCCCTGGATCGACAGCGCGACCTTCTTGCCCGCCTTGCTCGAGACGTCGCGCACGAGGCGCGCCATCTTCTGGAAGGTCGCCTTGACCGTGACCATGCGCAGCGACATCGCCGCTTCCTGCAGGTCGCGCGTGATCTTGCCGACCATGCCGATGTTGCGCGCCAGCGCCTGGCTGTCGA
>VGXW01000094.1 GCA_016873195.1 Planctomycetota bacterium | reverse complement strand
GCGGCCGACCTGTCGTGGTGGGCGCTGATCCTGTTCAGCATCGGCGGCGGCCTGTTCGCCCTCGCGATGCCGTGCACCTACCCGATGATCCCGATCACGTTCAGCTTCTTCACGAAGCAGGCGGAGCAGCGGCACGGCAAGGTGCTGCCGCTCGCGCTGACCTACGGCTTCGGCATCGTCGTGATGTTCACGCTGGTCGGGGCCCTGCTGTCGACGGTGATCGTCGACGTCGTGAACCACTGGATCACGAACGCCGTGATCGCCACGGTCTTCCTGTTCTTCGCCTTCGTTCTGTTCGGCTGGATCAACCTCGAGCCGCCGCAGTGGCTGCAGAACGTAGCCGGCCGCGCGAGCCGCACCGGCGGCCTGCTCGGCGTGTTCTTCATGGGCGCGACGCTCGTGATCTCGTCGTTCACGTGCACGGCGCCGATCGTCGGTTCGCTGCTCGCGAACGTCGCGCAGTACGGCGTCGGCCGCGTCTCGTTCGGCATGGCGATCTTCGGGCTCACGATGGCGGCGCCGTTCGTGTTCCTGGCGCTGATACCGACCAAGGTCAAGTCGATGCCGCGCTCGGGCGAGTGGATGGAGACGCTGAAGGTCTCGCTCGGCTTCGTCGAACTCGCGGCGACGCTGAAGTTCGTCTCGATGGTCGACTTCGCGCTGGCCTGGCAGATCCTGCCGCGCGAGCTGTTCCTGATGCTGTGGGTGGCGATCCTCGGCCTCTGGGCGCTCTACCTGTTCGGCATCCTGCGCAAGGCGGGCGTGCCCAACGAAGGGATCGGTGCGGGCCGCATGGCCGCGGGCATGTTCGTCACGCTGCTGACCGCCTACTTCTTCTTCGGCTCGCTCGGTTACCAGCTCGACTTCTACACGACGAACTTCATCCCGAACTACTCGGCGCGGAGCGTCGTGGCGCGCGCGGGCGGCGGCGGGCACGGCAACGGCGACCAGGGCCACGTGCTGGGCGATCACCGGATCGTGCTCGACGACCAGCCGAAGGCCGTGCAGGTCGCCGTGGCCGAGGACAAGCTGCTGCTCTACAACTTCACGGGCTTCAATTGAGGCAGCTGCCGGGGGATGGAGAACAACATCTTCCTGCGTCCGGCGGTCGCCGGACTGATGCGCGACGGGTTCGTCGAGGCGCGCCACCACACGGACATCCAGCTCACGTTGACTCCGGAGCAGCTCGCCGCCAACCGCAAGCTGCGCGACGAGATCGCCGCCACCGCGGCGACGCCCTACTACGTGGTCGTCGACCCGAAGACGGGCCAGAAGATCGGCGAGCACGCGCTGAGCGGCGGGCCGAACGCGTGGGAAGGCAACTGGCTCGAGTTCCTGCGCACCACGCTGCAGGCGGCCGGGCGGCCGGTGCCGGGCGAGAAGTGACGGGGCGCCGATGGCCGTCCGCATCGTGCGCCTCGGTTCCCCGCGCGGTCCGTGCATGATCAGGGCTGGCGGCGATGATCTCGGCGCGGATGCGGGCCGGAGCTTGCCAGTGGACTCGAGCAGAAGGATGCCACGTCCATGAAGGTGCGCGAGGTGCTTCGACTGCTGGCAGCAGATGGGTGGTTCCTTGCTCGCCAGAGCGGAAGCCACAGGCAGTACAGGCACCCCAGGAAGCGCGGCCTGGTCAGGTTGCGGGAAGGCCCAGCGACGACCTGGCCCCTGGTACACTGAACAGCATTCTGAGACAGGCAGGACTCGAGCCATGAAGCTGCTGATCGTGATCGAGAAGACCCGGACCGGCTTCTCGGCCTACTCCCCGGACCTGCCGGGTTGTGTTGCGACCGGGGGCACCAGGAAGCAGGTGGAGAAGGCGATGAAGAAGGCCATCGAGTTCCACCTGGCAGGCATGAAGGCCGAGGGGATGAAAGTGCCCCCGGCGCGCAGCTGCGCGACCTACGTCGAAGTCCCGGCCTGATCGATCGCGTGCGGCGGCCGACCCGCGCCCGCGCTCACGCCGCCGGCGCTGCCGCGGGCAGCCGACCGCGAGCACGAAGTCGCCGACGCGCAGCTGGTCGCTCGGGCCGATCGGCAGCGGTGCCTGGTCCGGGTCGGGCACAGCCAGCAGCGCGAGGTCCGTCGCCGGGTCGGTGCCGAGCACGTCGACGATGGCCGTGCGGCCGTCGTGGAACGTCGCTTCGACCGCGGTGGTCTCGGCGACGACGTGGCAGTTCGTCAGCGCGAGACCCGGTTCGCCGCACAGAAAGCCCGAGCCGGTGCCCGAGCGGCCGCGGCCCAGCGTGCGCAGGTGCAGCACGGCGGGGCGCACGCGCTGCACGACGGCCGCGATCTCGTCGGAGAGCTGCTGCAGGATGCCCGTGCGCGGGTCCAGGCCGGACCGGGCGCAGGGCAAGGGAACGGGGCGGGCGCGGCCTGCGCGGGTCGGCCGGCGCGGCCGCGGCCGGATTGCTCGAGAACTCGCGTGACGGTTGCCGCCTGCTGCCCCTTCAGGGAGTGAGGCCGGACCGCGGACGGGCCGCGGCCGGCCGACGACGACCATGACCTGAACCGATCCGAGGTGTCCCATGAGCCCCGACCTGACCAGGTTGGAGAACCTGCTCGAACTGCTGCGCAACCTCGAACTGCGGATCCCGCAGCCGCACGAACGGCCGATCCTCGAGGTCGCGCGGCGGGCGCTCGCGGAGGAGATCCGGCAGGAGTCGCGGCGGCTCCAGGTGAACCTCTGGCAGCGTCCGATCCGCTACGTGATGGCGAGTTGATCGGCGGGCCGTCCAGGGCAGTGGCGGGCGCTTCGGGTCACTTCGGCGTGAGCCAGACGCCGCGGAAGTCCTGCCGCTGCACGGCCTCGACGCGATAGCGCTGCAACACGTGGTCGCGCCAGAACAGCCGCAGGCCCAGGTCGGGCCCGCTGGCGAAGAACTCGTGCGCCGCTTCGGTCAGCAGCACGGGCAACCCCTCGGCGGTGAGCTTGCCGCACCACCCGTCGAACCACGGAGCGAACGTCTGGTCGGGCCCCCGCGTCTGCATGAACGCGCCGATCACCTCGGAGAGCTGCAGCACCAGGGTGCCCGGCGTCGCCGCGCGCGCGCCGCTGAGTTCGGCCGGGTTGGCGACCAGCAGGGCCGGGTGCCGCTCGCGGTGCAGTTCCGCGTAGCCGGCCTGGAAGCCCGGCGAGATCGGCTCGCAGAAGCCTGGCGCGGCGAGCAGCGCGGCCAGCAAGGTGCTGGCGGCGACCCAGGACGCGAACGTGCGCGGCGGCACCAGGTGTGCGGCCGCGAGCACGGCGGCGGGCGCCACCGCGAGCAGGTAGCCACCGCTCTCGTCGGCTTCGATGAAGCCGAGCAGCAGCACCGTGAACGGCAGGTGCACGGCGAGCAGCAGCACGGTCGCGAGCGCCCACGGCCGCGCGCGCACGCCCAGGAACGCGACGAAGGCCGCGAACGACCACGGCAGGAACGGCAGGAGCCACTCGCGGAGGAACACGGCGGGCGCCGTCGCCGGCGCGAAGGTCGCCCAGCGTTCCTCGAGGTGGCCGAGCGCGTCCTGGGTCTGGTCGCCGGCACCCGCGCCGAGCAGCGCCGAGGCCGCGAGCGCGAGCAGGCCGTGGGCGGCGGCGAACGCGACGAGTTGCGGCAGGCGCGCAGGGCCGGACAAGCGGCGGAACACGAGCGCGAGCAAGACGAAACAAGGCGGCAGCAGGTGGCCGAACGCGTGCAGCGACGCGGCGGCGGCCGTCGCGGCGCCGAGCACCACGGCGCGCGGCACGGTCGGCGCGCGCAGCCAGCGCGCGAACGCCCACCAGGACGCACCGGCCCCGGCGGCGAACACGCCGTGCACTTCGCCCGTGGTCGCATAGAGGAACCACGCCGGCGTGAAGGCCACGGCGATCGCCGGCAGCAGCGCGCTGCGCTGGCCGCCGTGCGGCAGCAGCGCGAACGTGCGGTGCACGCAGCCGAGGCCCACCGCGGCGCCGATCGCCGAGGCGATCTGCAGCGCGAGGAAGCCGCTGCCGCCGACCAGTTCGTGCACGAGCCCGCAGAAGTGCAGGTAGGCGATGTGGCGCGCGTAGCCGCGGAAGCCCGCGTCGATCCAGACCGAGAACGTGTTGCCGTCGACGCCGTGCAGCAGGCGCTGCGGCAGCAGCAGGAACAGCGCGAGGGCGGCGGCGCCGAGCGCGAGCGTCGCGGGCCAGCCGTCGCCGCGCGGGGGCAGGGTGGCGGGTGGGGCGGGGCGCGCGGCGTTCGGCACGCGCGCAGGCTACCGCGGGGCCCGGGGCGCCGTCAGCGCTCGGCGTAGCGATTCGCCTCGACGGCCCAGACCGCCGGGCACCTCCAGACCTCCTTGCCGTCGCGGTCGAACTCGCGCACTCGAGTGTTCTCGGCGACGAGCGTGTTGCCGTTGGGCAGGCGATCGGCGTCGGATGGAGATTTCAGCCGCCCGAGTTCCCAGACGACCTTGCCGTCGCGGTCGAGTTCCTGCACGAGCCCCTTGCTGCGCAGCGTGACGAGCGTGTTGCCGTTCGGCAGGCGGTCGGCGTCGTGCACGATCGGCAGCTTGCCCGCGCGCCAGACGATCTCGCCGGCGGGGCTGACCTCGAGGACCTCGTCCTCGAGCACGTTGCAGATCAGCGTGTTGCCGTTCGGCAGGCGGTCGCAGTCGAACGGCCGGATGCCCTTGTCGTACTTCCAGACGACCTCGCCCTTCGGGTTCACCTCGATCACGCGGCTGCCGAACGTGTCGGCGATCAGCGTGTTGCCGTTCGGCAGGCGGTCGGCGTCGTAGGGGTTCTTGAGGTCCTCGAACACCCACACCGACTTGCCCTTGCCGTCGATCTCGCGAACGCGGCACACCGCGAACTCGGTGAGCAGCAGGTTGCCGTTCGCGAGCAGCTCGACGTCCCAGATGCCGAAGACGTCGGCGACCTCGCGCACCTGCTTGCCGTCCTGGTCGATCGCGCGCACCTTGTTCTCCGAGTAGTCGGCGATCCATGTGGTCCACTTCGCGGGTGGCTTCGCGGGTGGCGTCGGCGGGGTGGGCTTCGGGTCCTGGGGCGCGGGCTTCGGCTCCTGCGGCGCGGGTGTCGGCGCGGGTGCCGGCGCGGGCGGCGGATCCTGCGCGGGCACGAGTGCACTGCGTTCGCCGTGCCGTAGCCAGGCGACGGCGGCCACCGTGCCGATGCCGAGCAGGGCCGCGGCCGCGAACAGCCACGTGTTCCCTCTGCGCGTCGGGCTCCTGGCGCGCCCGCGCAGCGCCTCGGCGATGCGGCCTTCGAGGTCCGCCGCCGGCACCGCGCCGGCCGCTTCGTGCAGCAGTGCGTCCATCTGCAGTTCCTTCGCGCGGTCTGCGAACTCGCCCCGGTCGTTCGTTCTCATGGGTACCTCCGTTCGATGCACGCGCGCAGCTGCTGGCGCACGCGCTGCATCAGGGTCTTCACGCCATCGGGCGCGAGGCCGAGTTCCTTGCCGAGATCGACCCGGCCGAGCCGGTCGTTCGCGCCGAGCCCGTAGCCGAGTTCGACGGCGCGGCGCGCGCGGTCGGTCAGCTCGCCGAGGCACTCGCGCAGCGCGTCGAGCAGCCCCTCGCCGCCGTCGTGGGCCGCGTGCCGCTGCCACAGTTCGTCGACCGCGTCGGCGAGTTGCTCCGCGTCGCGCCCGCGCCGGTGGCGCAGGAACAGGAAGCGCGCGGTGCGGCGCAGGAAGGCGGCGGTCGCCGCGGGCTCGAGGTCCGCCGCGCCCTTCTGCAGCGCGACCACGAACGCCTCCTGCGTCAGGTCGTCGGCCTCGTGCGGGCTCGCACCCTGCCAGCGCAGGTAGCGCCAGACAGCGCGCAGGTGCGTGTGGACCAGCGCGTCGGCGGTCGCCGCGTCGGACGTGGGCGAGGGCGCCGGGCCGGGACCCGGGCCGGGCATCGGGCCCGGCAGGGCGATCGCGGCGGCCGGCGTCGACTTCGACATGCCACCAAGTCTCCGCGCGGGCGGCAGGGTATTCACGCATCCCGAGGTTCTCTCGGGTGGCCGAGGCCCGCCGGTGCTGCGGGCGGCGCAGCGTCGCGCGCGGTGCACGTCTGGCGCGTGGACCTCGGGTAGCCGCCGGAGCGCGGCGCACGGTCCGGCAGTATCGTGAGCGCCGTGAGCCAAGAGAGCCTCGACCGGATCCTCTTCTCGCGCTTCCGGCGGACAGCCGCGGCGCTGCGGGCGCCCGTGCTCGTGCTCGGCCTGCTGGCGGCCTGTGACGAACAGGCCGAACGCGGCGTCTACCGCGGACTCGCGGACGTCGTCCCCGCGGTGGCAGAGCCACCGCTCCCCGCGAGGCCGGAATCGAGCATGCAGCAGTCCGCGATCGCCGACCGCAAGATCGTGCGCACCGGCGAACTCGGGCTGCAGGTCGCCGACCTCGCGGCCGCGCGCCGCGAGATCCTGGGGCGCGTGCAGACGGCGGGCGGCTACGTGTCGCAGGACACCCGACAGGAGTACGACCGCACGTCGCGCCTGATCCTGTGCGTGCGCGTGCCGGCCGACCGTTTCGATGCGTTCGTCGAGGGGCTCGGCTCGCTCGGGCGCCCGACGCACAGCCACTTCGCGGCCGCGGACGTGACCGAGCAATGGGTCGACGTGGAGGCCCGGCTCGGGGCCCTGCGCGAGGTCGAGAAGCGTTATCTCGCGCTGATCGCGCGCGCCGAGAAGGTGACCGAGGTGATCGAGGTGCAGCGCGAACTCGGCACGGTGCGCGGGGAGATCGAGAGCATGGACGCGCGCATGCGCTCGCTGCGCGATCGCGTGGCGATGAGCACGCTGACGATCACCTGCGAGGCGCCGCGCGCCGACGGCGGCGGGACGCCGCGGTTCGCCGGCGCGTTCTGGGCCGGCTGGGACGGGTTCGTGCGCCTCTTGGTGGCGGCCGTGCACCTGTGGCCGCTGCTGTTCGTCGTGTTGCCGCTGGCCGCGTGGCTGGTCGTGCGCCGCCGCCGCCGGACCGCCGCCGGTTCCTTCGCGCGCGATCGGGGCCCGGCTACGCTGCGTCCGTGACCGCACCCGCACCCGCCCGCCGCCGCCGCACCGCGAAGCTCGTGCTCGTCGCGTGCAGCGTGCTGTTCGCCGCGCTCGTCGGCGAGCTCGCGCTGCGTCTCGCCGGCGGCTACCGGCTCGGCAGCCTGCGGCTCGCGCAGGTGACCGGCGCCGGCAGCGACGGCGCTGCCGTGTTGGCACGGGCCCCCGACCTCGTCACCGCGTTCACCTCGCGCTGGCGGCGCGAACGGCCCGACCTCGACCTCGCCTGGCTCTCGACCTCGCCGCCGCCGGTGCCGCGGCAGCCGCCGCTCGGCAAACCGGTGCGGCCGCAGCACGATTGGCTGCTGCACTACTACGTGACGAACGCCGCACTGCTGCGCGCTCTGTGGGTGAAGGGCCAGGGGCTGCCGATGCTGCCGGGCCTCGCGCTGCCCGACGAGTTCACGGTGTTCGAGCCGCCGGGCGGCAAGCTCGTGCCGCGCTACCGCTATCCCGCTTCGTGCACGCTGCCGGGCGGCATGGTGACCAACGCATTCGGCTTCCGCGGCCGCGAGCTCGCGGTCGACAAGCCCGCGCGCACCGTGCGCATCGGGTTCGTCGGCGCGTCGACGACCGTCGAGGCGCAGTGGTTGCCGCACACCGCGCCTGACCTCGTCGAACACTGGCTCGGCCTGTGGGCGGCTCGCCGCGGCCTCGACGTGAAGTTCGAGACGCTGAACGCCGCGCGCGAGGCGATCCGGTCCGCGGACCTCCGCGCGATCGTGGCCGACGAGTTGCTGCCGCTCGAGGTCGACTACGTCGTCTACTACGAGGGCGCGAACCAGTTCGAGCCCGGCACGCTGCGGAAGCACGTGCAGATCGACGGCGACTACCAGCTCGCGTCGCCGCCGCCGGGCCTCGTCGGCAACTACGACGAGGTCGACTCGGCCGACACGACGCTGCTCGATTCGCTGGCCTCGTGGTCCGCCGCCGCGCGCTACCTGCGGTCGGCGCTGCAGCGCGGCGAGCGCCGCGCGGAGCCGGCGAAACCCACGCAGCGGATCGCGCTGCCGCCGGAGCTGCTGCAGGGGCCGTTCCCGCTGGCGCGCGCCGGCGAGGTGCTCGAACTCGCCGCGATCGGCGGCGACCTCGCCGGCATCCGGCAGGACCTCGAAGCCCGCGGTGCCAGGCTCGTGCTGGCGACGTTCTGGTGGCTCGCCGAGGAC
The DNA here is from genome assembly GCA_016873195.1 of Planctomycetota bacterium. Taxonomy (GTDB): domain Bacteria; phylum Planctomycetota; class UBA1135; order UBA1135; family UBA2386; genus VGXW01. Next base: position 6,285 of record VGXW01000094.1, on the reverse strand, counting down.
GGGCTCTCGCTCGACCCGGTGTGGGGGCGCAACGTGTTCGTGCTGCTGAACCGCGCCTACTGGCCGTTCCGCTACGCGACCCTGCGCGCGCTTGCCGACGTGCAGAACCGCTTCTTCGCGGCGTGGGGCGAGGCGAACGGCGTCGCGGTGCTCGACGTCGATGCGGAGCTGCCGCACGACGAGCGGCTCGCGATCGACGCGGTCCACCACAACGAACTCGGCGTGCGGCTCAAGGCCTGGGTGCTGTTCGCCGGGCTGACGGCCCTGCTCGATCGTGACCTCGCCGCGGGGCGGCTGCCGGTGCCCGACGCGCACCGGGACGCCGGGCACCCGAACCTCGGGCCGCCGACGGTGCTGACGCGCGCGCAGCTCGACGCCCGGTGAACGCGCCTCACCTCTTCTTCTTCTTGTGCGTCGGGCAGGCCGCGCCGGCCGCCTTGCAGTAGGGGCACGTCGCGACGTAGCCGAGCTTGCCGGCCTTCTCGATCTCCTTCATCGCCGCGGCCGCGACCTTGCCGGCCTTGGTGTTGCCGAACGAGTTCGCGGCGGCCTTGTAGAGGTCGTAGGCGCCGTCGAAGTCGAGCGCGGCCTCCTTGACCTTGGCCTCGGCGACCTTCTTGCCCGCCTCGATCTCCTTCTTGTTCTTCGGATCGGCGAGCAGCTTGTCGAGGCGCGGCTTGGCGCCGTCGGCGCCGGGCACGCCCGCGTAGCGCGCGAGCGGGTCGAGGCTCGCCCACAGCGCGTGGAGGTCGCCGGCGGCCTCGGCCTTGTCGGCCGCCGCGATCGACTCGGCGACGAACGTCTCCATGGCGGCGAGCCAGCCGCGTGCCTGGGCCTGCGCGCGATCGGACAGCGTGCCGCCGTCGAGCAGTTCCTTGCCCTTCTTCCACGCGCCGCCGAAGTCGCCGCCCTTGCGCAGCGCCTGCACGAGTTCGAGGCCGGGCAGCACGATCGCGGGCCTGGCGTCGACGAGCAGTCTGGCGAAGCCGGCGTCCTCGACCGCGGCCGGGTGACCGCGCCACGCGATCTTGAAGTCCTTGTCGATCACGATCGCCTCGGGGATGCCCTCGATCGTGTAGTCCTTGCTGCGCGACGTCGCGCACGGGTACTGGACGTTGTGCTTCTTGACCCACGGCGGCACGCGTTCGGGGTCGTCGCCGGTGACGCCGATCACGACGAGACCCTCCTCGCCACGTTCGAGGAACAGCTTGTTCAGCCGCGGCACGTCCTGCGCGCAGGTGTTCGAGTAGTTGGTCCAGAACGCCAGCACGATCACCGAGCCCTTGAGGTCGGACAGCCTCTGGTTGGCGACGTCGCCGAAACCGAACGTGCGCTCCCAGGCGATGTCGGGGGCTTCGGTGCCGACCTTCTGCGCGGCGAGCCGGGGGGCAGCGAAGACGAACAGGCTGACGGCGAGGATGGCTCTCATGGGCATACCGGCGGGCGACGGCCCGTGATCCTATCGCGGCGCCGCCCGGATGCAGGGCCCCCTTGGCGGCCCGGCGCGCCGGTGGTTCGATCGCGGGCATGTTCCACTGCGCATGGCCCTGTCTCGTGCTCGCACCGCTGCTCGCCCAGGAACCGGCCGCCCGGACCGCGCAGCAGATCCTGCGCGACTTCGACCGCGTCGGCATGCCCTCCATGAGCTCCGGCGGCGACGCCGCGAGCGTGCAGAGGTTCAAGGACGAGATCGCCGCGGGCTGCCGCCGCAAGGCGGAGTTCGCGCTCGAGCTGTGGCGCACGCAGCCGGACCATGCGCGCGCCGCCGAGGTGCTCGACATCCGCTGGGCGGGCATGACGAACGCGCTCGGCGAAGCCGAGAAGGTCGCCGCCGAGACGAAGCGGTTCCTGGCCGACCCGGGCTTGCGCGCCGACGTGCGCCAGAAGGCGGCCTACGCGCAGGCCCACGCGCTGAACGGCAGCCCCGAGGCGACCAACCTGCAGCGGCTGCGCGCCGCGCGGCTCCTGCTCGAGGCGGCGCCCGAGGACGAACGCACCGGCCTCTGCCTCGTCGAGTTCGCCGAACGCCACCTCGGCGATCCCGAGGTGATGCGGCCGCTGCTCGAGATCGCGGCCGAACGCTGGCCGGAGTCGCCCCACGCGGGTCGCCCCGCCGGGCGCATGCTGGCGCTGCTCGACTCGATCGGCAGACCGTTCGCGGAGCAGCTGCCCGAGGCGCAGCGGACCTGGTTCGCGGAGGCCACCGCGCAGCCGGTGGCGGCTACGGTGGTGCAGGTCTGGAACGGCGCGATCCGCACGGCGGGCAAGGACCGCGAACTCGAGGCGCTCGTCGCGCTGCACGGCGAGCTCGGCGAGGGCGGGCGGCTGCTCGGCCTCCTGCACGGCGACCTCGCGGCGAAGCTCCCCGCGGCGCAGCAGGCGGGCGTCGCCTGGCCGCAGGCGGCGATCGAGGCGCCGGCGGCGATGGCGCAGCCGTTCCGCTCGCACCGGCTGCCGCTCTACTTCGTGCTCGACCGGCAACTCGCGGTCGTGGCCGTGACGTGGAACGCGGCATCGCTGGCCGAGCGGGTGCGCGAACTGCGCGGGGAGTAGCGCACCGCGGCCGCCGGGGTCACGGCTTCTGCAGCACGACCCAGGCCTTGCTCGGGTCGTCGCTGTCGTAGGCGGAGCGCAGCTGCCAGGGATCGAGCGACAGCCAGTGGTCGACGTCGGCGCGCGAGACGTCGACGCCGCACCACGTGTCGGGCCGCCGGCCCTGGCCCGCCCACGGCTTCGTCTTGACCAGGAACTTGAACAGGCCGCGGCCACGCAGCGCGCGGAACGTGTCGCGCACGTAGTCCGTGATCACCTGCCTGTCCGGCACGTGCTGGAAGACCTGGAAGCTCAGCGCGAGGTCGAAGTGGTCGCCCGGCAGGCCGGTCAGCGACCGGCCGTCGCCGAGGTGCACGTGCACGTTCGACCAACGCGCCAGGTAGCGGCGCGCCTGCTCGACCATGCTCGGTGCGACGTCGATGCCGTGCACCTCGGCGAACAGCACGCCGAAGAACTGCAGCATGCGGCCGATGCCGCAGCCGATCTCGAGCACGCGCATGTCGTGCCGCAGTTCCTTGTGCAGATGGCCGAGCACCTCGAAGGCGTCGCGGCAGCCCGACAGCGCGAAGTCGAACCCCTCGTGCTCGGAAGTGTTGATGTAGTACTTCGCGTTCTCGCCGCCGCGCGCGTCCCAGTCCCTGCGCATCCAGGCGGTCACGTCGGCGGGGGGAGCTGCTTCGCGGCGTTCTCGTTCGCTCATCGCTCGGTGGAGCGCAGCATAGCCCGCGTCGCCCGTTCCGCCGCGCCCGCAGGTGCCCGGCCTCGCCCGCAGCGTTCGCTCCGGGCCGCGCCGCCGCTCCATTGCCCCGCGCACCCGACCCGATACAAGGGCCCCGTGCCGAACGCACCCGACATCCTCTGCTTCTGCGGCCAGGACTGGTGGTACCACAACCGCGCACACAGCGACTTCCAGCTGATGACGCGCGCGGCGAAGTCCCGCAAGGTGCTGCTCGTGAACTCGATCGGCATGCGCATGCCGATGCCGGGCCGCTCGCCGCTGCCCTTCCGGCGCATCTGGCGCAAGCTGAAGAGCATGCTGCGGCACGTGCGCCATCCGCTGCCCGGGACGCCCGACTTCACGGTGATGACGCCGCTGTTGTTCCCCTTCTACGGCAGCGCCCGGGCGCGTGCCTGGAACGCGCGCGGCATCCGCGCGCAGGTCGAACGCGTGGCGAGGAAGCTCGGCATGCACGAGCCGCACGTCGTGGTCACCGTGCCGACCGCGTGGGACGTGGCGAAGGAGATGGCGCGCAGTTCGCTCGTCTACAACCGCAGCGACAAACACAGCGCGTTCGGCGAGGCCGACCAGGGGCTGATCGCCGGGCTCGAGCGCGAACTGCTGACCGAGGCCGACGGCGTGCTCTACAGCAGCCGCGCCTTCCGCGACAGCGAGCGCGAGCTGACCGGCGACCGCTCGCACTTCCTCGACCACGGCGTCGACACGGTGCACTTCGCGCCGCGCGCGCGCACCGGTCGCCTCGCCGGCCTGCCGCGGCCGATCGTCGGCTTCTTCGGCGGCCTCGACGACTACGTGATCGACTTCGACCTGCTCGAACGGCTCGCGGTCGAGCGGCCGCACTACACGCTGGTGCTGATCGGCGACGCGACGCTGCCGATGGACCGGCTGACGCGGCACGCCAACGTGCGCCACCTGGGCTTCCGGCCCTACGCGGAGATCCCGGACCTCGGCGCGGACTTCGACGTGTCGATCATGCCGTGGCTCGACAACGACTGGATCCGCTGCTGCAACCCGATCAAGCTCAAGGAGTACCTGTCGCTCGGCCAGCAGGTCGTGACGACGTGGTTCCCCGAGGTCGAGCACTACCGCGACCTGGTGCACGTGGCGCGCGACGGCGACCAGTTCCTCGCGCGCATCGACGCGGTCGTGCAGGGAGCGAAGAGCCCGGGCGACCGGCAGGCGCTGCTCGGCGCGGCGACGTGGGACGACCGCACGCGGGAACTGCTGGCGATCCTCGACGGCATCGCGGCGCGGCGGAGGGGCCAGCCTGCGAGCGGCGATGCGGTTCGGGTCCGGCACATGAGTGACGGCGAGGGGGCCAGGGCATGACCAGTCACCGGTCCTCCGACTACCTCGCCTGCTTGCTGCGCGAGTTGGTCGCGCTGCCGCGCGAGGCGGAGTGGGTCGAGTTCAAGGTCGGCGACGGCGAGCCCCAGGCCATCGGCGAGCTTCCGGCGCCGCTATTCGAACGGCCCGATGGCTTCACGCGGACCGTGCTGTTCGCGCACAAGCCGCTGAAGGACATGAGCAGGGCGGATCGCGTCAGAGCCTGCTACTTGCACGCCTGCTTGAGGTACGTGACGCGGCAGCCGATGACGAACACCTCGGTGCGGGAACGCTTCGGGATCCAGGATGCCAACGCCGCGATCGCATCGAGACTGCTCGCGGAAGCCGTCGATGCCGGCTTGATCGTGGTCGACGACCCGAAGGTGGGCACGCGTCGGCGCACCTACAAGCCGTTCTGGGCGGCCTCGCCGCCCGAGGCGGTTGTTTGATGGATTGCTCCCCGGAACCGGAATCCTGGCAGGTTTCGCCACGGTACCTGTTGCAGCAAAAGAGGTTGCGACGCGCGCAGTTGCTTGACGGTTGCTTGATGGAACCCCCGCGGTTGCGGGGCGGAGTTCGCCAACGGCTGGACGGGCCATTCTTCAAGGTGCCCTGCGCGCAGCGGAGCAGCGGCGCGTGACCAGATTGCACACACGCACGTGCCAGGATGCACTGAAGGTGCACAAGCAACTGGGCAGGGAACTCGCTAGCACTTGTCCCGACCTCCCCGGCGCGATGTCCCGTTCCCACGACCCCTCTTCCTACCCATGTGCGGCATCGTAGGCCTCCGCCGGTTCGACGGCCGGCCCGTCGACCTGGCCCTGCTGCGCGCGATGGCCGCGCGTTTGCGCCACCGCGGCCCCGACGGCGACGGCTTCCGCGTCTACGGCGGCGGCGATGTCGGCTTCGGCCACACGCGGCTCTCGATCATCGACCTCGCCGGTTCGCCGCAGCCGATGACCTCGGCGAGCGGGCCGTGCCACGTCACGTACAACGGCGAGATCTTCAACTACCGGGAACTGCGGGCGGAACTGCAACAGGCCGGCGTGCCGCTGTGCACGCACGGCGACACCGAGGTGCTGCTCGAGACGCTGCGGCGCCACGGGCTGCCGGGCCTGCACCGGCTCAACGGCCAGTTCGCGTTCGCCTACCACGACGAAGCCGCGCGCACGCTGCTGCTCGCGCGCGACCGCCTCGGCATCCTGCCGCTCTACTACGCCGAGGGCCCGGGCTTCCTCGCGTTCGCGAGCGAGATCAAGGCGCTGCTGCCGGTGCTCGGGCCGCCGCGGCTCGACGACGACAGCGTCGAGGACTACCTGACCTACCGCTCGGTGCCGCCGCCGCGCACGCTGTTCGCGGGCGTGAAGAAACTCGCCCCCGGGCACGCGCTGCACGTCGGCGCCGACGGCCGGCTGCGCGAACAGGCGTGGTGGTCGCTGCCGGCGGAGCAGGGCGAAGTGCTCACCGGCGATGCGGCGATCGCCGCGGTCGCCGGGACCCTCGAACGCGCCGTCGCGCTGCGCCTCGTCGCCGACGTGCCGGTCGGCGCCTACCTGAGCGGCGGCCTCGACAGCAGCCTGACCGTCGCGCTGATGAAGAAGGTGCGCGAGGGCGGCGAGGTGCAGACGTTCGCCGCGGGTTTCGCGGACCCACGCTACGACGAACTG
>VGXW01000093.1 GCA_016873195.1 Planctomycetota bacterium | reverse complement strand
AAAACGGCGAGTCCCACGGCAGGGACGCGAACACGGCGAGCGTGTGCGCAAGATCCACGAGTTGCACCCTCAGCGTCGCAGCGAACGGCAGCGGCGGTGCGTCGGTGTCCGGACCGATCACCACGTCCCATCCGGCATCACGCAGCGCACACAGCGCCGCGAAGTCCGGCGAACGGCGTTCGACCACACGACCGTCGCCCGGATCGATCCACTGGCTCAGACGTTTGTCGTCGTCGAGGATCCAGGCGACCGACCTCGGGCGCTCCATCGCCGCCCTGGCGACGTAGGTGTTCAGCACCGTGCGCGACGCCGCGATGGGGAGCCGCTTGCGCGTCGGGTCAGGTACGTCGACGAGCAGACCCTGCTCCCAGTCCTGGCGCTGCCGTTCGATGGTCATCAGCTCCACCGCGAGACCGCGCTCCCGGTGCGTCTGCACGAGCTCGCGGAGGCTCCGCTCGCCTTCCGACGGCAACGGCCCGTTCTCGACGATCACGACGCGCAGCGACGCGACACCGGGGCTGGTGCGGAGCTGTTGCAGGTCGGTCAGCAGTCCGTCGACGTGCGCCGGGACGCGAGCATCGGTGACGAACCCGGCGACGATGTCGAACGCGTTCCGCGCCAGCGCCAGCGCTGGCACTGCCCGGGTCGCCGGCGCGAAGACAGGGGGCTCCCAGCCGAACAGCTCCTTCGCGCGCTGCGCCGCCGCGGCCCGCGCCTCGGCGTCGAAGCGATCGGCGTGCTTCCTCCAGAACCGCGTGAGCCCGTCCAGCTTGGCCTGCGACGCCGGTGCCGACAGCCGATCGTGCCGGGGATCCGCGAAGTGGTGCACGGTGTGCCTTGCGACGCGGCCGAAGCGGAGACCGTCGAGCGCGGCGATCCGGATGCACAAGTCGCGGTCGGTGCAGCTCGGGAGGTGCTCGTCGAAGCCGCCAACCAGAAGCAGTAGGTCCAGCCGCACGAACAGGTTCGAGCCCTGGATGTGCTGCCCGCGGATGAACTGTTCGCGCGCATCGAGGCGTTCCGGGATCGCGTGCGGGTGCCCGGCATCGTTCGGAGTCTCGTGGCGCACGAGGCCGGCCACGACCATGTTGCGGTCGCGCGTGACCGCTTCGTCGAGGCAGAGTGCGACGTGGTCCGGCGCCCAGGCATCGTCGTCGTCGAGGATCGCGACGAACCACATCTCGGGCTGCGCGACGATCCGCGCGTCGCGGTGCATCTGGTCGATGGCCGTGTTCCAGGCGCCGGCAGCGCGGGAAGGTGTACGCCGGTTCCTGAGGACGGTGACCTCGAGTTCGCCGCACTGCTTCTGCAGCGTGTCGGCGAGCAGCTTCAGGGCAGGATCGTCGAGTTCCTGCTTGGTGTGATCGACGACAACGAGCAGCCGATCGGGAAGGCGCGATTGGGCCAGGACGGACGGGATGGCGCGGCGCGCGAGAAGATCGAAACGACCCCGGGTGGTGGCGATCAGCGCGACGACCGAGCGGGCGTCGTGCGAGAGCGGGCGGCGGTCCTTGGTCATCTGCCGGCCTCTGCAACTGAGTCGGCTGTGTGCAAGACGCGGCTGACGACCTCCTCGGCCGATCCGCTGGCGTCGATCGTGACGCCGCCAAGGCGGACGTATGCCTCCGCGATTCGGTCGCGGAAGCTCCTGTCGTCGCCGAGTCGCTGTTCCTCGCGCGTTCGCGCGCCCGACCGCCCTGCGAGACGACGGAGCCGCTCCTCGTCGCTCACGGTGAGGACCGCCAACAGGTCCGGCTCCGGGATGTCGTCGGGCCAGGGGTCCACAGGCTCGTTGCGCTCGGCAGCACCGAACGCGAGCGTCGAGGCCACACTGCGATCCATGACCACGGGATTGCCCCTGGCACGGATCTCCTCGGCCTGACGTGAGGCCTCGCGGTTCGCCTCCAGATACCAGGCGCGACGCGCGGCCGGCTCCAACTGGTCAGCTGCCTCGCGCTCCCCCGCCATGCTCATCGGCGGGTTGTGCACGACCTCCGCGCCGAGTCGAGCGGCAAGGGCTTGCACGGTCGTCGACTTGCCGGTGCCGTCGAGCCCTTCGATGGCGATCAGGTACGGCAGGTTCCCGTTCGCGACCGCACCGGGCTCGTAGGCACCGCCGCGGTCAAGGAACCGATCCGGGTCGTACCCACCCACCTGTTCCCAGGCCTGCATGACCCCGACCTCCTGGATCGGCTTGCTTCGTACGTAGCGCCCGTCTACGCGCTGGAAGAACTGCCCACAAGGGTCGACCATTGCGTACGACCCGTCCATCGCCACGTTGTCTTCGCGGGCGATCTGCACGCCATCGATCACGCCGACCCGCGCGACGTAGTTCGCGAAGGCCTCCGTCGAGCACGCGAGGTCTCGAGCGTCGTCGTTCTCGCCTTCGACCGGCAGCATCTGCAGCAGCTTGACCTTCTCGGGCCGCATCTCCCGGATGAACTCGCCCGGGTCCTCGTGCGCGTTCCTGCTCGTAACCGTGATGTTCAGCTTGAGCCGGATGCGGCGGCTCGGGGGCCGGGCAGCGTTCCAACGGTGGATCAGTTCGGCGACGGCGAGCACGTGGTCGGGATGCCGGTAGCCGTCGGGGCCCGCGTGCCGGCCCAAGCCGCGCGTGGTCTCCGCATCGATGCTGTCGATCGACAGCGTGAGCCACCGGAGGAAGGGGCCATGCTTGGCGAGCCAGGCCTCGTCGATCAAGAACCCGTTGGTGACGATGGACGTCACGAGGCCCAACTGTTCGGCCTGCTTCAGCAACACCTGCAGGTCCTTGTGCAGCGTCGGCTCTCCGCCTGCGAAGGTGACGCGGCGCACGCCGTTCTCGACGAGCTGGCGCATGATCGTCAGGACCTCGGCGGTCGGGAGCAGGGGCGCCTTGCGCTGCTGCTCGAAGCGCGCGTAGCAATAGCGGCAGCGCATGTTGCAGCGCGCGACCAGGTGAAGGTTCACCGTCGGCGGCAGAACCTCAGAGGAACGAGAGAGAGGTGGGCGCGCGAGGCGGTCGACGCGACCCAGAGGAGTAGCGATCTGCGCGACGACCGAGCGGTCGTCGCGCGCGCGTGGGCGGCTGTCCATGGGAAACCCTCGATGCAAGGCATGAGCACCGGCGCCGCTGACTCGCATTTGCAAGCCAGCTGTGCCCTCTCGGGCACATCCTCCGCGATCAAGAGTAGTTGCAGTGGGCCAAGCGGCCCGGCTGTAGGGTAGATCCCGCGCTCATCGGTTCGAGATCAGACCCGTCGCCAACTGCAACCATCATGTTCGGAAAGAGCCGCGTTCGGCAGGCGCAAGGTAACCGATCAGCCAGCGATCCTGTTGCACCGCGCTGGAGATTCTCGCTCCACGCCCCCGAGCTCTCCGGCCTGCGCCAGGGGAGTCTGGTGCACTCCGGCCACGGCAACGCGAGAGTGCACCACGCGCCGGCCGGCGGCGCGATGCGGGCCTGGTGCACGAGGCCGGCGAACGCCCCGGCGGTCACGGCGTTGAGCTTCTAGGTCTTGCCGTCGTCGCGCACGCGCAGCAGGAGCCCGCGCGTGCCGCCGAGTTCGAACTCGCCCGCGGGCGAACGGATCGACGCGAAGCCGCCGCCGTGCTCGAACGAGACCGTGCCACGGAACAGCAAGGTGCCTCCGCCACTGGCGACGGCCTCGCTGGCCGAGATGCCGCCCATGACGGCGTCGCCGACGGGCCGCCAGCCGCCGGCATCGGCCGGCGCGGCGAACGAGAACAGGATCCGGGGCGCATCGGGCGCCCGTTCGCGCGCGGACCGGGTGCGGATGCGGCCGCGGGCGGCCCTTCGCACGAGTGCGGCGTGTTTCCGCCGGGCCCGCCTGCCTATCGTGCGGCCGGCGCGGTGGCCCTGCCGCGCCGCGGTGCCCTCCTGGCGCCGAACCAGCCCCTCCCCGTCCGAGGACCTACCCATGCTCGATCGCCGTCAGCTCCTCCAGTGCGCCGCGGCCGCCGCCGGCGCCATGGCCGTCTCGTCGTTGTCCAGCTGCCGGGGCGCGCCCTGGGTCGCGACCCCGCTGCGCCCGCGCCGCACCGAGAAGCTGCGCCTGCTGCAGGTCGGCGTCGGCGGCAGCATCGCGCCCGCGGACCGTGACCAGCTGAAGGGCCACCCCGAGGTCGTGTTCACCGGCTTCTGCGACGTCGACAAGAACGCCCTCGCCGACGTGCAGAAGCAGTTCCCCGAGGCGTTCGGCTGCGCGGACTTCCGCGAGGCGTTCGCCGCACACGGCAACGACTTCGACGCCGCGGTCGTCTGCGTGCCCGACCACAATCACGCCGTCGTGATGCTGACCGCGCTCGCGGCCGGCAAACACGTCTACGGCCAGAAGCCGCTCGTGCAGCAGCTCGCGGAAGTGCCCCCCATGCTCGCCGCGGTCGCCGCGCGGCCCGACCTGATCACGCAGGTCGGCAACCAGCGCATGGGTTACACGGGCCGCCAGTACGCGGTCGACATCCTGAGGAAGGGCCTGCTCGGCAAGGCGATCGAAGCGCACGTCTGGGTCGACGGGCCGCCCGACAAGGGCAACGGCTACTTCTACTACGGCGGACTGAAGGACCCGACGCCGCCGCCCGAGCACGTCGACTGGCCGCTGTGGCTCGGCTGCGCCGAGGACGCGCCGCACCGCGAAGGGCTCGTCGGCCTGCGCTGGCGTTCGTCGTGGGACTACGGCACGGGCCAGCTCGGCGACTGGTGCACGCACCTGCTCGACGTCCTCTACTACGCCTACGACCTGCCGGCGCCGCTCGCGGTGCTGGCGCACACGCGGCATGCGTCGGACTTCTACCACGCGCAGCACGTGCACTCGGTGCTGAGCTATCCGGGCGGCGGCCAGCAGTTCGCGCGCGCGGTGTTCCCCGTGCACTACTGCGACAAGGGCCAGTTCCCGTCGCGGCGCTCGCTCGGCCTGCCGCCGGGCAAGTTCCAGGGCACCGGCACTCTGGTCGTCTGCGAACGCGGCGTGCTCTACGTGGCGCCCGAGGGCCATCTCGAGGTCTGGCAGGACGGGCAGCCGGTCGACTGGAAGGCGCTGCCGGGGCTCGGCGAGGTGCAGGAACGCAACCACTGGCACTCGTGGGTCGACACGATCCAGGGCAAACCGGGCGCGTTCCTGCAGTCGCCGTTCCGGCTGGCCGCGGGCATGGCCGAGGCGGGGCTCCTGTGCGCGAAGGCCGCGCGCTATCCGGGCCAGGAACTGCTGTGGGACCGCGGCAAGGTCGCGTTCACGAACCACCAGGAAGCGACCGACACGATCGTGGCCCGCCGCTACCGGCCGGGCTTCGAGCTGCCGCGCGCGTGAGGCGGCCCGGCGGTCACCGCGGGCGCAGCACGTGCTGCAGCAGGCGCGGCAGGCGGGCGCGCCAGCTGTCCTCGTTGTGCGCGCCGTCGACGGTGCACGCGGATACGTTGCCGTTGCCGCGCGCCGACAGGGCGCCGAACAGCCGGCCGCAGTGATCGCGCATGGCCGGTTGCTCGCCGTGGCCGACGTCGGCCGCGATCCGCGCGGGCACGCGCTCGTTGCCTTCGACCACGCGCGTCAGGAACCCATCGTCGACCCACGCCGACGGCGACAGCGCGATCGCGTTGCCGAACACCGCCGGCCGCGTCAGCGCGCCGTAGAGCGCCGCCACCGCGCCGATCGAGGCGCCGAGCAGCACGCGGTCCGCGGCGGACTCGGCGAGCGGCACCGAGCGCAGGTGCTGGCGGACCGCGGGCAGCGCCTCGTGTTCGAGCAGGTCGAGGTAGGCGTCGCCGTGGCCGCCGAACGCGACGTCGCCGAGGCGCGTGCGGATCGGCACGTACTGGTCCGCGCGCCGGCTCGCGTGCACGGCGACCGCGACGACGACCGCGGGCCGGATCCGGCCTTCGCACAAGAGGCCGTCCATCAGGCGGTGCAGCTGCAGCGTGCCCGTCTGGTGCAGCGGCGACACGCGGTGCTGGTGCGACGGCTCGAACGCCTTGTGGCCGTCGTTGACGAGCACCACGGGCAGCGGCCGGTCGCCGCGCAGCGAGGGGGCCGGCACGTAGATGCGCAGCAGGCGCAGACCCGGCAACCGCGCGCAATCGAGCAGCACGTGGTCGATCTCGCCGCGGTCGTGGCGGGGCATCGCCAGGGCGTGGAACTCCGGCCGGTCCGAGGGGGCGCCGATCTGGCTCGGGTGGGCGTGGGCGATGCGGCAGCGCATGGGGCGAGGGGTGCGCAGGATACCGGCTGCGCGCGCGGCGGCACGCCCCGGCGCCCCGCTGGCCCCGTCAGCCCGAGGTGCCCGCCCCGCGTCCGTTCACCATGTGCTCGAGTTCCGTCACCACGCGCCGCGTCTCGACCGACTGCGAACTGAGCTGTTCGCTCGCTGCCGCCGACTGTTCGGCCGCCGCAGCATTGGCCTGCGTGACCTGCTGGATCTGCCGCATCGCCACATCGAGCTGCTCGACGTTGCTGGCCTGCTCGGCGTTCGCCTTGCACACGTCGCCCATCAACTGGGCCACCTCCTGCGCCGAGTGCACGGTCTGCTGGAAGATCGCGACGATGTCCGTGGAGACCTCCTTCTGCAGGAACTGCTCCACGTCGCGGGCCGCGCCGCTGACGCGTTCGGTGTTGCCGCGCGCCTCCTGCATGAGCCGCGTCGTGTTCTTGACCTCGTCGGCGCTGCGTTGCGCGAGGTTGCGCACCTCCTCGGCGACCACGGCGAAGCCCTTGCCGGCCTCGCCGGCGCGCGCGGCCTCGACGGCCGCGTTCAGCGCGAGCAGGTTCGTCTGGAACGCGATCTCGTCGATCGCGTCGACCACCCGGGCGGTCGCCTCCGTGCTCTGCTGGATCGCCTGGATGCTGGCCTGCAGCTGCTGCATGCGCTCGGCGACGCGTTGCGAGACGTCGCGCGCCCGGCGCTCGCCGACGGTCGCCTGGTCGCTGGCGCCGCGCGCGAGGCCGTCGGCCTTGCCCGTGCGGTCGGCGTTGGCCTTGCTGTTCTCGGTCATCACCTGCAGCGTGGCCGAGGTCTCCTGGATGCTGGCGGCCTGTTCGCTGGCGCCGCTGGCGAGATTCTGGCTGGCCGAAGAGACCTCCTGGCTCGCGGCGGCGACCTGTTCGGCGCCCTGGGCCAGCGATCGGATGATGCGCTGCAGCGGCCGCGCCAGGGAACGCGAGAACAGCAGGCCGACGCCGGCGCCGGCGAGGCCGAGCAGCAGCACCGCCAAGGCGACCCACATCGCCTGGGCGCCGATCTCGGTCTTCGTCGTCGCGGTCATCTGGTCGACGACCGCGAGCACCTCGTCGCAGGGTGCGGTGGTGGCCACCACGTAGCGGTGCTGGCCGAGGACGAGCGGCGCGTAGGCGACGAGCTCGTCGCGGCCCGCGGTCCGGTAGCGGCATCGCCCGGTGCCGCCCGGCAGCATCTGCTCGCGCACGACCTTGGCCAGTTCGCCGTGCCTGGCGTCGCCGAGGTCGATCCCGTCCTTCAGCGAGTGCTTCGGGTGCGCGACCACGACGCCCTGCTGGTTCAGCACGTAGGCGAACCCGGACTTGCCATAGACGCTGTCGGCCAGGAGTCCCGCGGCGAGGCTCCAGTCGACGTTGATCACGGCGACGCCGCGCAGGTCGCCGCGCAGCCGCACGGGTGCGGCGATGCGCAGTTCGGGCTCGCCGGTGTTCTTGGCGATCTCCACCGCGCTCGTGTAGAGCTCGCCGGTGGGCAGCAGCTTCGCCGCCTCGAACCAGTCGACGCCCTTGCGCGTGCCGAGCGCCGCGTCGGCGACCAGCTTGCCGTTCTTGACGACGACGAGTTCCTTGCCCTCGGCATCGAGCAGTCGCACCTGCGAATAGGCCGGCTGCTTGCCGCCGGGCGTGTCGACCTGCGCCAGCGCGGCGACCTGCAGCATGTCCTGCTGCAGCAGGTGGAGCCACTTCGCGGCCCCGTCACCCGGAGCGTCGAGCCAGGCCATCAGGGTGCCGCAGGTGGCGAGCTTCGCGACGTCGTTGCCGCAGGCGGCGACGAAACCACGGACCTCGTCGCCGTCCTGTTTGCAGCCGGCAGTCAGGGCGCCCTCGGCGTCCGCCTGCAGCCGCTCCCCGGTCAGGGCCGCGACGCGCGTGCCGAGCGCCGACTGCGACCACAGGCTGAGGCCGCCGACCGCCAGCAAGGGAACCACTGCCAGGACCACGCAGACCACGTTCAACCGCGTGACGAGCTTCAGGTGCGCGAACATCCACCCTCCTCCTGCCCCAGTGGGCTCGCCGCCGGATCGGCTGGCGCGGCAGGCGCGCGGCGTCCGCAGAACCCCGCTGCGGGCAATGCGCCGCCCCCGTCGGATGCCAGCCCCGCAGGGCAATCCCACCACGGATGCCCGACTCTTCGGCTGCCGCGGCCCGCGAACTTGCACGAATCGGCCACGCACCAGCCACCAGCCAGCAGCCAGCAGCCAGCAGCCAGCAGCCAGCTGCGGCCAGCTGGCGGTTCGCCGCGCTGGCCGATGCCTCGAACCGATCCCGGCGCTGGCACCGGGGCTCCGGCATCGGGCCCCGGCAGGGAGCGACCCTGCGTCATGCACCCGGTGCGCAATGAACGACCGCACACCGGCCCAACGCGCATGCGGGGTGCCGGCCCGGACGCGTCAACTCCGGCCGCGCTGCTCCTCTGCGGCGGCGATGCGCCGGATGTGCTCGGCGAACGCGGGATCCTCGCCCTGCAGGACCTCGGGCAGTTCGGCGCGGAACTCCGGCCGCCTGCACCACTCGCGCATGTAGTCCTCCCACGACTGCCACAGGCGCTGCGTCTGCGGCGCCATGTCGTCCTCGTAGACGAGCAGGTAGGCGCGCTCGAACAGCGCGACGAGCACGTTGAACAGCGCGAAGCGCCGCTCGCTCTGCTCGGGCGTGAGGTCGGCGGCCGGCCCGGCCCGCTGCAGCAGCCGCAGGTCGGCGTTCTGCAGCACGAGCTTCATGAAGTCCGTGTACTCGTCGGACAGCCGCTGGTAGATCTCCTCTTCTTCCTGCTGGCGGTGGCGGCGCTGCTCCCAGATGAACACGCCGATCGCGAACGGCAGGCCGACCACCGTCACGAAGTAGCTCAGGAACTCCCAGGTCTGCAGGTCGAACACGGCGGCAACGCTACTGCGCGTGCGCCCGACCTGCATGCACGGGACCAGCGCGAGGCTCGCACGAACCGGCACGGGTGGGGGACTGCGCTGTGGTGCCGCCCGCCGCCGGCTAGGGCGTGCTTGCGGCAACACCCGCCGGCACACTGGCGCCGTGCTGCTTCGCCGCCTCGCCGCGATCGCCCTCGCCACCGCCCCTGCGTTCGCACAGGTGAACGTCGAACCGGTCGCAACGCTGCCGCCGTTCCCGGATCCGCTGGGCCGCGCGGGCCTCGCGGCCGCGGCCGTGCGCAGGGCCGACGGCACCGCGAT
Source organism: Planctomycetota bacterium (assembly GCA_016873195.1). Classification (GTDB taxonomy): domain Bacteria; phylum Planctomycetota; class UBA1135; order UBA1135; family UBA2386; genus VGXW01. The sequence goes on along the minus strand of VGXW01000093.1, from coordinate 5,325 downwards.
CGTGATCGCGGCGGGCGGCGCGAACTTCCCCGGTGCGCCGCCGTGGGAAGGTGGCGCGAAGGTCTTCCACGATGCCGTGCACGTGCTCGAGCCGGCTCCGGACGGATGGCGCTGGCGGCTCGCCGGCCGGCTGCCCGAACCCGTCGCCTACGCCGCGTTCGGCCCGCACCCCGACGGGCTGCTGGTCGCCGGTGGCGCGAACGCGAGCGGCCACCTGCGCGGCGTGCGCGTCGTGCGGCCGGACGCGACCGTGCGCGAACTCGCGCCGCTGCCGCGCCCACTGGCCTACGCGGCCTGCGCGACCGGCCAGGGCCGGCTCTGGATCGCCGGCGGGCAGGAGGCGCCGGGTTCGACGCAGGCGGTGCCGGAACTGCTCGCGCTCGAGGTCGCGCGCGAAGGTGCTGCCTGGGAACGATTCCCCTGGCCCGCGGCGGACCGCGTGCTCGCGACCGCGTCCGTGCTCGACGGCCGGCTGTTCCTGCTCGGCGGCTGCCGGCTCGGCCCCGACGACCGCGGCGCGCCGTTGCGCACCTACCTGCGCGACACGCTTTCGGTGCGGCTCGACGAACTGCGCGCGGGTGAGCCGGTGCGCGCGGCGCCGTCGCTCGAACTGCCGTGGCCGCTCGCCGCCGCGGCCGGGCCGGCGATCGCGCGCGAGGGTGTGCTCTTGCTCGCGGGCGCCGACGACGGCGGCCACCAGGGCCAGCCGCCGCGGCTGCACCCGGGCCAGCGCGCCGAGGTGCTGCAGTTCGACCCGCGCCGCCGCGAGGTCGCCGCGGTCGCGAGCCTCGGCCAGGGTGTCGTCACCGCGCCGTTCGTCCTGCTGGGCGACCTCGCCGTCGTCGTCAGCGGCGAGACGAGGCCGGGCGTGCGCACGCCCGCCGTGCAGGCGCTGCGGCTCGGCTACGCGAAGCGCTACGGCTGGCTCGATCTGGCGATGCTGCTGCTCTCGCTGGCGGCGCTCGGCGCCATCGCGCTGCAGGCCCGCCGGCGCGGCAGCCTCGGCGCCCCGAGCGGCGCGCCGGGCCGCGCGGCGTGGCTCACCGTCGGGCTCCTGTTCGTCGTCGCGGCGCTGAACTACCTCGACCGGCAGCTGCTGCCGACGATGGCCGCGCCGATCCTGCGCGACGTGCCGCAGACGAACGCGCAGTTCGGCCTGCTGACCGCGGTGTTCCTGTTCGTCTACTCGGCGCTGAGCCCGCTCGGCGGGATCCTCGCCGACCGTTACAGCCGCCGGCTCGTGATCCTGGTCTCGCTCGTGGTCTGGTCGGCGGTCACCTGGCTCACCGGGCACGTCGCCGACTACACGCAGCTGCTCGCGGCGCGCGCCCTGATGGGCATCAGCGAGGCGTTCTACATCCCGGCCGCGCTCGCGCTGATCACCGACTACCACCGCGACCGCACGCGTTCGCTGGCGACCGGGCTGCACATGAGCGGCATCTACCTCGGCCAGGCGATCGCCGGCCTCGGCGGCTACGCGGCCGACGCGCTGGGCTGGCGCATGGCGTTCGGCGTCTTCGGCGTGGTCGGGGCCGCCTACGCGGTGGTGCTCGTCGCGCTGCTGCGCGAGCCGGAACGGCCCGCGGCGGCCACCGGGGCCGGAGCGCCCGCCGCGCCCGCGCGCCCGGCGCCCGCGGCGATCCTCGCCGGCCTGTTCGGCGCGCGCGCGTTCTGGCTGCTGCTCGCGGTCATGGGCGGCGCGAGCGTCTGCAACTGGTTCGTGCTGTCCTGGCTGCCGCTCCTGCTGCGCGAGCACTTCGCGCTGTCGCTCGGCGAGGCCGGCGCGCTCGCGACGCTGCCGTCGTCGGTCGCCAAGTACGTCGCCGTCGTGCTCGGCGGGATCGCCGCCGACCGCTGGGCGGCGCGCGATGGCCGCGGCCGGGCCCGGCTCGCCGCGCTCGGCTTCGGCCTCGCCGGGCCGGCGATCGCGCTGACCACCGCGCTGCCGGCGGGCGCGCTCGCGTGGTTCGTGGCGCTGACCGCGTTCCAGGGCGTCGCGCAGGGGCTGCTCGACGCCACGCTGATGCCGATCCTGCGCGCGCAGGTCGACGAACGGTTCGCCGCGTCGGGCTACGGCTTCCTGAACCTGGTCGGTGCCGGCTGTGGCGGCCTGTCCGTGCTCTACGGCGGGGCGCTGAAGGACGCGGGCATCCCGCTCGTCGCGACGCTCGGCCTGTCGGGCGCGGGGCTGGTGGCCTGCGGCGTGGCGCTGCTCTGCCTGCCCGCTACCGTGCACCGGCGATGAACCCGTTCCGCATCCGCGGTCTCTGCGCTGCCACGCACACGCCGTTCGCGGCCGACGGCTCGCTGCACCTCGCGGCGGTCGAGGTCCAGCGCGACCACCTGCTCGCGCGCGGGGTCGGGCAGGTGTTCGTGGGCGGCAGCACCGGCGAGAGCCACTCGCTGTCGCTCGCGGAGCGGCTCGCGCTGACCGAGCGCTGGACGGCCGCGGCGAAGGGCACGCAGCTCTGCGTCGTCGTGCACGTCGGCAGCAACTGCCTCACCGACGCCGCCGAACTCGCCGCGCACGCGCAGCGCCACGGCGCGGCGGCCCTGGGCATGCTGGCGCCGTCCTACTGGAAGCCGCGCACGGTCGCCGACCTCGTGGCCTGCTGCGAGCTCGTCGCGCGCGCCGCGCCAGCGCTGCCGTTCTACTTCTACGACATCCCGGCCCTGACGGGCGTGCACCTGCCGATGGCGGAGTTCCTCGCGCTCGCCGCGCCGCGCATCCCGAACCTCAACGGCATCAAGTTCACGAACCCGGACCTGATGGCCTACCAGCTCGCGCTGCGCGCCGGCGGCGGCCGCTTCGACCTGCCGTGGGGCTGCGACGAGTTCTTCCTCGCCGCGCTCGCGCTCGGGGCCGCGGGCGCGGTCGGCAGCACGTTCAACTTCGCGCCGGGCGTCTACCAGCGGCTGCAGGCCGCGTTCGCGGCCGGCGACCTCGCGACGGCGCGCGCCGAGCAGTTCCGGTCCGTGCAGCTCGTCGAGGTGCTCGCGCGGCGCGGCTACCTCGGCTGCGCCAAGGCGCTGATGGTGCACCTCGGTGTGCCGGTCGGCCCCGCGCGGCTGCCGAACGGCAACCCCGACGCTGCCGCGGTGCGGGCCATGTTCGGCGAACTCGAGCAGATCGGCTTCTTCGCCTGGAGGGACGGCGCCGGCCCCGCCGTTCAGTAGCGACCCTCGAGCACGTTCCAGCAGACGAGCTGCTGCCGCGGCAGGTGGAACGGGCCCTTCCACAGGTTGCCCTTGAGTTCGGTGGTGACGCGGCCCTCCCGGTCGAGGTAGCCGAACCACTCGCCGTGTTCGCGGTCGGGGAAGTGCGCGTGCGCCCAGTCGTGCACGGCGCGGTGCATCGCCGCGTAGCGTTCCTCGCCGCTGTGCGCGTGCGCCATCAGGGTGGCGATGATCGCCTCGTTGTGCGGCCACCAGAACTTCATGAAGTGCCAGTACTCCTGCACGGGCTTGCCGAGCAGGTCGACGAAGTAGAGGAGGCCGCCGTGCTCGCGGTCCCAGCCGCGCTCCCACATCCAGTCGAGCATGTCGAGCGCGGTGCGCGCGAGCCCGCGGTCGCCGCGGCGCCGCGCCTCGCGCAGCAGAAACCACGCGGCCTCGATCGCGTGGCCCGGGTTGAGCAGCCGGCCGTCGAAGTGGTCGTAGACCTCGCCGCCGGGACCGACCTGCTCCAGCACCGCGCGCAGCTCGGGCTTGCAGAACAACCCGACGATCTCGTCGCACGCGAGCGCCGCCCAGTCGGTCAGCGTGCGGCCGCCGACCACGGCATCGCCGAGGCAGTCGCGCAGGTCCTGCGCGGTGACCAGCAGGATCATCACGGGTGCGAGGCCGCGCGCGGGCCGCGTCGCGGGATCGACCTTGGGCGCGATGCGGCCGGGTTCGCGTTCGTGGCGCAGGTAGGTGGCGAAGGCCGCCAGGGCGCGGTCGCGCCACTCGGCCTCGCCGGTGGCGCGGTGCACGGCCGCGTAGGCGATCGCGGCGAAACTCTCGGAGAACACGTAGCGGCGCATGCGCAGCGGCCGGCCTTCGCGCGTGACCGAGAAGTAGAGCTTGCCGTCGGGCGCCGCGCAGTGGTCGCGCAGGAAGCGCACGCACGACAGCGCCGCCGCGAGCCACTCGGGCCGCCGTTCGACGGTCGCGTAGAGCGTCGCGTAGGTCCAGCCGGCGCGGCCCTGGAACCAGACCGACTTGTCGGTGTCGAGCAGTTCGCCGCGCCGGCCCAGTGCGGTGAGGATGCCGCCGTGCTCGCGATCGAGGCCGTGGCGCAGCCAGAACGGCGCGACGTCGTGCAGCAGGCCGTCGCGGTAGTCGCGCAGCAGCTCGGCGCGGCGCGCGCGCAGGTAGGGGGTGGTCACCGCGGCGACGGTACCCGCGAGCGGGGGCGGGCTGAAGGTTCGGGCGGGGGCGGGATGGGCTGGCAGCTCCTCTTGCCGTGCAGGCCGGGGCGAGGGAGGCGGGCGTGGTTCGTGCTCGACGTGACCGTGGCCGGGCGCGTGAGCTGCGGACGGCGGGCGAGGGCCGCCGACACAGGGGCACGAGGACCGTGCGCTGGACCACCGAGTAGAATGGGATGGCAATGCGGACGATCAGCCATGCGTGGCGTACAGCCTGTCTGTTGTCGCTGCTCGGCAGCGCCGCGAGCGCGCAGGATCTAGTCGACCTGCCGTGGGATCTCTCGCCTGAAGGGCGGCTGCTGGTGCAGATCCTGCCGAGCGACGAGAGGACGTGGACGCCGATGTTCGCCGGGCTGCTCGACGGCGCGACCGGCCATCTGGCGCAGCGTGTGGAGGAACTCTGGCAGTGCGGGCCGTTCCTCGCGCTTCCGCTGGTGCTGACCGGCGACGGTGGTGCGGCGGCGATCGACGAGTACGAACTCCGCCTGCGGAAACTCGGCATCCGGATGGGGCTGCGGCGGGATCTGATGGGGCCGGCCCGAGGCGAGCCGTTCGCCGATCTGCTGCGCGTGCGCTGGCTCGCCGATCTCGATGTCGCGTTCGCCGGTTACAGGCTGGCGCAGTGGGCTCGCGAAGAGGGTGAGGATCCGTTCGTACGCGCCGCGGCAGCGGCTGGCGCTTCCCGGTGGTCCGGCCTCGGTGATGAACTCGGCGAGGTGCGCGCCAAGAGGAACGGCGAAGCCGCGCTGCAGGCCGGACTGCAGCAGCTGCCCGACGACTTCGACCTGTTGCTCGGGCTGCACAGTGCCGGCTTGCCGACCGCGCGGGACCTGCTGCGTGCCTGGCGACAGTTCCAGCTTCGGTTCGCGAGCATGGTGCTGTTCATGGAGGGAGGGTCCGTAAGTCCTGCCCAGAT
>VGXW01000092.1 GCA_016873195.1 Planctomycetota bacterium | reverse complement strand
GCCGGCCGGCGCGCCGATCGGCAGCGGCCAGGGCATCCTGAACCCCAACAACATCCGCATCATCCTGCAGCGCGCGAAGGTCCCGGTGATCGTCGACGCCGGCGTCGGCACCGCCAGCGACGTGGCGATCGCGTTCGAACTCGGCGCCGCGGGCGTGCTGCTGAACACCGGCGTGGCGCTGGCCCGGGACCCCGTGCGCATGGCGCGCGCGATGAAGGCCGCCGCCGAGGCCGGGCGCGACGCGTTCCTCGCCGGCCGCATCCAGAAGAAGCTCTACGCCAGCGCGTCGTCGCCGACGACCGGCGTGATCGCCGGCGAATGAACGGGCGCCCCCGACCGCCGGCCCTGATCCCGCTGCTGCAACTCGCCGCGGTCGCCGCGGTCGCGGCGCTGGCCTTCGGCGGGCACGGCGCCGTGGGTTGGCCGGCGCCCGCCGTGGGGCTGCCGGCGCTCGCGCTGCTCGCGGTGGTCTGGCCGCCGGCCGTGCGCTGGCTGCCGCTGCGTTGGGCCAGAGTGCTCGGCGTCTACGCGGCGTTCGGGCCCGGCTGGCTCCTGTTCGTGTTCGGCTACCTGCGCGGCCTGCGCGCGCTGGGCGTCGTGGTCCAGCCGCAGCCGTCCCTGCTGCGGCTCGCGGAACGGGGGGCGGAGTTGCCGGAGCTCGCGGCGCTCGTCGCGGGCATCGTGCTGGTGGCGCCGCTGCTCGAGGAGATCGTCTTCCGCGGCTACCTGTTCACCGCGCTCGACAGGGTGTTGCCGCGGCCGTCCGTGCACCTGCTGACCGCCGCGGCGTTCGGGCTCGTGCACGGGCCGCACTACGCGCTGCCGATCGGCGTGCTGGCGCTGCTGTTCGGCTGGTTGCGCGCGCGGCACGACAGCCTGTCGCCGGCGGCGCTCGCGCACGCCGTGCACAACGCGCTGACCGTCGCGGCCGTGCTGCTGTGGCCCGGTTGCCTCGACCTGCTCTATGCTCGGTGAGGTCCGCCCGATGCACCCCGCCGACCGCGAGTTCCTGGTCCACCCCGACATGCCGGGCCGGCTGCGCCGGTCCGGTCGCGCGATGGTCGCCGACAACGCCGCGGTGGTCGGCGACGTGCGGCTCGGCGACGACGTCAGCGTCTGGTTCGGCGTGACGATCCGCGGCGACGACGCGCCGATCGAGATCGGCGCCGAGACCAACGTGCAGGACAACAGCTGCGTGCACGTCGACCTCGGCGTGCCGCTGCGCATCGGACGGGGCGTCACGATCGGCCACGGCGTGATCCTGCACGGCGTCGAGGTCGGCGACTACGCGCTGCTCGGCATGGGTTGCATCGTGCTCGGCGGGGCGCGCATCGGCGAGTTCTCGATCGTGGGGGCCGGGGCCCTCGTCAAGGAGAACGCGGTGATCCCGCCGCGGTCGGTCGTGTTCGGCGCGCCGGGCAAGGTCGCCCGGCAGGTCACCGGCGCCGAGGTGGAGGCGATGCGCTGGCGCGCGCGCCACTACGTGCTGCGCGCGCGCAGCTACCTGCGGCCCGGCGAGGGCTGACCGACGGTGCAGCCCATGGCACGGCTTGCGGGCGCGCAACGGCCGGCCCGGGGCGCAGTTCGGCTCTTTCGGCCCGCCGCGCCGGGGCAGCGATGTGCTACGCTTCTGGTGACCTGGAGACCCCCTTCGGTCGAGACCAACATGTTCCGCAGTAGCCACCTCCTTCCCGTGGTCCTCGTCGTCGCCGCCGGTTGTGCGAAGCACTCGTCGGTGAGCCCGCTGCTCCCGAGCGGATCCCCGAGGTTCGAGACCCGCATCGAGATCAACTCGGGCACGGGTGCCCATGCCGACTACCACGTCGCGGATCTCGACGGCGACACCTTCCTCGACATGGCCGTGATCGGCCTGTCCGGCGAGTTGCGGATCCTGCTGGGCAACGGCACGAACTTCGCGGTCGGCCAGTCGCTGCAGATCGACGGGCTGCCCCTCTGGATCGCCGGCGGCGACCTCGACGAGGACGGCGACACCGACCTCGTGGTCGTGCGCAACGCCGCGAACTCCACCGATGTCTGGTGGAACGACGGCCTCGGCACCTTCACGGCCGGCCCGGCGCTGCCGGTCGGCCAGGACGCGCTCGCGGTGGTGGTGGCCGACGCCGACGGCGACGGCGACCTCGACGTCCTCGTGTCGCGGCCGGTGGCGCCGGAGATCGTCGTCTACCTCGGCAACGGCGCGGGCGGCTTCGGCGCGGGACCGGCGATCACGCTGCCGGGCGGCGGTTCGGCCTTCAACCTGCAGGTCGGCGACGTCACGCGCGACGGCACGCCCGACCTGATCGTCGCGGACCCGGTGCTGTCGCGCGTGCTGGTCTACCCCGGCATCGGCGGCGGCCCCGCGTTCGCCGGCTCGCAGGTCTACGAACTCGCCATCCCGGGCGCCCCCCGTGCGGTCTCGCTCGGCGACCTGAACGGCGACGGCCGCACGGACATGGCGGTTTCGGCGTTCACGGCCAACCGCTTCGTGGTCGTCACCGAGATCCAGGAACCGGAGTCACGCTGGCTCGGCGGCACCGGCCCCGACGTGCCGGTGACGTTCGATTCGTTCGACGTCCTGGTCGACGCGGCGCCGTCGGTGAGCACGATCGCCGACGTCACGGGCGACGGCGTCGTCGACCTCGTCGCCTGCCTGCTCGGCCAGGCGAGCATGGTGATCGTGCCGCAGTCGCTGGCCGACGGACTCGGCGAGCACGCGCAGCTCGACGCGACGGGCCTGCCGTTGCGGCCGTTCGTCGGCGACTTCGACAAGAACGGCAAGAACGACCTGTTCGCGCTGTCGGGTCTCGGCGACCGCATCAATCTCTGGCTCGCGCGCAACTCGGGCGACCTCGCCGGCGCGCGCAACTACGGTGCGGGCCTGCCGACCGCGGCGTGGCTCGGCGGCGGCGACTTCGACTTCGACGGCGACCTCGAGGTCGCGGTCGGTTCGTACGACAGCACGCGAGTCAACCTGCTGCAGCGCCGCGCCGACGGCGCGCTCGAGATCGGCTACTCGATCGACCTGGGCGCCGTGGTGTTCCAGGTCGAGAACGTCGACCTCGACCTCGACGGCCGCATGGACCTCGTGGTCTGCGTCGCCGGCGGCGTCAAGCTGCTGCGCAACCTCTCGACCGGTGGCGCCTACCAGTTCGAAGTGCTGCCGGGCGTTGCGGCGACGATCAGCACGGCCGGCGGGCCGTTCGGCGTGACCGTGGCGGACCTCGACCGCGACGGCGACCTCGACCTCGCGGTCTGCGACTACGCGGGCAACGCGCTGCACCTCGTGGCGGGCACGCCGGTGCCGTTCGTGTTCGGCGCCGACTCGGTCGTGCCGCTGCCCGGCGGGCCGGCGGACGTCGCCGCGGCCGACTTCACGGGCGACGGCCTGCCCGACCTCGCGGTCTCGCGCGTCGCCGCTTCGGACATCGTCGTGCTGCGCAACACCGGCGGCCTCGTGTTCGCGAACCACCTCACCGTGCCGGTCGGCCAGGCGCCGAACTACCTGATCACCGCCGACTTCGACCGCGACGGCCGCGCCGACCTCGTGGTCAGCAACGGCCAGTCCGGCTCGATCACGGTGTTGTTCGGCACCGCCGCCGGCTTCAGCGGGGCCACCTACCCGGCCGGCAACACGCCGACGGCGCTGCTCGCGGACGATCTCACCGGCGACGGCCTGCCCGACATCCTGGTCAACTCGCTGGTCAGCGGCGACTTCCGCGTCATGGTCGGCGACGGCGGTGGCAGCTTCCCCGAACTGGTGCGTTTCCCCGGCACGTGGGGCGCCTCGGACGCCGTGCTGCAGGACATGGACGGCGACGGCAGGAAGGACCTGCTGATCGCGAGCCTCGTCTCGAGCCGCGTCTCGCTGGTGCGCAACATCCGCCAGTGACCGCCGGCCGGGAGCGACGAGGGAGCCGACGATGACGCAGCCCGCCGGCCCGGACCTGATGGGCGTGATCCTCGCCGCCGGCAAGGGCACGCGCATGCGGCCGTTCTCCGAGCACTGGCCGAAGCCGATCCTGCCGGTGCTCGGCAAGCCGCTGATGGCCTACCAACTCGAGATGCTGGCCGGGCTCGGCATCCGCGACGTCGTGGTCGTGATCGGCCACCTCGGCCACGAGGTCGTGCGGGCGCTCGGCGACGGCAGCGCCTACGGCGTGCGCCTCCGCTACGTCGAGCAGGAGGAGACGCTCGGCATCGCGCACGCGGTGTCGCGGCTCGAGCCGCACGTCGACCGGCCGTTCTTCCTGTTCCTCGGCGACATCTTCTTCGCCACCGAGAACCTGCGCTCGATGGTCGACCGCTTCGCCGACGGCCGCGGTCTCGGCGGTGTGCTCGCGTGCAAGCGCGAGCCCGACCTCGAGGCGATCAAACGCAACTTCGTCGTGCTGGCGGGCCCCGACGGCCTCGTGCGCCGCGTGATCGAGAAGCCGCGCCATCCGCGCACCGACCTCAAGGGCTGCGGCATCTACCTGTTCGACCTGTCGTTCTTCGACGCCGTGCGGCGCACGCCGCGCACCGCGATGCGCAACGAGTACGAGATCACGGACTCGATCCAGATCTTCCTCGACGACGGCTACAAGGTCGACGCGGCCGAGGTCGTGCTGGCCGACATGAACGTCAGCTACCCGGCCGACCTGCTCGAGCTGAACCTGCTGCTGCTGCGGCGCAGCGGTGCGCCGAACTTCGCGGGCGTGGACGTGTGGGTCGGCCGCGACGCCCGGCTCGTGCGCTGCGTGGCGATGGACGGCGCGCAGGTGGGTGCCGGCGCCGAGTTGACCGAGTGCCTGCTGTTCCCGGGCGCGCGCGTGCCCGACGGCCGCGTGCGCTCGCGCACGATCTTCACGGCGGACGCGGAGATCCGCTGCGCGCCGGAACAGGGCTGACGTAGCATCGCGGCCATGTCGGTCGCCGTGCTCGCCGGGCTGCTCTGCGCCTGCGTTCCGCAGGATCTCGAACTGAAGGTCGGTGTCGTCCACACGGGCACCGGTGCGCCCTGGCGGGGCAGCCTCGTCGTGCAGGCCGGGCGCGTCGCGCCGCCGGGCACGCCGGCGCCGGCGGGCACGATCGCGATCGAGCTGCCGGGGGCGTTCGTGCTGCCCGGTCTGCAGGACGCGCACGGCCATCTGCTCGGGCTCGGCACGGCCCTCGCCGAGGTCGATCTCGTCGGCACCACGTCCTACGCGCAGGTGATCGAACGCGCCGCCGCGGCCGCCGCCAGGCTGCCGGCGGGCCAGTGGGTGGTCGGCCGCGGCTGGGACCAGAACGACTGGGCCGGGCAGGCGATGCCGCACCACGCCGAGCTCTCTGCCGAAGTGCCCGACCACCCCGTGTGGCTCGTGCGCGTCGACGGCCACGCCGGCCTGCTGAACCTGCGCGGCATCCGGCTCGCGGGCCTCACCGCGGAGACCGAGGATCCCGACGGCGGCAAGATCCTGCGCGACGAGCACGGCGAGCCGACCGGCGTGCTGGTCGACGCGGCGATGGCGCGGGTGCCGGCGCCCGAACCCGGCCCGGACCAGATCCGCGCGCGGCTGCTCGCCGCGCAACAGCAGTGCCTGCAGTACGGCTTGACCTGCGTGCACGACGCGGGCGTGTCGAGGATCGCGCTCGAGGAGCTGCGTGTGCTGCACGCGGCGAAGCAGTGGCATCTGCGCACCTACGTGATGCTCGCGGCGGACGAACGCGAACTGATCGCCCGCGGTCCCTGGCAGAGCAAGGACGGCCTGATCACCGTGCGCGCCGTGAAGGGGTTCAGCGACGGGGCGCTGGGCTCGCGCGGCGCCGCGCTGCTCGAACCCTACAGCGACGACCCGCGGAACCGCGGCCTCGTCGGCATGCCGAAGGGCGCGATCCTCGAGCTCGCGCAGCGCTGCGCCGACGCCGGCATGCAGCTCTGCGTGCACGCGATCGGCGACGCCGGCAACCGCACCGCGCTCGACGCGTTCGCCGCCGTCGAGACCGACGGCGGGCTCGGCCCGCGGCGGTTCCGCATCGAGCACGCGCAGGTGATCGGGCCCGGCGACTTCGAGCGGTTCGCCGCCCTCGGCGTGCTCGCGTCGATGCAGCCGACGCACCTGACCTCGGACATGCCGTGGGCGCCGGCGCGGCTGGGGCCGGAGCGCGTGCTGCGCGCCTACGCATGGAAGTCGTTCCTCGAACTCGGGGTCGCCGTGCCGTTCGGCAGCGACTTCCCGGTCGAGTCGGCCGACCCGCGCCAGGGGCTCTACGCCGCCGTGACGACGCGCGGGCTCCGCGGCGGCCCGCCCGAGGGCTACCGGCCCGACCAGAAGCTGTCGCGCGAGGCGGCGATCCGCGGCTTCACCGCCCACGCGGCCTGGGCGAGGTTCGCCGAGCGCGAACTCGGCACGATCGAGCCCGGCAAGCTCGCCGACCTGACGGTGTTCGACCGCGACCTGCTCACGTGCGCCGAGTCCGAACTGCTGCAGGCGAAGGTGCTGCTGACCGTCGTGCAGGGGCGGGTGGTCTACGACGGCCGCGGCCGGTAGAACGCTCGCGATGCCGCCCGCGACCGCCTCCCTTCCGTACGAGCAGAAGCTCGCGGCGCTGCTCGGCCGCCTGACCGGCCTGCGCGGGGCCGTGGTCGCGTTCTCGGGCGGGGCCGACTCGACGGCGCTGCTGCACGCCTGCCGCCGGGCGCTCGGCGACCGCACCGTGGCCGTCACCGCGGACTCGCCGTCGCTGCCGCGCGCGGAGCTCGCCGACGCCGCGGCCCTGGCGCGGGAACTCGGCGCGCGGCACGTGGTGCTGCCGACGCGCGAACTCGAGCGCGCGGCCTACCGGCAGAACGGGGGCGACCGCTGCTACCACTGCAAGACGGAGCTGTTCGCGACGGTGGCACGGCAGCGCGCGCGCATCGCCCCGGCCGACTGGGACGTCGCCTACGGCGCGATCACCGACGACCTCGGCGACCACCGGCCCGGCCAGCGCGCCGCGGCCGAGCACGGCGTGATCGCGCCGCTGGTCGACGCGGGCTTCGGCAAGCCGGACGTGCGCCGCTACAGCCGCGACGCCGGGCTGCGCACGGCGGAGAAGCCGAGCCTCGCCTGCCTGTCGTCGCGCGTGCCCTACGGCAGCCCGATCGACGGGCCCGTGCTCGCGCGGATCGAATGCGCCGAAGCCGCGCTGCGCGGCATGGGCTTCCGGCAGTTCCGCGTGCGCCACCACGGGGAACTCGCGCGCCTCGAGGTGGCCGCCGACGAACTCGAGCGAGCGTTCGCGCAGCGCGAGGCGATCGGCCAGCGCGTGCGCGCCGCGGGCTACCTGTTCGTCGCGTTCGACGTGTTCGGCTACCGTTCCGGCTCGCTGAACGAGCTGTTGCACCGGCCATGAGGAACCCCGTTGCCTGGCTCTGTCCGTGCCTCGTCGCCGCGTTCGCGCCGGCCGCGCCGGCCCAGGTCGACACCATCACGGAGGCGCGCGTGCGCGAGGCGGTCGGTTGGCTCGCCGACGACGCGCGCGGTGGGCGCGACACGCCGAGCCCGGGCCTCGACGAGGCGGCGTCATGGCTCGCGCGGCGCTTCGCGGCGGCTGGCCTGCAGCGCGCCGTGCCGGACTCCTGGCGCCACGAGTACACGCTGCCGGGGCTGCGCCTCGACTCGCGCGGGATCGTGGTGAAGCTCACGCGCAAGACGGGCGATCGGCTGCGCGAGTTCGCGCTGCGACCCGAGACCGACGTGCGGCTCTGGCGGGCCGCGGACGTGCCGTCCGGCGCCGACGAGCCGTGCACCGTGGCGCAGCTCGCGGATCCGGCGCTGCAGCGACTGCTGCGCGCCGAGTCCGCGCGGCGGCCGGTCGTGCTCGAGGTCGCCGCCGACCACCCGTTCTGGCTGGCCGCGTCCGGCCCGCGCACCGCGCCCGGCGCGCGTCGCGCGGCCAGCAGGCCGGTCTTCCTGGTGCGCGCGGGGCTGCTGCCGCCGCCGCTTGCCGACGGCAGCGAGACGCCGTGGACGATCACGTGGCAGGCGCCGCAGGCCGAGCCCGCCGACCTGCCGGCCGCCAACGTCGTGGCGCTGCTGCCGGGCAGTTCGCGCGAGCAGGAGCACGTGGTGGTCAGCGCGCACTACGACCATCTCGGCACCGGCCTGCCGGTCGACGGCGACGCGGTCTACAACGGCGCCGACGACGACGCGTCGGGCACCGCCGGCGTGCTGCTGCTCGCCGAGGCGATGGGGAAGGAGTCGCCGCCGCGCCGCAGCGTGTTGTTCGTCTGCTTCTCGGGCGAGGCGAAGGGCCTGCGCGGCTCGCGGGCGTTCGTCGCCGCGCCGCCCGTCCCGCTCGACCGGATCGTCGCGAACCTGAATCTCGAGATGCTCGGCCGGCCCGCGCCCGGCCAGCAGGGCAAGGCCTGGATCACCGGCGCGGAACTCAGCGACCTCGCCGCGATCGCCGCCCCGCCGCTGCAGCGCGCCGGCATCGGTCTCGTCGACTTCCCGATGGCCCGGCACCTGTTCGCCGGCAGCGACAACTGGTCGTTCGTGCGCGCCGGCATCGTCGCGCACTCGATCAGCGCCGGTTCGCTGCACGCGGACTACCACCGGCCGGGCGACGAGACCGACAAGCTCGATTTCCAGCACCTGACGCAGGTCCTGCGCGGTCTGCACGGCGTCGTGCGCGAACTCGCCGACCGCGAGGCGGCGCCGGCCTGGAACGAGTCCGGCAGGCAGTTGCTGGAACGGCTGCACCGCTGAGCTCCGGCGGGCCGGGAGCGCCGTGGCCCCGCCGCGGCGGGACCGGTCGCGCGGTCCGCCCCGCGCGCGTCGCCGCGTTGCGGCGGCTCGGGAGTCAGTTCCAGCGGATCGGGCGCGGCTTGATCTGCACGGGCGCCAGGGCCGGGTCGGTCGCCTGCCGTTCGGGCACCGGCGGCACCAGCGGTTCCTCCTGCTCCTCGAGCTGCGAGGTGCAGCGCAGGCGCCAGCTCCAGCCGGGCTGCAGGTGCGCGCCGAAGGTCTGCGTGCGCAGTTCGTCGGCGAAGTAGCTGCCGCGCGCGATCGGGATCGGGTGCGGCACGATGCAGACGGTCGCCTGGCTCGCGACGAGGCTGCCGGCGGCGTCGAGCACGTCGAGCGAGACCCAGGACTGCACGACCGGCTTCTCGGTGCGGTTCTGGTAGTGGAAACGGCAGCGCAGGTAGGTGTTGCCCGGGAAGCCGTCGAGCGTGATGTCGCGCACCGTGACGCGGCCGTGGCCCGGGAAGTCGAACGTCTGCGGCACGGTGTGCTGCTCGCAGAACAGTCGCTGGAGGCGCTGGAACTCGGTCAGCTCGCGTTCGGGGTCGGCCGCCGGACGGCCGGTGGCGACAGGAGTTGCGCAGGCGCAGGCGAGCAGCAGGGGGATGGCGGCAACGGTGCGGCGTGGGTTCATCGGCATGCGGCCCGCAAGGAACGTTCCGCGCGGCGACGGTGGCCGCGCGGCCGGCATCGTCGCACGGTGGGGCCGGCGCGAGAAGGGCCGCGGGACCGGGGAAGCGGGAGCGGCCTTGACCGCGCGCCCCCCGGCCAACATCCTGCGGCCGATGTTCGATTCGCTCGCGAACGCGCTCGGCAAGGCCTACCGCGCCATCGTCGGCCAGAAGGTGCTCACGGAAGCCAACGTCGACGAGGGCATCCGCGCGGTGCGGCAGGCGCTGCTCGAGGCCGACGTCAACTTCCAGGTCGCCAAGGAGTTCGTCGCCGACGTGCGGGCGCGCGTGCTCGGCCAGCAGGTGATCGGGTCGGTCGAGCCCGGCCAGCAGTTCGTCAAGTGCTTCCACGACGCGCTGACGGAGCTGCTCGGCGGCCAGGCGACCGGCCTGCCGGTCGCGGACAACGGGCCGCTCGTGCTGATGATGTGCGGCCTGCAGGGCAGCGGCAAGACGACCACGTGCGCCAAGCTGGCGCTGTGGCTGCGCAAACAGAAGAAGAAGAACCCGCTGCTCGTCGCGGCGGACCTGCAGCGGCCGGCGGCCGTCGACCAGCTGCAGAGCCTCGGCAAGCAGCTCGGTCTCGCCGTGCACGCCGAACCGACGACGGCGCGGCCGCCCGAGGTCTGCCGGCGCGGCATCGACTTCGCGCGCGCGCACGGCCACGACGTGGTGATCCTGGACACCGCGGGGCGCCTGCACGTCGACGAACCGCTGATGGTGGAGCTGCAGGAGGTGCAGCGGAAGTGCACGCCGCACGGCGTGCTGCTGGTCTGCGATGCGATGCTGGGCCAGGACGCGGTCAACTCGGCGAAGGAGTTCCACGGCCGGCTGCCGCTGCACGGGCTGATCCTGACCAAGGTCGACGGCGACGCGCGCGGCGGCGCCGCGCTGTCGATCGTCAAGGTCACGGGCCGACCGATCCTGTTCGCCGGCGTCGGCGAGAAGCCCGACGACCTCGAGGAGTTCGACCCCGCGCGCATGGCCGGCCGCATCCTCGGCATGGGCGACGTCGTCGGCCTCGTCGAGAAGGCCCAGGCGGTGATCGACGAGAAGGAGGCCCGGCAGGCGGCGCGCAAGCTGCAGAAGGGCCAGTTCGACTTCGAGGACTTCCTGGCCCAGCTGAACATGATCCGGCGGCTCGGCCCGCTCAAGAAGGTGCTGGGCATGCTGCCCGGCGTCGGGTCGCTGCTGAAGGACGTCGACTTCGACGACCGGCAGATGAAGCGCCTCGAGGCGATCATCCAGTCGATGACGCCGCGCGAACGGCAGCGCCCCGACGGGATCGACCTGCCGCGGCGCCGGCGCATCGCGGCCGGGTCGGGCAACCCGCTGGAGGCAGTGAACGGGCTGATCAAGCAGTTCAAGGCGATGCAGGACCTCATGAAGCGCATGGGCCGCGGCGGCGGGCTGCCGCCCGGTCTCGGCGAGATGCTCGGCGGTGCCGGGCCGAAGCCCGGTGGGGGCCTGCCGCCCGGCTTCCCGGGCACGCCGCCGCGCGGCTTCCCGGGCGGCTTCCCGGGCGGGGCCGGCGGTCGACGGCGCCGCTGACGGGGGCCCGGTGGGCCGCCCGCCGGCGCCGAGCCGGCGCCGAAGAATCCGCTGGCAAGTCCTGTCGCGATCTGCTTTGCTGCTCGCCCCTTTCGCGGCTCCCCGACGCACGGAGACAGTTTCCCTTGGCAGTCACGCTTCGCCTGAAACGCTTTGGACGCCTGAACCACCCGACGTACCGCGTGGTGGCCACCGACCCGCGCTTCCCGCGCGACGGGCGCATCATCGAGGCGCTCGGCTACTACCTGCCGCTGATGCCGCGCGCCCAGGAGCAGATGAAGCTCGACACCGAGCGCATCCAGTACTGGCTCTCGGTCGGCGCGCGGCCGTCGCAGACGGTGGCCGAGATGATCGAGAAGTCGGGCCTCACGGTGCCGCAGCCCAAGCAGCGCGAGCGCAAGAAGAGCAAGGGCAAGCCGAAGCCGTTCGTGCCGCCGCCCCGGAAGGTGCGCAAGCCGCGCGCCCAGCGGAAGGCCGAGAAGGCCGCGCGAGCGGCCGAGAAGAAGAAGTAGGCCCCTGGCCGCGCCGGCGGCCCCGATCGGCTCCTGCGGTCTGGCCGGTCGCCACTGTCCGCCGCTGCAGCGCGCGCGCCGTTCCGATGCTGTTGTGCCGCCGCCCGGGCGGGTTCGAGAGAGGTCGCCGTGCCGTCGAAGAAGAAGCCCAACGAAGCCGAGCCGGTCGGAGCCCCGCCCGATCCGCGCGAGCACCTGCCGCCGACCCCCGAGAACCTGCGCGCGACGCTCGCCCGACTCGAGAAGGTCCTCGCCGACGTGCCGCCGCCGCCGCCGCCGGCCGAAGGGCAGGTCGTGCCGCCACTCGACCTCGTCGAGGCGATGCTGCACGCCTACTTCGCCGACGGGTTGCCGTGCGGCTACGGGCAGGAGGCGCGGCGGCGCATCGCCGGGGGCTTCGTCGACCGCAACGAGTTCCGCGTCACCGAGGCGTTCGAGGTCGAGGACCTGCTGCGCGACCTGCCGATCCCGAACCTGTTCGACCGGTGCCTCGCCGTGCGCGACAGCGTCGCGCAGATCTACAACGACCAGAACGGCGTCAACCTGGGCTTCCTGCGCGACGCCGGCATCGGCGACCGCAACCTGTTCTTCCAGCGCATCCCGGCGCTGCAAGCGCACGTCGTCGCCTTCCTCGGCAACCTGCTGACGATCGAGGAGCTCTGCTTCTCGGACAAGTCGACGCTGCGTGCGCAGCAGCGCCTGGGGCTCGACCCCAAGGACGCCGCGGCGAACCAGTTCCTGAGCACGGTGCGCGCGCTGTTGAAGCCCTACGGCCAGCTGCCGCTCGTGGTCGGGCCGCACCTGCCGGGCGGCAAGCCGAACCTGCAGCACGCGCTGTCGCCCGCGTGCATCCTCGTGCGGCTCGCGCCGCCGGGGCGCCGGCGCGGCTGAGGTTCCCGCCGCCGCTGCGTGGCGGACCGCAACGGACGAACCCGACCTTCCGGCCGCGCCCTTGCCCGTGGCCGGGCCACGGCGACGATGTCCCCGTGGTGGTCCTGTTCCTCGCTTCGACCTCGCCGCGCCGGGCCGGACTGCTGGCGGCCGCCGGCATCCCGTTCGCGCTGTGCGCGCCGGGACCCGAGTACGCGTGCGGCGGGGACGACCACACGCACGGGGAGGTCGGCGAGCCCCGCGCGCTGGCGCTCGCGCGCGCCCGCCGCAAGGCCGAGGGCGCCGCGCCGCCCGACCCGCGCATCCCGGTGCTCGGGGTCGACACGGTCGTCGACCTGGGCGGCTCCGAACTCGGCAAGCCGCGGGACCGGGCCGACGCGGAGCGGCTGCAGCGGGCCCTGGCCGGCCGAACCCACGAGGTGCACACCGCCCACGTGCTCGTGCTGCACCGGGACGGCCGCAGCGCCGAGGAACTCGCCACGGCCACGGTGCGCTGCCGCGTGCCCGAGGAGGCCGAACTGCAGCGCTATCTCGACAGCGGGCAGTGGCGCGGCAAGGCCGGTGCCTACGGCATCCAGGACGAGGCGCAGACCTTCCTCGCCGTCGCGGCCGGCAGCTACGACACCGTGGTCGGCCTGCACGTCGCGGCGGTCCAGCGCCTGCTGCGCCGGCTGGAGGCAACCTGATGCCGGGATGCCGCGCTTCCCTGACGGCGCAGTTGCTGCTCGCCGGCGGCTGCGCCGCGGCGGCGGTCGCCGCGCTGCACTTCGCCGTCGTGGCCCACGACGCGGCCGCGCCGGCGCCGGCTCCCGTGGCGGAACCCGCCGCGACGCCGGCCGAACAACTGCGCCTGCCGCGCGTCGGCGGCACGATCCACCTCGCGCGGAATCCGTCTTCGGTGGCCTCCGGCTGGGCGCCGGTCGTGCAGATCCTGCCCGGCGGCGACGTGACGCTGCGCCGCGCCGGGCCGCCCGGCGGGGTCGGCCGTCCCCACGCCGCGATCGTGCTGCCCGGCGCGCCGTTCGCCGGACTCGATCCCGGGGCGCGCGCGGCCTTCGCCGAGATCGTGGGGCGGCTGGTCGGCGAACGGCCGGTGCCCGCCGGCCGGTTCCGCGCGGTCGACTTCGACCTGCCCGCCGCGGAACTCGAGCGGCTGCTCGCCTGGGTGCCGTGACGGTCCGGTGGCAGCGGGCGCGAGCCGGCAGTTGACCGCGGCGCCGATCTTCCTACACTCTTCGCCCCGCTGCGCGTGGTTCCCGCGACAGCGAACTGCGCCATGAAAGCCGACATCCACCCGAAGTACGTCGAGTGCCGCGTGCACTGCGCCTGCGGCAACCAGTTCACGACCCGCTCGGTCAAGTCCGAGATCCGCACCGACATCTGCTCGGAGTGCCACCCGTTCTTCACCGGCGCCGCGAAGTTCGTCGACTCGGCCGGCCGCGTCGACAAGTTCCTGAAGCGCTACGGCAAGACCAAGGAAGCCGCGAAGGCCTAGAGGGACAGGGCTCGCCCGGGTTCCGGCGCGGCCCGCCGCACCTCCCCGGCCGGCCCCGGGTCGGGTGAACGTATGGCGCCGGCCCGCGTTGGGACCTCCCGCGCATGACCTACCTGCGTCCACGGGTCCAGCAGAAGCTCGACGCGATGGCCGCGCGCGTGCAGGAACTGCTCGCGCAGTCGGCCGATCCGCAGCTCGTCGAGCGCCCGGACCGGCTCGCGGCGCTGCAGCGCGAACTCGGCCAGACGGCGCCCGTCGTGCGGCGCTACGAGGCCTACGCGCACCTCGTGCAGCAGATCGGGGAGCACCGCGCGCTGTGCGGCGGCGACGACCGCGACCTCGCGGAACTCGCCGCGGCGGAGCTGCCCGAACTCGAACGCTCGGCGCAGGCCCTCGCGCTCGAACTCGTCGATCTGCTGCTCGACGACCAGGGCGACGACCGCCGCGACTGCATCGTCGAGATCCGCGCCGGCACCGGCGGCGAGGAGGCGGCGCTGTTCGCGCGCGACCTGTGCGCGGTCTACCAGCGCTTCGCGGCGCGCCGCGGCTGGACGTTCGAGCCGATGCACAGCGCGCCCGCGGAGCAGGGCGGCTTCAAGGAGATCGTGTTCGCGCTGCGCGGCGAGCGGGTGTTCGCGGCGATGCAGTTCGAGTCCGGCGGCCACCGCGTGCAGCGCGTCCCCGCGACCGAGCAGAAGGGCCGCGTGCACACGTCGGCGGCGACCGTCGCGGTGTTGGCCGAGGTCGAGGAGGTCGAGGTCGACCTGCGGCCGGAGGATCTCAAGATCGACACCTACCGGTCCTCGGGTGCGGGCGGCCAGCACGTCAACAAGACCGAGTCCGCGGTGCGCATCACGCACCTGCCGACCGGCACCGTGGTCGCGTGCCAGGAGGAACGCAGCCAGCTGAAGA
>VGXW01000091.1 GCA_016873195.1 Planctomycetota bacterium | reverse complement strand
CCCGATGGCGGCCCGGGCGGACGCGGGAGGCCGGCGGTGAAGGCGCTGCTGCTCGCCTGGTCGGGGGCGTTCCTGCTGCTGCTGTGCGTCGCGCACGGCAACCTCGAGAGCATCGACTCGGCGGCGACCATGCACGCAGCGCGGGCCCTCTGGCAACGCGGCGACAGCGGACTGCGGCGGGCCGAGCAGGGCGGCGAGTGGCTCGGCGAGATCGCGCTCAGCAAGCACATCGCGGACGAGGAGCAGAAGGGCAGGCACGCCTACGGCAAGGCCGGCACGAACGGGCTGACCTACGTGTGGTTCCCGGTGGGCCACGTCTGGCTCATGGTGCCGCTGGTCGCCGCGGCCGGGGCGCTCGACGCCGCGTTCCCGGGCATGGAGGCCCGGTACCGCGCGGCGGTGGCGCCGGGGGTACCCGACGAACGGCTGCACGAGAACCGCTCCTACCTCGAGAACCACCTGGTGTTCGCCAACGCGGCGGTCGCGCTGGTGCTGCCGCCGGCCTGCGGGGCCACGCTGCTCGTGCTGCTGTTCCTGATCGCGCGCGCGCTCGGCGCGGCGCCGCGCGACGCCGCCTGGGCGGCCGCCGCTACGGCGCTCGCGACGCAGTGTTTCCCGCTCGGCCGCGAGACCCTGTCCGACGGGCCCGGCCTGTGCTTCCTGCTCGGCGCGCTGCTCGCGGTGGTGCGCGCGCAGGCCGGCACGGCGTCGCGCTGGCTGCTGCTCGGCGGCGGCGCGGCGGCCGGGGCCGCGGTGCTGACCCGCTACGCGCACGGGTTCCTCGTGCCGCTGCTCGGCCTCGCCGTGCTGCTCGCGGCATGGCGGCGCCGCCGGCCCGCGGAGTTCGTCTGGTTCGTGCTCGGCGGCCTGCCCGCCGTGCTGCTGCTCGGTGTGGTGAACTGGCTGCGCTTCGGTTCGCCGGCCGACACCGGCTACCCGCCGTTCTCGTCGTGGTTCAACTACCCGCTGCCCTACGGCCTGCTGAAGCTGCTGATCGCCGCCGGCAAGGGGATCCTGTGGTTGTCGCCGATGCTGTGGCTCGCGCTGCCAGCCGCGGCGAGCGCGCGGGCCACGCCGGCGCTGCGCTGGCTCGCGTGGGGGCTGTTCGCCGTGCCGATGGCGATGTTCTCGATGACCAGCGGCTGGCAATCGGGCCAGTGCTGGGGCGCGCGCTACGTGACGCCGGCCGTCGTCTGCCTGTGCGCGCTGGCGCTGCCGCAGGCGCGGCCGTGGGTGGCGCACCGGCGGATCTTCCTCGCGCTGTTCGCGGCGGGCTGCCTCGTGAACCTGACCGGCGTGATCGCCCCGACGCGCGGCCACAACCAGCTCGCCGGCCAGGCGGTGCGCGCGATGTACGAACGCGAACACGCCGCGGGCCGCATCACCGACGGCGACCTGCGCTACCTCGACGAGGCCGACCACTTCTACTTCCTGCCGCGCTTCTCGCCGCTGCACGCGAACTGGACCTACGCGTGGAAGTCGCTGCGCGGCGACTTCGAGGGCGAGGACGGCATGCCGCGCGACGGCAGCGGCAAGGGGATCGAGCCGCTGTTCGGGATCGCGGCGATGCCGGGCAGGGACGAGCAGGGCTTCGCGCCGGTGCACTGGGAGGATCGCAGCTTCCGGCACCTCGCGTGGGTGTTCTGGAGCACGCTGCTCGGTCTGCCCGGGTGGCTCCTGCTGCTGCCGGCGGCCGGGCTCGGCGCCTGGCTGTCGCGCGCCGGTTGGCGGCGGCTCGGCGGTCCGGGCGGTCCGGGCGGCCCGGGCGGCCCGCGTGGCACGCGCCGCGGCGTGGCGGCGGCGTAAAGCCGATGCCACCGGGCGGTCGATGAACCGGCCCGGAGTTCCGGCGATGACCTCGACCCTGCTGCTGTCCACGTTCCTGCTGTTCGGCGCCCAGGATCCGCCGCCCGCGCCGGGCGGGGCCGCACCGGCGCTCGACATCGTCGAGCTCAGGAACGGCGACCGCCTCGAGGGCCGGATCACGACCTGCCTCGACGGTTACGTCGAGATCCGCCTCGACGCCGGCACCACCGTCGGCGTCGGCATGGCGCAGGTGGCCAGGGTCCGGCGCGGCGCGGGCGGCATGCTCCCGGGCAGAGCACCGGCGCTGCGGCCGCGCAGCGAGTGGTTCGTGCTGCACGACGGCAACGGCGCTTCGGTCGGCTGGCTGCACGCCGCCGTGGTCGTCGCGGCGGACGGCGCGGTGCAGATCAACGAGGAGTACGAGTTCGTGATCGGCCGGCGCCGCTACCAGGTCACCTCGCTGTGCCGGGCCGATGCGCAGTTGCGCCCGGTCACCGGCTACTTCCGCGAACGCATCGGCGAACCGGTGCTCGGCGTGGCCCTGCTGGCGCCCGGCGCCGACGGCGCCGGCGACCGCATCGTGCAGGAGCGCATCGTCGAGGCGACCTGCCGCGGCGACGAACTGCACCTGGCGCGCCTGGACCGGTCGGGGCGCAGCGAACGCACGCTCGGTGGCGCCGCGGGAGCGACGTTCCCGCTGCTCGCGCGCGAACTCGCGCGGCTGCCGGGCGGTGCTCTGGGGCCGGTGACGGTGTTCGATCCGGTGAGCGGCGAACTCGCCGTGCGGAGGTTCCTGCCGCCGCGGGCCCGGCGCGTGCCCGGCGACGGGACCGCGCAGCAGGTCACCGAGATCACCGAGGCGTCGGCCGCCGGCCGCAACAGCGAATGGGTCGACGCGCACCAGCGCACGCTGCGCCGCGAACTCGCGGGGCCGACCCTGGTCGCCGTGCCGAGCAGCGAAGGCAGCGCGCGCGCGGTGGTCGGCGCCGCGCGGATCCCGGGCGCGCTGCTGCGCGAGAAGGGCGGCGACTTCGGCCTCTGGGTGCCCAATCCCGCCTGGCGCGTGGTCGACGGACAGCCCGCCGGGCAACTCGCGCTCGCGTGCGACGTGCACGGCGCCTCGATCGGGCTCGCGCGGCTCGATCACCTCCCGGGCGCCTCGCTCGACACGGCCGCGCAGGCGGTGGCGAACTGGTTCCACCTGCTGCACCCGGGACTCGGGATCGGCAGCCGCACGGCGGCCACCGTGCGCGACCGGCCCGCGCTGCGGCTCGAAGCCGGTGGGCCGGCCGCGGCTGCGCGCGCGACGATCGACGTGATCCCGCACCGCGGGGCCTTCCTGGTGCTGGTCTGCCGGGCGCCGGCCGCGGCCTGGGAGGAGCTCGAGCCGGACTTCGCCTTCGTGCGGGCCAGCGTGGAGCTCGACGCGCGCGGGCTCGCGCCCGAACTGCAGGGGCCGCTCGCCGAGACCGGCCGGCGCCGCGGCGGCTGAGGGCGGCCCGCGCCTCATCGCGGCAGCCCGCCGTCGGTGAACCCGCGCAGCGCGGCGGCCTCGAGCACGTCGAAGTCGGCGATCGCGTCGCGGTCGTCGAGGTCGGCCAACGTGCGCGCGAGCCGCAGGAGCCGCACGCGGCCGCGGCCGCTCTGATGGTGGGTCCGCAGCACCTCGTCGAGCACGTTCAGCGCCGCCTCGTCCGCGGCGCAGGCGTGCAGCAGCGCCCGGTCCGCGAGCTGCGCGTTGGGCACGGCCGGTCCGCCGCGGCACCGCGCGGCCTGCCGCGCGCGCGCCGCGGCGACCTTGGCCCCGAGGTGGGCGGTGCCGCCGAGCGGGTCGGCGGGAAGGCGCAGTTCGCCGGGATCGAGGGCCGGCACCTCGACGTGCAGATCGATGCGGTCGAGCAGCGGCCCCGAGAGCCGCGAGCGGTAGCGGGCGATCGCCGGGCCCGTGCAGGTGCACGGGCGGCGGCGGTGGCCGAGGTAGCCGCACGGGCAGGGGTTCATCGCCGCGACCAGCAGGAAGCGCGCCGGCATCGTGACGGTCTTCTGCGCGCGGCCGACGGTCACGTGCCCGTCCTCGAGCGGTTGGCGCAGGGCCTCCAGCGCGTCGCGCCGGAACTCGGGCAGTTCGTCGAGGAACAGCACGCCGCAGTGCGCCAGCGTCGCCTCTCCCGGGCGCACGTCGGCACCGCCGCCGAGCAGGCTCGCGGTCGAACTCGTGTGGTGCGGCGCGCGCAGCGGCCGCCGCTCGGCCGGCGGCAGCGGCAGGCCCGCGGCGGCGTGCACCTGCAGGATCGCGAGCCGTTCGTGCGGGTCGGGCGGCGGCAAGATGCCGGGCAGCCGCCGCAGCAAGGCGCTCTTGCCGGTGCCCGGCGGCCCGCAGTAGAGCAGGTTGTGGCCGCCCGCGGCCGCCACGGCGAGCGCGCGCTTGGGCGTCGCGTGGCCGCGGATGTCGGCGAGGTCGGCGATCGGCTCGGCGCGCGCGCGGCGTTCCGGCCCCGGCGGCGGCAGCGTTCGCCGGCCGGCCAGCCAGAACACCGCGTCCGCCAGAGTCGGCGCGCCGTGCACGGGCAGGTCGCCGAGGAACCCGCACAGCCCGGCGTCCTCCGGGCCGCACAGCATCGCCGCGGCCCCCTGCGCGCGCGCGGCGAGCGCCACGCCGACGGCTCCGCGCGCCGGCAGCACGCGGCCGCGCAGGCTGACTTCGCCGAAGGCGAACAGGCGCTCCGCGCGCTCCGGGGGGTACAGGCCCGCGGCGCCCGCGAGGGCCAGCGCGAGCGGCAGGTCGAACCCGCTGCCGTGTTTCTTCAGCGCGGCCGGCGCGAAGTTCACGGTCGTGACGCCGCGCGGCTGCGGGAGGTCGAGCGCCATGAACGCCTGCAGCACGCGGTGGTAGGCCTCGCGCACGCAGGTGTCGACGAGGCCGAGCAGGCGCGGCGTGCCGTCCGACGCGTGGCGCGTGGTGGCCTCGATCTGCACGGGCACGGCGTCGACGCCGAGGACCTGGCCGCAGGGGGTGGTGATCGTGTTGGGTGACACGCTGCTCTGTGTGCCGGACCCCCGCGCCGGTTACATGCTGGCGCTGGATTTCCGGCGGCGGCGGCGCGCCGCGCCCGGCCACCGGCGGCGTCAGCGTTCGGCGGCGGCCGCGGCGGCGGCGCGCGCGGCGAGTTCGCGCGCGAGGCCCTTCGCGTCGGCCAGCAGCAGGTCGGGCAGCCGCGTCGGCGAGCCGCCCGCGACGTAGATGGTCAGCTCGGCGAGGCCGAGCAGCTGCGCGAGCGGGCTCTGGCGCACCACGACCGCCTGCAGCTTGCCGGTGGGCACCCACGCGAAGTAGCGGCCGACGATGCCGTGCCGCAGCGCGACGAACCGTTCGCCCTCGGCCCAGCCGAGGTTCTGGTAGACCAGCACGCCGAGCACCGCCCACAGCGGTACGCAGGCGAACGCGACCAGCGCCCAGAGGCCGAACCGCGGCGCCAGCGCGGCCGCCAGCACGGCGGCCAGCAGCAGGCCCTGCAGCGCCATGCGCAGCACGAGCCGCGCGCTGCCGCGCCGCCACGCGAAGACCTCGGACTCGAGGCCGGGCAGCAGTGCGGGCAGGAGCGCTTCCGCGGTCCACAGCCGCGCGAGCGGCACCACGACGTCCCAGCCGCCGGCCGTGTCCTGGCCTTGCCCGCGGCTGCCGCCGGCCGAGTCGGCCTTGACCACCGCGAGCCCGAGCAGCCGGCGCAGCCAGCCCTGCTCGACCGTGACGCGCTGCACGCGCGCGCGCGGCAGCGTCTTCTGGCGCGTGGTCAACAGGCCGTAGCGGCGCTGCAGCACGTCGCCGCGCAGGGTCAACAGGAAGCCGTGGAACTGCACGAGGTTGCCGAGCGTGGTCGTGACCACGCCGAACGCGATCACCGCGGCGACCAGCAGCAACAGCACGAGAACGACCATGGCCGGCGGGAAGCGACCGAGCCAGTCCTTGAACGAGCTCGCGACGCCCGCGACCTGCGAGGCGAGCCCGAGCTGGTCCGCGAACTGCAGCGCGGCGAAGCCGGTGACCACGAACGCCGACAGGCGCAGGTCGGTGAGCCCGCGCAGCAGCAGTTCGCCGGCGCTGCTGTGGTGCACGGTCCACTCGGGTTCGGCCAGCGCCGTCGCGGCGGCCGGCGCGGTCGTGCCGTCCGGCACTGGCTGGCCGCCCCCCGCGCGGTCGGCCCGCGCCGCGAGCAGCACCTCGCGCAGGTGCTCGGCCTCGGCGCGCGACAGCGCGTCGAGCCGCGCCTCGACGCCGCGGCCCGAGGCGGTCTCGACGAGCACGACGGCGAGGCCGAGCGCGCGGCGCAGGATCGTCGACTCGAAGCCGAGGTCCTGGATCCGGTCGAGCGGGATGCGCCGTTCCTGGCGTTCGAGCAGCCCCTCGCGCACGCGCAGTTCGTCGCCGGTCAGCGTGAACTCGAGCGTCAGGTAGCGCGCCAGCGAGTAGCCGAGCTGCAGCACGAACAGCCCGCCGGCCAGCGCCAGGAACCACGGCTCGACGACGAGCCCGAGCAGCGCCGGGAGCACGGCCTGCCGCAGCGCGTCGAGCAGCCGCAGCAGCAGGATCGCCGGGTGCAGGTGGCCGCGCATCAGCACGGGCGCGGGCGCCGCGGGCTCCGGCGCGGGACCGGGCGGCGGCAGGTCAGAGGCGTCCGTCACCGCGCGCCTGCACGATGCGATCGCGCAGCTCCTGGGCCCGCCGCACGGACAGGCCCGGCACCCGGAACGCCGAACCCTCGTTGCCCGCGGTGAACACGATCAGCGTCGCGAGGCCGAACAGCCGTTCGATCGGCCCGCGCAGCAGGTCGACGTGCTGCATGCGCGCGACCGGCACCGCGCGCTCCTCGACGAACAGGATGCCGTAGCGCATCAGCAGCAGGTCGTCGCGGAAGCCGTAGCGCCAGCGCAGGAAGGCCAGCGGCGGCACGACGAACGCGAGCGCGAGCACGAAGACGACGCAGGCGAGCAGCGCGTCGTCGAGCCAGGGCGACCAGTGGCGCCAGTGCTCGGCGAGCAGCGGCCGGCCGACGAACCACGCGAGCCCGCCGAAGAAGGCCGCGCTGAGGCCGTCGCTGACCACCCAGTAGGCGATCACCGCGGGGCGCAGGCGCTCGCTCGGCTCGGGCATCACCATGGTGATCCGCCGAGCGTCGCCGATGGCGGCGTTCCGCGCAACGGCGGCGGCCCGGCTTCCATCACTCGACGTCGCACACGGCGAGATCGCTCGGGCCGGCGAACTGCGCCGCGGCGCGGCGCACGCGCTCGATCGTCAGTTCGGCGATGGTCGGGAAGTCGTCCGCACCGGTCGGTTCGGGGGACTGCACGAGCAGGAAACGGCGCCGGCCGCCGTCGGCCGCGTTCTGCGCGAGCACCGCGTGCCCGGTCGTGCCCGAACCCGCGAAGACCCCGAGCACCAGCGCGTCCGGGTCGGCGATCCAGTGCAGCAGGCGCCGCACGAGGCCGGTCGGCTTCGCGAACGGGAAGCGGTCGTCGAGGCCGAGCGCCTTCAGCTCCGCGGTGCCCTGATCGTTGGTCAGGCCGTCGAGGAAGTCGCGCGGGCGCAGGCCGCGGGCCAGCCGGTCGTCGAGGTAGTACTTCGTGTAGACGTTCCAGGCCGAACGGCCGCCGTCGGGCGTGCGCAGCGGGCTCGTCTTCGTCGCCTTGAACACGAGCAGCTCCCGGCGCTGCCGGTAGGACGCGTGGCTCCAGCGCCAGACGCGGTCGCGCGGGCTCCGCGGCGCCACGGGCACGCCGTCCTCGACCGGATCGGGCAGGGTCTCGCCGGGCGGGATGCAGAAGGAGCCGTCGGGACAGCGGATCCAGTAGCGCTGGTTGGGCCGCGGGTCGAGCGCCTGCTGGTAGAGCGCGACCGTCGCGAAGCGCCCGCGCGGATCGCTGCCGCGGAAGCGGTCCGCGTAGTCGGGCCCGACGACCTCGTGGAACGGCGGCAGCCGCCGCTTGTCGCGCGCGAACGCGAGCAGGTAGTCCTTGGAGGGCGCGAAGTGGATGCCCTTGTTCGAGGTGCGCTTGGTCACGCGCGCCACGCAGCCGACGAAGTTGCGTTCGCCGAACACCTCCTCGCCGAGCAGGCGCAGGTGCGCGAGTTCCTCGTCGCCGATGCTCGCGAACAGCACGCCGTCCTCGCGCAGCAGTTCGCGCGCGAGCAGCAGGCGCGGCAGCAGCAGGTCGAGCCACGGCCCGTGGCGCCCGGTCGACCCGCTCGTGCGCCGCGCGCGGAAGCGGTCGGGGTACAGGTGATCGGTGCCGCCGTTGTAGGGCGGGTCGATGTAACACAGCCGCACGGCGCCGCGGCAGTCCGGCAGCAGCAGCTTCAGCGCCTCGAGGTTGTCGCCGACCAGGATCGTGTGCCCGCCCGGGAACACCGGCGCGGGACCGCCCGGCCGGAGGCGCAGCGCCGCGCGCGGCGGGACTGCCGCCGCGGCCCGGGCGGCGGCCTTGCCGGGCCAGCAGAGCCCGTAGGCCTGGCCGTCTCCGCCCGCAGCCGCCGCGGACGGCGCGCTCACGTTGCACCGCCTGCGGCGGCGGCGGCCCGCGAAGATGCCCTGGCGGCGGCGACCATGCGCGGATTCTGCCGGCGCGCGGCGGCGCGGGCCACGGGCCGGTCGCCGGCGCCGCCGTCAGTCGAGCCGGAACGAGCCGACCACCTGCGCGAGCCTCGCGACCTGTTCGGCCGCGGCCGAGGACGAGTGCGCGAGGTCCTGCGCCCCCTGGGTGTTGCGGTCCGTCACGCGGCCCATGCCGCTGACGCCTTCGGCGACCTGCTGGATGCCGCTCGACTGCTGCTTCGTGCTCACCGCGATCTGCTCCATGAGCCCGGTGACCTTGCCGGTCGTCGCGACGATCTCGCGCAGCACCGCGTCGACCTCTTCGGAGATCTGGCTGCCGCGCTGCGCCCGCTGGCCCGCCTCGCCGATCAGCGCCGAGGTGTTCTTCGCCGCCTCGGCGCTGCGCTGGGCGAGGCTGCGCACCTCCTCGGCGACCACGGCGAAGCCCTTGCCGGCCTCGCCGGCGCGCGCGGCCTCGACGGCGGCGTTCAGCGCCAGCAGGTTGGTCTGGAACGCGATCTCGTCGATCACCTTGATGATGCGCGAGATCTCGTTGCTCGAGGTCTGGATCTGCCCCATCGCCTCGACCATGCGCTGCACCGCCGTGCTGCCCTTCTGCGCCGCCGACTCGGCGGTCCGGGCGAGTTCGTTGGCGGCGCCGGCACTCTCCGCGCTGCCGTTCACGATCGTGCCCATCTGCTCGAGCGCGCGGGAGATCTCCTGCAGCGCCGCGGACTGCTCCTGGGCGCCGGTGGCGACCGCCTTGCTGTTCTGCTCGACCTGCTGCGCGCCCGTCTCGAGCTGCTGCGTGCAGTCGCGCGCCTGCTGCAGGGTCGTGCGCACCTTGGCGGCGAACCCGTCGAGTTGCTGCGCGAACGCGGGTGCCGCACCGTCCTCGCCCGCGATGCGGACGGCGAGGCTGGCCCTGCCCGCGCTGATCTGCTGCAGCCGCTCCGCGAGGGCAGCCAGCCAGCGGCGGCGGCCCGACCCGGTCCACGAGCAGCCCAGCGCGACCAGCGCCGACGCGCCGGCGAGGCACACCAGCGCCGTGCGGCCCTGCGCGCGGAACGCCGGCCAGGCGAGCCAGGCGGCCGTGGCCGTCGGCAGGCAACCGAGCGCCATCGGCAGGAAGACAGAACGCAGCAGGTTCGGCAAGTTCATGGTCCGGGCATCTCCCCAGGTCGCCTTGGTATCGGCGTCTCGCGGCCGCCGGGTTGAGACGCGAGAATCCGTCGCCGGGCAGATCGGCCGGCGGGCTCGCTGCGTATCGTGTGCGGCCTGCCGGGCCCCCGCGGCTCGGAGCAGCCACCGGACCATGCCGTTCCCGCATCCGATCCGGGCCAGCAGGCCCGTCCCACCCCCGGCCGCCGGGCGCACCGCGCCGCCCCGCCGCAGGCCCGCCGGCCGCAGCGAGGTCGGGCCGTGAACCCGCACCTCGACTCGGTGCTCGGCAATCCGCAGAAGCTCGACGGCGGCGCGATGTTCGGCAACGCGCCGAAGGCGCTGTGGAGCCGCTGGTCGCCGCCCGACGAGCAGAACCGCATCGACCTGGCCTGCCGGGCCCTGCTGGTGCGCGAGCGCGGGCGCACGGTGCTCTGCGAAGCGGGCATCGGCGCGTTCTTCGCGCCCGAGCTGCGGCGGCGCTTCGGCGTGCAGCAGGAGCAGCACGTGCTGCTCGAGAACCTCGCGGCCCTCGGCGTGCGCCCCGCGGACGTCGACGTCGTCGTGCTGTCGCACCTGCACTTCGACCACGCGGGCGGCCTGCTGACGCCGTTCCGCGACGGCGTGCCGCTCGAACTCGTGTTTCCGCGCGCGCACTACGTGGTCGGCGAGACCGCGTGGCAGCGGGCGCTGCGGCCGCACGCGCGCGATCGGGCGAGCTTCGTGCCGGAACTGCAGCCCCTGCTCGAAGCGACCGGCCGGCTCGAACGGGTCCGCGGGTCGACGAGCGAGGTGCTCGGCGAGGGCTTCCGCTTCCACCCGAGCGACGGGCACACGCCGGGCATGCTGCTGACGGAGGTCGCGGCGGCGGGCGGGCCCATGCTGTTCTGCGCCGACCTGGTGCCGGGCATGCCGTGGGTGCGCAAGGCGATCACGATGGGCTACGACCGCTTCCCGGAACTGCTGATCGACGAGAAGGCGGCGCTGCTCGCGGACCTGCAGGCGCGCGGCGGGCGGTTGTTCTTCACGCACGACCCGCAGGTGGCGTCGTGCGGGCTCGGCCTCGACGAGGCGCGGCAGGTGGTCGGCAGGGACCCGGTCGCGGAACTGCGCGGCGCTGCGTAGGGGCGGCGGCCAGATTCCTGACCCCTCCCGGGCTGGTCCGGGCGATGCTCGTCACGACGATGGCGGCGGCCAGGCTCGTGCGGAGCGACCCCCGTGGAGCTACCCGTCCCTGTCCTTCGCAGTTCTCTTCGCTTCTTTCGCCGCCTCGTCGAGCCGCTGCTGCGCGCGCTGCTCGAGCGGCCGCACGTGCTGGCCCAGCAGCCCGTCGTTGCTGCTCTGCTTGAGCTCGACCTTCTGCGCGAGCAGCTCGCGCAGCGCCCCGAGCGCCTTCTCGGCCCTCGCGGGCTCCTTCGCCAGGTCGACGGCAGCGATCGCCGCGCGCAGGTCGCGCACGCGCAGGTTCACGGCCGCGTAGTCGCGCATCGTGTCGAGGAACTGCAACTCCCCCTCGGGCCCCGAGTCGACCTTCGGATCGAACGGGATCACGTGCAAGAGCTCGTAGTCCTTGCCCTTCGGCTTCGGCACGAGCACGAACAGCGCCAGCCGATCCTCGCCGAGACGCGCGCCGTTGCCGGTCAGCGACTGGCGCTGCTCCTTGCCGTCCGGCAGGCGAGCGAGCTGCACGTGGAACGCGAGCTGGGCCTTCTCCATCTTGGGAAACAGCACCGCGCGCACCGCGACCGCCGCGGTCACCGGCACCTTGAAGTACTGCGTACCGCTGACGTGGCTCACGGCCGCGCCGCCGCCGAGCTGGCCTTCGTCGAGTCGTTCCCGCCTGCCCTCCTTCCACTTGCCGAGCGTGCCGACGACGACGGCGACCGCGGGGCGGTCGAGGTCGCGGCTCCAGTCGACGTAGCGCATCAGGCCCGCAGCCGTCGGCGGGGTGTTCTGCGCGGGCAGGATCGCGGCGAGCAGCAGGACAACCGGGGCACGCACGGCCATGGGCACCTCGAGGGAGAAGGGCGGCGCGCGAGGACGTTGCATCGGCGCGGGAACTCCGTCCCGGGCCGGACTCCGGCGGTCAGCGCACCGCGGCGGCCGCGGCCGCGTAGTTCGGCTCCTGCGTGATCTCGGGCACCAGCTCCGTGTGCATGACCTTGCCGTTCTTGTCGATCACGACGACGGCGCGCGCGAACAGGCCCGCGAGCGGGCCGTCGGCCATCGTGACGCCGTAGTCCTTGCCGAAGTCCTGGCCCTTGTACCAGCTCGCGGTCAGCACCTTCTCGATGCCCTCGGCGCCGCAGAAGCGCTTCTGCGCGAACGGCAGGTCCTTGGACACGCACAGCACCGTGGTGTTCGGCAGCTTCGACGCCTCCTGGTTGAACTTGCGCACCGACGTCGCGCAGACCCCCGTGTCGATGCTCGGGAAGATGTTGAGCACGACGTTCTTGCCCGCGAGGTCCTTGTTGGTGACCGGGCTGAGGTCGGTCCTGGTCAGCGAGAACGACGGCGCCTGGGCGCCGACCTTGGGGAGTTCGCCACTGGTGGCGACGGGATTGCCCTTGAACGTGATCTTGGCCATGGAGGCGCCAAGGTAGGACGCCAGAGCGGCCGGGCCAAGCGTGCGGCGTGCGCAAGCTGGTCCGGACGGCAAGCTGCGCCCCGCCGTGCGTCGCCGCGGGTCGGCTAGCCGACGCCGAGCAACTGCAGCACGAGCCGCGGCTGCGAGTTCGCCTGCGCGAGCACCGCGATCGACGCCTGCTGCAGGATCTGGGCCCGCACCAGTTCCGCTGTCTCGCGCGCGACGTCGACGTCGCGGATGCGTGACTCGGCGGCGGTCAGGTTCTCCGCCTGCACGCCGAGGTAGCGGATGGTGCTCTCGAGCCGATTCTGCAGCGCGCCGAACGTGCCGCGCGTGCGCGACACGGCGTCGATCGCGCCGTCGATCGCCGCCATCGACGACTGTGCCGACGCGACGTTGGTCACGCCGAGCACGTCGAGGCCCAGCGTCGTCGCCAGCACCGGCAGGAGCGTCGCGGGCAGCGTGTCGATGCCCGGCTGCGTGCCGAAGCCGATCTGGAACGTCACCGTCGACGCGCTGCCGTCGAGCAGCTTGATGCCGTTGAACTCGGTGCCGCGGCCGATGCGGTCGATTTCGCGCACCAGCTGCTGGAACTCCTCGTCGAGCGTCCTGCGGTCGGTGCTCGACACCGCGCCGTTGCTCGACTGCACCGCGAGCTCGCGCAGGCGCTGCAGGATGTCGCCGACCTCGTTCAGGGCGCCTTCGCCGGTCTGCACCATCGAGATGCCGTCGGCGGCGTTGCGGCGCGCCTGGTCGACCGAGCGGATCTGCGCGCGCAGCCGTTCGGAGATCGCGAGCCCGGCTGCGTCGTCGGCCGCCGAGGTGATGCGCAGGCCCGTGGCGAGGCGCCTCATGTGCACGCCGATGCGGTCGGTCACCGCCGCCAGCGCACGCTGGGCGCCGATCGACGCGATGTTGGTGTTGATGCGCAGGCCCACGCGCTCCTCTCCGGGAGAACCTTCGGTTGCCGTGGGTCCGGCACTCAAGCGACCACCGTGCTAGTCCGATAGTACGGTCGTGCACTGCCGCGTCGACCCACACAGCCTCGTGCCGCCGAGCCAGCAACTGGTCGCTGCCGTGCTCGATGCCATCGCGGCTGGAGAAATGCAGCCCGGCGACAAGCTGCCGTCGGTGCGCGGTGTCGCCGCCGAGGCGCTGGTGAACCCGAACACGGTGGCGAAGGCCTGGCGCGACCTCGAGCACCTCGGCGTCACCGAGGGCAGGAACGGCTCGGGCGTGTTCGTCACCGCGGCGGGGCCCGAGGTCGCGCGCGCGCTGCGCCTGGCCGAGACCTTGGCGGCGTTCCGCGCGGCGGCGGCGGCGGCTCGGCGCGCCGGGCACGATCCGGCGCTGCTGCAGCAGGTGGTGGAGGGCAAGGGGGAAGGGCAGCCGAGCCGGGACAGGAGCAAGGAGAGGAGCAAGGAGAGGAGCAGAGCATGAACACGGTGCTCGACATCCGGGGACTGCACGTCGGCTTCGGCAGGAAGCGCGTGCTCGAAGGGCTCGACCTGCCCGTGCACGGTGGCGCGGTGACGGTGCTGCTCGGCAGCAATGGTGCGGGCAAGAGCACCCTTCTGCGCGTGCTGCTCGGCGTGCTGCGGCCGCAGGCAGGCACGGTGCGCGTCTTCGGCCAGGACCCGCTGCGGCAGCACCGCGCGGTGCTGCAGCGGATCGGCTACGTGCCCGATGCGCCGGACGTGTATCCGTGGATGACCGCGCGCGACCTGTTCGCGTTCCTGCGGCCGCAGTACCCGACCTGGAACGTCGCGCTGTGCTCGGAGCTGTGCGAACGGCTCGCGGTGCCGCTGCGCGTGAAGTTCAAGAGCATGTCGCGGGGCCAGGGCATGAAGGCGATGTTGGCGGCGGCGTTGGCGCCGGAGCCGGAGCTGCTGCTGCTCGACGAGCCGTTCGCGGGCCTGGATCCGCTGGTGCGCGAGCAGGTTCTGCAGGGCGTCGTCGAGGCGCTGAAGGAAGGCGAACGCACCGTGCTGTGCGCAACGCACGAACTCGAGATCGCGGCGCGCATCGCCGACTACGTCGCGGTGCTGCAGGACGGCAAGGTGCAGAAGCACGGCTCGCTGGCGGAGGTGCTCGGGCAGGAGGAGCCGGTGGCGGTGCCGCAGGGACTGCACCGCGTGCTCGCCGAGGTTGCGGGGGGCGCGGCGGTCGGTGCGCGGCAGGAGGTGGTGGTGTGAACCTCACCCTCGCCTACTGCTGGAAGGAATGGCGCGCGCAGCGCACCACCCTGCTCGCCTACGCCGGGCTCGTGTTCGCCAGCCTGTGCCTCGGCCTGTCGCTCGCCCCGACCCACGCGTGGTTCGAGGAGAGCTTCGGGGCGTACGCGCTGTCGTGGTTCGTGATCGCGGGCATGCTCGGCGTCCTGCTGTTCGTGGCGCCAGGCCTCGTACAGAGCGAGTTCGGGCTGAAGGACGACCAGTTCGTGCGGCGGCTGCCCGGCGCGCTCGCGCCCGCGTTCCGCACAAAGCTGCTGTTCCTGCTGCTCGCGTCGGTCGCGCTGCCGCTCGTCGGCCTGTTGCTCGGTGAACTGTTCGTGCAGGCGTGGGGGCAGGACTGGAACGGCCTGTTCCGCTGGCGCTGGGACGGCACGGTCGCGATCGACTGGCCGGGCGACGTCGTCGCGACGGCGCTGGCGCTGCTGCTGGCCCCGTGGATCTGGGCGATCGGCTGCTGGCTGCCGCGCGGCCGCATGGCGGTCGGCGGCACGCTGCTGCTCGTGCTCGGGCTCGGCGTCGCGGTCACCGCGGTGCTGCGGCAGAGCCCGAAGATCGAGAAGGGGATCGACTGGCAGCTCTGGCTCTGGGCCGTGGCCCCGCTCGGGCTCGGCATCGCCGCGGCCTCGTGGGCCGGCCGGCGCGGTGGCGGGCCGCTGCGGTCGGCGCGGTTCGGGTTGCTGGCGATGGGTGTGGGGCTCTTGCCGCCGTCGGCGTGGCTCGGTGCCTGCGCGTGGGATTACCACCACCCGGACCCGGCGAACCTCGCGTCGCTCGACGTGCGCGGCCTGTCGCCGGAC
>VGXW01000090.1 GCA_016873195.1 Planctomycetota bacterium | reverse complement strand
CCCCGGCGCGCAGGTGGTGCCCGGCATCGAGATATTCCTCGCGCAGGCGAGCGCGCAGATCCGGTTGTTCGCGCAGGCGGACATCGGACCCGACGACCTGCGGCCGCTGCTCGCGGGGACCGTGGCCGGCGCGCACGCCGGCAGTTGACGGCCGTGCGGAACGGCCGCGCGGTTGCGTGGCGGCGGGCCGCCCGGTAAGCCATGGCGCGTGTCGGTCCTCGTCCTCGCCTGCCTGCAGCTCGCCGCCGCCGCCGCCCCCGCGCCGCCCGGCTACGAGCCGGGCCGCGTGCGCGTGGGCGGTGTGTCGTACCCGTACCAGCTGCTGATGCCGCTCGCGCGGCACCGGACCGGGCCGCTGCCGCTCGTCGTGTTCCTGCACGGTGCGGGCGAGCGCGGCGACGACAACCGGCGCCAGTGCACGTGGCTGCCCGACCTGCTCGCGGCGCCGGCTCGGCGCGAGGACCTGCCGTGCTACGTGCTCGCGGTGCAATGCCCGCAGGGCGCGCAGTGGGTCGACGTGCCGTGGGGCGAGGCCGCGCCGCGGCCGTTCCCGGCGGCGATCTCGGCCCCGCTGGCCGCGGTGCTGGCGGCCATGGACGAGGTCGAGGCGGCGCACGCCGTCGACGCCGCGCGGATCTACCTGACCGGCCTGTCGATGGGCGGCTACGGCTGCTTCGACCTCGCCGCGCGCGCGCCCGGACGTTTCGCCGCGGTGCTCGCGGTCTGCGGCGGCGGCGATCCGGCGCAGGCGCACCGCTACGTCGGTTTGCCGTTCGCGATCTGGCACGGCGCGGCCGACCCGGTCGTGCCGGCGGCGCGGTCGCGGGCCATGGTCGCGGCGTTCACGGCGCTCGGGCTGCCGGTCGCCTACCGCGAGCTGCCGGGTGTCGGCCACGATGCGTGGCGGCAGGCCTACGGCGACGGCGGCGCGCTCGGCTGGCTCTTCGCGCAGGACCAACGCCAGCAGCAGCGCGGCAGCGCGGGCGGGCCGCCGCTCGTGCCGGCCGGCCTGCAGGTGGCGGCCGAGGCGGGCCGGTTCGTGCTCGGGGAGGGCGCCCGATGCGTGGCCCCGGGTGCCGCGCGCGCGGCGGGTGTCGCGCTCGCGGCCGCGGTCGCTGCGACGTTCGGCAGGACCCTGCCCGTGGTCGACGGACCGGCGCGGTCGGGCGACGTGGAATTGCGCATCGACGGGGGCGCCCGCGCGCCGATCGAACTGGAGGCCAGCGACGTGCTGGTCGCCGTCGCGCGCGACGAAGCGTCGCTGCAGCGCGCGGCGGCGCACGCCTGGCAACTGCTGCAGCAGGCGCCGGGCGGCGCCCGAGGCCTCTACGTGGCCGGGGCCGGCTTGCCCGGTGCGGTCGAACTGGCCACGGCGCAGGAATGGGCCGCGGCCGAACTGTGCGCGCTGCTCGGGCTGTGCTGGCGGTTCGGCGTCGGCGAACTGCGCGGGCCGAGCCTCGACCGGCTCGACTGGCTCGACCAGGCCCAGCGGGCCGAGGTGGCGGATTGCGCGGCCCGGTTCGGCATCGCGATCGGCGCTCCGGCGCCGGCACCGGGCGAGCGGCGGCTGCAACTGACGGACGGGGTCGGCCTGCGCAACGTGGCGCAGCTGCTGGCGGACCAGCCGGCGGCCGCGAACGGGTTCGTGGTCGGGGTGCCGGCCCTGCCGCCCGGGGCCGCTCTCGCGGCGCTGTCGACGCGGCTGCCCGCCGCGGTGGAGCGGGCCCGGCGGACCGGCCCGATCCCGCTCGGGCCGTTCGTCGGCCGGCTCGGCGCGCTGCTGCGGATTCCGCCGCCCTGACGGCACGAGCGGCGGCGGCGGCGAAGTCGGGACGGCGCGCGCGGCCCGCCGCCGGTATCCTGCCGCCGCATGGACGCCGACCTCGACCCGCTGGAAGCGACGCTGCGCAACGGCGACGACGCGGCGCTCGCGCCCTTGTTCGAGCGGCTGCGCGAACGGCTGCTGCGCATGGTGCAGTTCCGGCTCGACCCGCGGCTGGTCGGCCGCCTCGATGCCGAGGACGTGGTGCAGGAGGCCTACCTCGAGTCGCAGAAGCGGCTGCAGGCCTTCCGCGACGACCACAAGCCGTTCTTCGTCTGGGTGCGACTGATCGTGCAGCAGACCATGGTCGACCTGCACCGCCGCCACCTCGGCGCGAAGATGCGCAGCGCGCGCCGCGAGGTGCACGCGCCGGCCAGCGGCGCGATCTCCGGGTTCTTCGTCGGCAGCATCACGTCGCCGAGCCGCGCGGTGATGCGCGAGGAGCTGCGGCAGCAGATCGAGCGCGCGCTGGACAGCATGGACGAGATCGACCGCGAGGTGCTCGTGCTGCGGCACTTCGAGGAACTGTCGAACAAGGAGGCGGCCGAGGTGCTCGGCATCCAGGAGAACGCGGCGAGCAACCGCTACGTGCGCGCGCTGGGCCGGCTCAAGGGCTTGGGGACCCAGCTCGGCGGAGGCTGAGGCATGACCGGTCCCGCGCCCGAGTCGCGCGATCCCCTCGACCTGCTCGCCGAGCAGTTCCTGTCCGCGCAGCGCCGCGGCGAACCGGTCGACGTCGAGGTCTTCGCCGCGCAGCACCCCGAACACGGCGACGCGCTGCGCGAACTGCTGCCGACGCTGCAGGCGCTCGAGCACGTCAAGCGCGAGAAGGAGTCGACCGGCGGCGCGCGCGCGCGCGTGTCGCTGGCGGGCCTGCAGCGGCTCGGCGACTTCCGCATCGTGCGC
Source organism: Planctomycetota bacterium (assembly GCA_016873195.1). Classification (GTDB taxonomy): domain Bacteria; phylum Planctomycetota; class UBA1135; order UBA1135; family UBA2386; genus VGXW01. The sequence goes on along the minus strand of VGXW01000090.1, from coordinate 12,484 downwards.
GAGATCGGCCGGGGCGGCATGGGCGTGGTCTTCGAGGCGATCCAGGAGTCGCTCGGTCGCCGCGTGGCGCTGAAGGTGCTGCCGCAGGCCTCGCTGCTGACCGGCAACCAGCTCGACCGCTTCCGGCGCGAGGCGCAGATCGCGGCACAGCTGCACCACAGCAACATCGTGCCGGTGTTCGGCAGCGGCGAGAGCGACGGCTACCACTGGTACGCGATGCAGTACATCGCCGGCCAGGGGCTCGACCGCTGGCGGCTGCAGCAGGCCGAGATGCTGCCGCAGGGCAGCGGTGCCTGGCGCGCGCGCGCGCGCTTCGTCGCGCGGCTCGGCGTGCAGGCGGCGCAGGCACTGCACTGCGCCCACGGCCAGGGCACCCTGCACCGCGACGTGAAGCCCGGCAACCTGCTGCTCGAGGGCGAGGACAAGGTCTGGGTCACCGACTTCGGGCTGGCCAAGGCGCTCGAAGCCGAGGGCCTCACGCACTCCGGCGACCTGCTCGGCACGCTGCAGTACATGGCGCCAGAGCAGTTCGAGGGCCGCTACGACGTGCGCAGCGAGGTCTACGCGCTCGGCGTCACGCTCTACGAACTGCTGGTGCTGCGGCCCGCGTTCGCCGCGAAGTCGCGCAGCGAGCTGATGGAACGGATCCGCACGCAGCGCGCCGAGGGACTGCGGCGGGCGTGCCCCGAACTGCCCGAGGACCTCGCGGTCGTCGTCGAGCGGGCGATGGCGCGCGAACCCGGCGACCGCTACGCCGACGCGTCGGCGTTCGCGCAGGACCTGCAGGCGTTCCTCGACGACCGGCCGATCGCCGCGCGGCGGCAGGGGGCCGTGGGCCTGTTGGTGCGCTGGTGCCGGCGCAACCGCCTGCTCGCGGCGCTGGCGGCGAGCACGCTGCTCGCGGGGATCGCGGCGGGCGTGGTGGGCTGGGTCGCCTACGTCGCGACCGACGCGGCGCGGCGCGCCGAGGCGCAGCAGCGCCAGCGCGCCGACACCAACCTCGCGCGGGCGCTGACGGCGTTCGGCGACGTGTTCGACGCGCTGGTCGGCCGCGATCCGACGCTGGCGCTCGAGGAGGACCCGGAGACCGGCGAGCCGACCGTGATCGCGCGCACCGTGGTCGACCCGGCCGCCGTCGAGCTGCTGCAGAAGATGCTGCGCTTCCTGGACGGGTTCGCGGCCGACAACGCGGAGAACCAGTCGCTGCGGTTCGAGACCGCCCGCGCGAACCGCCGGGTCGGCGCGATCCACGTGCGGCTCGGCAAGCCCGAGAACCTCGATGCCGCGCGGCAGGCCTACGACCGGGCGCTGCTGCTGCTCGAGCAGGTGACCGCGCGCGACGTCACGCGCGAGATCGCCGCCGTGCACGTCGACTACGGCCGGCTCGAGCAGCGCCGGCCCAGCCTCGGCGCGGCGGCGTCGCGGTTCCAGAAGGCGCTTCTGCTGCTGGAACAGGACGCGGACGCGGAGTCCCGGCCGGTGCGGTTCGAACGCGCGCAGGCCCACTTCCTGAGCGCGCAGCTCGCCGATCGGACCGCGCAGGTCGGACCGCGCGCGCCGCTCGCGCCGGGCGGGCCGGGCGGGCCGGGCGGGCCCGGCGGCGACCCGCGGGGCCGCATCGTATTGGGCAGCAAGCAGCACGCGCAGGCGGCGCTGCAGCTGGTCGGCAAGCTGCTCGAGGAGGAGCCGGAGAACCGCGAGTTCCTCGCGTTGCAGGCGCGCTGCCTGTTGCTGAACCTGCCCGGGCGGCCGGGCGAAGCCCGGCGCGAACGCCCGGCGGATTCGCAGGCCGACGCGCAGCGCGAGCAGGGGCTCGCGATCCTGCGGGACCTGGTGCAGAAGAACCCCGCCGCGGAACTCTGGCGCTACGAGCTGTGCAGCGCGATCGTCGATGGCCAGCGTCGCGACGAGCGGCGGCCCGGGCGCATGCGGCGCGAGCCGGGGCCGGCGACCGAGGTGACGGACGCGATGCTCGCCGCCCTGCGCGAGGCGAAGGGGCACGCCGAGCAGCTCGTGAAGGACCAGCCGCGCATGCCCGAGTACCAGATGCTGCGCGGCGAGGTCGGCAGGCTGCTGGGCACGGCGCTGCGCGACCGCGCCGACGGCCTGCCGGCCGCCGAACAGCACGCGGTGCGGCGGTCGGCCAAGGCGGAACTGGAAACCGCGCTGGCCGTCCTGCGGGGACTCGTGCCCGAGGGGGAACCGGCCGACCCGCGCCACTGGTTCCAGTTGGGGGGGACGAACCACGCCCTCGTCGGCCTGTGCCTGACGCTCGGCGAGCGGGCCGAGGCCGCGGGGCACGCGAGCGCGTGGCTCGACCTCGTCGAGGCGCAGGTGACGCTGCTCGAGCGGCTGCCGCGGCCGGGCAGGCAGTGGCCGCCGTTCGTGGCGCTGCTGCCCGAGCGCCTGCTCGGCGAACCGGCCTTCGGCGATCGGGTGCGCGCGCTGCAGCGGCGCATCGAGCGGCTGTTGCCGCCCGCACCGCCGGACCGCCCCGGTCCGGACCGCCGCGGCGGCCGGTGAGCCGCTGAGGCGGTCGCGCCGGGACTTCCCCGCCAACTGCTCGTGGGCCTAGCGAGCGTCGTCGGCCTTGTCGTCGGCCATCGTCTTCATCCGGTCGGCCGGCAGCGCCGCCTGCGCCTGGTCGACGAGCGTGGCTACGTGTCGGTCGAATCGGCTGCGGCATGCGCACCGAGGTCGGGGACTGCGGCTCCCGGCTCGGCGACCTGCTTGTCGAATACCTGCCGAATCAAGACGAGGAGCTCGGGCTGAACGAGGTTGGCGAGGAACCGCGACATGTTCCAGGCCTCGCCGGCAGCGTTCGCCAGAGCAAGCGGCTCGGAGCCGCTCGCCGTGGACCGAACCGGGCCGGGCCGTAGGCTGCACTGCACCATGAACCGCTCGCTGCTGTCGTTCGTGTTCGCGGCGCCACTCGTGGCCCAGACTGCTCCGTCCCCGCTGCGCCCGGCGGCCCGGTGCCCGTGCGGGGCTCGTGGGGCGCCGAAGGGCGCGGGGCAGCGGACCCCGGCGCGGCGGTCGCGATCGCCGCGTCGGTTCGTGCGAGCGATCAGAACCCGATCACCGTCTCCATGCCCTGGCTCAGGCCGACCGGGATGCCGTAGGGCAGTGCCAGGTCGAAGTCGATGAGCTGGCTGACGAGCGGCACCCCGGCGAGGGTGTAGTCCGGCGGCAGCGGGAACGGGAACGCGACGTTGCCGCTCGGACCGGCGAAGGAGATCGCGGACACCAGCACCGGCAGCACGTAGCCCAGGGCGGTCGGCGGCGCGCCGGGGATCGGGTAGCCCGGCCCGAAGTAGGAGAAACCGTACACGATGCCGCAGAACGCGCCGTTGGGCGCGCCGAACGGCACCATGCCGGAGCCTTTGATCGCGAAACCGGTGCTGCCGACGATGGCGAGGCCGTCGCTGTCGATGGCCGGCGTGCCGATCGTCGTCGGCGACCCCGTGCCGACGAACAGCTGCGAGGTCGTCGGCGCGTGCACGTCGAACAGGTCGAACAGCGGCGGGTGGCAGCCCGCGGTGCCGTTGTTGTTGTAGAGCAGCGCTTCGCGGTAGCCGACGTAGACCTGGCCGAAGCCGTTCGTCGTGGTGGTCGCGCTGAAGCGCTGGCCGTTGTCGAAGCCGTAGCTGCCGCCGAAGTTGCCGATCACCTTGTTGCCCTGCACGTGCAGGCGGACGCGCTGCCAGCCGTCGCTGATGCCGGGCAGGATGTCGATCGGACCGGCGAGGATCGTGAAGTTGTTGACGTTCGCGTTGCTGGCGCCGTCCTTCAGGTCGACGAGGAAGAGGCGGCTCGACACGGTCGTGCGGTGGTGGACCCACGCGATGCCCGTGACGAAGTGGTGGCGCAGGCCGACGCCGAGTGCGATCTCGCTGTAGTAGGTGCCCGACACGTTGGGCGGGTTCGCGTTGCCGTTCGCGCTGCCGCGCACGCCGAGGAACCAGGTCTCGCCGTCGCCGGCGTTGTAGACGCCGGACTGGGCCGCCGGGTTGCCGGTCACGTAGGGCGACGTCTGCGGGTTCACCGGGGTCATCACCGGATCCAGCCAGACGAAGGTCTCGACGACCACGTCCTGCACCGGCGCCATGTCGTAGTAGATGGTGTTGCCGCCGCCGGTCTTGTCCCACATCGACAGGGCGAGGCCGCCCTGCGGCGACGCCGGCTTGCTGTTGAGGTTCTCCGGGTCGACGATCGTCGGGTCGACGTACTTGGGCAACACGAAGCCACCGACCCAGCCCGGAATGGTGGCGCCGATGCTGCCGGTGTCGAACGTCTCGATGTAGGGGATGCCGGCCGGGCGTTGGTTGCTGGCGCCCGGGGTCGGGTAGGTGCCGACCAGGAAGTCGGTCTCGTTCTTGTTGTTGTCCCAGCCGTCCAGCACGCGGCTGATCGAGTGCGCCGGCAGGCCGTTGCCGTCGCCACAGGCGAGGTCGCCGAAGAAGCCGTTGCCCTCGAGCGGGTGCGGGCCGAACGGGCCGGCCGCATAGCCCATCTCGTAGACCAGCGAGTCGATGATCGTGCCGGTCGGGTCCTGCAGTTCGATCGATTCGAAGTCGACTGCCGTGTAGGTGCCGCCGTTCTCGATCGCGTTGGTCGGGATCGTCTGGCTCACGCCCGGCACCGGCGTGGGCACGAGCGCGACGTTGCCGAGCAGGTAGAAGGCGCCCGCGGCCAGGATCGTATTGGCTGGGATCACATGGGTCGGCACCGTGCCGGTGCCCGAGCCGCCGTAGCCGGGGCTCGCGGAGTCGTTGACGACGACCTTCCAGCCGCTGATGTCGACCGGGGCGCCGGTGCGGTTGAACAGCTCGACGAACTCGTAGTTGTCGGTGCCGCCATCGTCGTAGCAGAACTCGTTGATCACGACGGGAGCCGTCGAGGTGCCGGGGCCCTGCTGCAGGCAGGCCGCGGCGAGGAGGAGATTGAGCATGGGTGGGATCAGGTGGGGAATGGGGCTCGGCGGAGTGCCGCGCCGTCGGGTAGGCCGTCCCCGGGACGGAGACGAGAAGGGTCCAGAATGGCGACCCGGACGCAGTCTCGCAAGGTGGTGCGCCCGGCACGAGGATGCGCAGCGCAGTAACCCGACGCCAGGCGCGACCCACTCGCGGGGGCCGTCCGGCCGTGGCACTGGCGCCTGGCCGCACCGGCGGCGCCGCAGCGCGCCGTGCGGCCGGCGCAGACCACGAGCCACGACTCGCCCAGACCGCGGGCGCCGGGGTCAGTTGCCGACGACGACCTGCAGGCCCTGCGAACTGCCGATCGGCACCGCGAAGGGCAGGGCGACATCGAAGTCGACCGTCTGCGCGGTCAGCGGCAGGCCCGCGAGCGAGTTGCTCGGCGGCAGCGGCAGACCGTAGCTCGTGTTGCCGAGCGGATCCGCGAACAGCAGCACGGTGCTGATCGGGTTCACGTAGATGGCGACCGTCGCGGGGGCGCCGGGCACCGGCGCGCCGGGGCCGAGCGCGCCGATGCCGAGCAGCAGCGCGCCGATGCCCGCCGGCACGTGGCCGCTGACCTGGAACGTGAAGCCGGCGTTGCCGAGCACCGGGTTGCCGCCGCTGGTCGCGAGGTTGGGTGTCGCCACCGTGGTCGGCGAGGCCGTGCCGCCGCTGGTCACGCCGAACGGCACGATGCCGTAGACCTCGAGGTTGTCGACGATCAGCGGCAGCAGGTTGCTGTTCGTGATCACGCACTCGCGGTACTGGAAGTAGACCTGCCCGCTGGGCCGGCCGGTCACCGTCGCGGTGAAGCGCTGCCCGTCGTCGGCGCCGAAGGTGCCGCCGAAGTTGCCGACGACCGAGCCGCCGGCGACGCGCAGGCGCAGGCGCCGCCAGCCGTCGTTCGTGCCGGGGGTCGCGACCACCGGGCCGCCGAGCACCGCGAAGCCGGGGCCGCCGTTGTTCATGTCGACGAGGTAGAACGCGGTCTGCGCGGTCGTCTGGTAGGCCATCCACGCGATGCCGGTCGCGCCGGGCTCGCGGTTGCCGAGGCCCGTGCAGGCGCTGGTCGCCGCGTAGTAGGTGCCGGGCACGTCGGCGGGGGACGCGTAGGAGTCGGTCGTGCCGACGCCGATCGCGTAGGCTTCGCCCTCGGTGCCCGCGATCGCGGCATTGCCGCCGGAGACGTAGACGTAGCACTCGACGAGGAAGTCGTCGCCGACCGGCAGGCGCAGGTACTGCGAATTGCCGCCGCCCGTCGGGTCGTGCATCACGAGCACGTTGCCGCCCTGCGGCGAGGCCGGGATCGTCATGACGACCGGCACCGACGCGACGATCGCGCGCGTCACGCTGGCCGGATCGGCGAGCACGGGCGGTGCGAACGAACTCGAGAAGTCGCCCGTGAGGGTGCTGCCCGCGGTGCCGTCGCAGGTCTGCACGTGGTTCAGCGCGAGCACGTTGCCGCTGCCGTTCGCCGCGCCCGGCGTCCAGCCCATGTAGACGAAGTCGAAGCCGTTGTTGTTGCTGTCGTAGCCGTCGACGCGGCGCTGCAGCGACGTGAAGTTGGGGTTCGCCGCCGTGTCGTTCGCGAAGATGCGGCCCCAGATGCCCGTGCCCTCGGCATAGGCGGGCACCGGCGTGGTCCACTGCGAGAAGCACCACAGCACGCAGTCGATCGCCGTGCTGGTGTTGTCGAACAAGACGAGGCCGTCGGCGGACGTCGAGTTCTCGAGCCAGTTCGCGGCGACGGTGCAGCCCGGCGTGAGGTTCGGCACCAGCGCGGTGCCGATCACGACGTAGCCGCCCGGGTTGATCGTGGTGCCGGCCGGGATCGTGAACGTGAAGTTGACGGCCGAGGTGGTGCCGGTGCCTTCGATGCACTGCAGCACCCAGCCCGACAGATCGATCGGCGCAGCGGTGCGGTTGTAGAGTTCGACGAACTCCTTGTCGTCGGTGCCCGTGGCGTCGTCGTAGGAGAACTCGTTGATGACGACCGGGGCGGTGGAGGAACCGGGGCCTTGCGGCGCGCAGGCCGCGGCGAGCAGGAGGGATAGCATGGTCTTTCCGGGGTGCTGGGCTGGCCGATCGGATCGGCGTGGGATGCTCCGGCCGGGCGGCCGGAAGGTCGCCCAGGATCCCGGCGCGTGTCCGTCCGCGCAAGCGCCGCGGCGCCATGCGCGCCGCAGCGCGATGCTGCGCACCGCATCGCGCGTCAGCTGCCCAGCGTGGCGCGGCCGGCGCGGCTGATGCCGCCCATGCCGTTCGGGGCGAGCGCGTCGGGTGCGAAGGCCTGCAGGTAGAGCGACAGGTTGGCGAGGGAAGCCTGGTTCGGCACGGCGAAGCCGAAGCTCGCCGAGCCGCCGACAGCGACGGCCGCGAGCAGCGCGTCGGGCGCGACCGCGAGCGAGCAGCCTTGCAGGCCGAAGCTCGCGAGCGATTGGGGCAGCGGGCTGCCGTTCCAGGTGGTGTGGGTGAGGCCCATCGCGACGATCACGACGCCGGTCGACAGCGGCAGGCCGGCGACTTCGAACGCGCACGACTGACCGAGCCGCGGCAGGGCCGCGGCGGTCAGCGCCGGCACGCCGGCCGAGGTCGGGCAACCCTGGCCGAACGGGCCGAACTGCGCGGTCGCCGCGCCCAGGTACTCGAAGGTCTGGTTGCTGAACACCGTGCCGACGCCGCCGAAGGTCACGGTGCGGGTGCGCACCGGATCGTAGGCAGCGTACATCTCGGTGGCGTGCGGCGAACCGCCGCTGGTGGCGGTCACCACCCAGGCGGAGCCGCCGTACTCGAGCGTGTCGTCGAGGATCTGCGCGCCGTCGTAGCCGCCGTAGACGACGATCCGCTGGCGCCTGCTGTCGTAGGCGAACGCGCAGCGGTAGCGCGGCGACGGGCTGTTCGGCGGAGACGTCTCCAGCCAGTCGGTGCCGTCGTACTCCCAGGTGTCGCCGAGCAGCAGCGAGGTCGGCTCGCGGAACCCGCCGAACAGGACCGTCACGCCGCGGCTGGTATCGTGGGCCATCACCATCTCCTGGCGAGGACCGGGCGAGTTGGCCGGCTGCCGCTGCTGCCAGTCCGTGCCGTCGAACTCCCAGGTGTCGGCGGGGCTTGCGTAGACCGTCCGTCCGCCGTAGAGCACGATGCGGTCGCGCAGCGCGTCGTAGCACATGCCGTAGAGGTAGCGCGGCGCGGGGGCGTGCGCGGTCTGGATCTGCAACCAGCCCGTGCCGGTCCACCGCCACGTGTCCGCAGCGAAGGCGGTGATCGTCGGCGAGCGGCCGCCGAACGTCACGAGGCGGTTCCGCAGCGTGTCGCGCACGAGCTGGTGGCCCCAGCGGCCGGGCATCGCCGAAGTCGGCGTCAGGAGCTGCCAGCCTCCGGCGTAGACCCAGGTCTCGTCGAGCAGGGTGCTCGGGCTCGCGTAGAGGCCGCCGTGCAGCAGCAGGCGGGGCGTCGGGCCCGCGCCGTCGAAGGCCATGGCGCCGGCGCGGCGTGGGCCAGGGGACGTCAGAGGCGGCAGGGAGGTCTGCGTCCAGGTCTGGGCGCACAGCCAGGATCCGAGCAAGAACGCGGACAGCAGTGGGAGGTTGGAGCGCATGCGGGACTCCGGGAGGCAGGGCGGAACCGCTGGGGCCACGGTATCCACTGACCAGCGTATCACGCCCGTGGCGCGTGCGCGCCGCAGCGCGCAGAATGGCGTCATGGCCGCGAACCCCGTCCGTGTCACCGTGCGCTGCTTCGCTTCGGTGCGCGAACTGCTCGGTGCCGACGCGCTCGACGTCGAGGTCCCCGCCGGCACCACGGTCGAAGGGCTGCGCCAGCAACTCGGCCGGGATCGGCCCTTGCTGCTGCGCCTGCCGGTCGCCTATGCGGTGAACCGCGACTACGCGCGGGCCGACCGCATGCTCGCACCGGGCGACGAGGTCGCGTTCATCCCGCCGATCAGCGGCGGCGAAGGCGGTGCCGCGCTCTACCGCTTCGAGCTGCACGCGGGCCCGCTCGACGCGCGCGCGCTGGAAGCCGAGTGCCGCAGCGACGCGGACGGTGCGGTGGTCACGTTCACCGGCACGACGCGCGACCACAACGACGGGGCGACGGTCGAAGCCTTGCGCTACGAGGCCTACCCGGAGATGGCGCAGGGCGTGATGTGCGAGCTGTTCGAGGCGACGATCAAGCGCTACCCGGTCACGCGCGTGCGCGTCGCCCACCGGCTCGGCGAGGTGCCCGTCGGCGAGGCCTCGGTCGTCGTCGTCGTCGCGGCGCCGCACCGCGGCCCGGCGTTCGACGCGTGCCGGTTCCTGATCGACCGCCTGAAGGGCGAGGTGCCGATCTGGAAGCTCGAGCGGCTGCGCGACGGGGATGCGGCGCGCTGGGTCGGCGAGCTGCCCCGCCCGGGCGGCTGAGCCGCGCTGCTCCGTGGTGCGCGGCGGGGCGCGGGGATACAAGGGCCGCGCATGAAGATCCGCCCTGCCCTCGCCGTCGGCCGCGCGCGCGGCGATCTCGCCGTCGCCCTGGTCGCGAAGGGGGCGCTGCCCGACCCCGGCCCGGCCCTGCGGGATGCGCTGGCCGCGGCCGAGCGGACCGGCGACCTGAAGACGACCTTCCGCACGGTTTCCCTGTTCCACCAGCCGCCGAAGGCGGCGTTCCGCCGGCTCGGCTGCGTGGGGCTCGGCGAGCCGGACACGGCCGACACCGAGAAGCTGCGCCGCGCGTCGGCCGTCGCGCAGGCGGCCGCCGCCGAGGTCGGCGTCGCCTCGTTCCTGCTCGTGGTCGGCCGGGCCGGGCTCGGCACGGTGCCGCCGTTCGCGGCGGGCCTGGCGGTGGCCGAGGGCCTCGCGCTCGGCGCGTACCGCTACGAGCCGCCGAAGCTGCGGCGGCCGAAGCCCAGGAAGGCCGAAGACTGCCAGGTGGTGCTCGCCGGCGGCGGCGCTCGCGACCGACGGCAGTTCCGCGACGGCCTCGAGCTCGGGGCGATCGGGGCCGCGGCGACGGCGTTCGCGCGGGACCTCGGCAACCAGCCGTCGAACCGGTGCACGCCGGCGGCGCTGGCGCGCGCGGCGCGGGAGCTGGCCGGCGGTCGCATCCGCGTCAAGGTGCTGGAGCGCGCGGCCATGGAGCGGCTGCGCATGGGCGCCCTGCTCGGCGTCGCGCGCGGCAGCGACGAACCGCCGCGCTTCATCGTGCTCGAGTATCGTGCCGGGCGCGCCAAGGGCAGCGTCTGCGTGCTCGGCAAGGGGCTGACGTTCGACTCCGGCGGCATCAGCATCAAGCCCGCCGCGAAGATGGACGAGATGCGCTACGACATGTGCGGGGCCGCCGCCGTGCTGGGGTTGTTCCACGCGCTCGCGCGCGGCGGGCTCGGCGCGAGCCGGCCGCGCTACGACGTGATCGGCCTGATCGCGGCCGCCGAGAACATGCCGGGGCCGAACGCGCAGAAGCCCGGCGACGTGGTGCGCGCGATGGACGGGCACACGATCGAGGTGCTCAACACCGACGCCGAGGGCCGGCTCGTGCTCGCCGACGCGATCGCCTACGCGCGGCGGTTCCACGCGCCCGTGCGGCTCGTCGACCTCGCGACGCTGACCGGCGCGGTCGTCGTCGCGCTGGGCCACGAGTGCGCCGGCATCATGGGCAACGACCAGGCGCTGATCGACGCGCTGCGCGAGGCCGGCCTGAAGGCCGACGAACCGCTGTGGCAGTTGCCGCTGTGGGAGTGCCACAAGGAGCAGCTGAAGAGCAAGTTCGCCGACCTCGCGAACATCAACGGCCCGCAGCACGGCAACGGCGCGATCGCGGGCGCGGCGTTCCTGTCGCACTTCGTCGGCGACGTGCCGTGGGCGCACCTCGACATCGCGGGCGCGGCCTACGGCGGCGTCGCCAAGGACTACTACAAGGGCGGTGCGGCGGGCACCGCCGTGCGCACGCTGTTGCACTGGGTGCGCGCCCTCTGATCGTCCCGCCTGCCATCCCCACTTCGTCCCGAGATCCCGTCGAGCCATGGCCGATCCCATCGTCCCGCCCAAACCGCACATCGCGCGTTCCGCCCACGTCGCGTCGTTCGAGCACTACCAGCGCCTGTACCACGAATCGCTGACCGACCCGTCGGGCTTCTGGCGGCGGCAGGCGCAGCGCGTGCACTGGTTCCACGGCTTCGAGCGCGCCTGCGAACAGGACTTCCAGAAGGCCGAGGTCGCCTGGTTCCTCGGCGGCAAGCTCAACGCGAGCTTCAACTGCATCGACCGCCACCTGGTCGAGCGCGGCGAGCAGACGGCGATCCTGTGGGTCGGGGACGAGCCGGGCCAGTACCGGCACGTGACCTACCGCGAGCTGCACGAGCAGGTCGGCCGGCTCGCCAACGTGCTGCGCCGCCACGGCGTGCAGAAGGGCGACCGCGTCTGCATCTACATGCCGATGATCCCCGAGGCGGTCGTCGCGATGCTGGCGTGCGCGCGGATCGGCGCGGTGCACAGCGTCGTGTTCGCGGGCTTCTCGGCCGAGTCGCTGCGCGACCGCATCGTCGACGCGGACTGCCGGATCGTGATCACCGCGAACGAGGGCCTGCGCGGCGGCAAGACGATCCCGCTGAAGCGCACCGTCGACGAGGCGCTCGAGGGCGTGCCGGTGCGCGCGGTGCTGGTCGCGCGGCGCACCGACACGCCGGTGCCGATGCAGCAGGGCCGCGACCTGTGGCTCTGCGAGGAGATGAGCCGCCAGCGCGCCTACAGCCCCGTCGAGTGGATGGACAGCGAGGACCCGCTGTTCGTGCTCTACACGTCGGGTTCGACCGGCAAGCCCAAGGGCCAGCTGCACACGACCGGCGGCTACCTGGTCTACGCGTCCTACACGCATCAACTCGTGTTCGACTGGCGCCCGGGCGACGTGCACTTCTGCGCCGCGGACATCGGCTGGGTCACCGGGCACAGCTACATCGTCTACGGCCCGCTGTGCAACGGCGCCACGACGGTGCTGTTCGAGTCGACGCCGGTCTACCCGGATCCGGGCCGCTACTGGCAGGTCGTCGACGACGTGCAGGCGACGATCTTCTACACCGCGCCGACGGCGCTGCGCGCGCTGCTGCGGTTCGGCGACGAGCCGGTCCGGCGGCACCGGCGCGACAGCCTGCGCGTGCTCGGTTCGGTCGGCGAGCCGATCAACCCGGAGGTCTGGCAGTGGTACCACGACGTCGTCGGCGACAAGCGCTGCGCCGTCGTCGACACGTGGTGGCAGACCGAGACCGGCGGCATCCTGATCTCGGCGCTGCCCGGCGCGACGACCTGCAAACCCGGCTCGGCGACGTTCCCGCTGCCCGGCGTGCGGCCCGTGCTCGTCGACGACCAGGGCGTGGAACTGACCGGCAACGGCGTCGCCGGCAACCTGTGCCTGCTCGGCAGCTGGCCGGGCCAGGCGCGCACGATCCTGAACGACCACGAGCGCTTCCGGCAGGTCTACTTCGGCCAGTTCCCGGGCAAGTACTTCACCGGCGACGGCTGCCGCCGCGACGAGGACGGTTACTACTGGATCACGGG